>CAZDGH010000074.1:0-17583 GCA_964504805.1 uncultured Myxococcales bacterium | reverse complement strand
GCCGCCGAGGCCGAGGAGCTCGCCTCCCGGGGCGACGTCGCCGCGGTGCTCGTCGCCGGCGCCGCCGCGGAGGCCCGCGCCGCGCTCGCGCGCCTCGCCTCGCGGCGGCAGGAGGTCCCGTTCGACCTGCTCCCGCGCCTCGTCGTCGCCGCCCCGGTGCCCGCCTGCGAGCTCCTGCCGCTCTTCAACGAGGCGGCGATCTTCCGCGCGCTCCCCGAGGACGCGGGAGACGACGAGCGCGCCACGGCGCTCCTCGACGCCTGCCGCGACCGCGGCCTGCGCACCGAGCAGGCGCGCCTCGCCATCGAGCTCGAGCGGGCGCTCCGGCAGAAGCGCGAGCGCGAACGCGAGCCTTCGCCCTTCGACGGCCCGGGCGAGAAGAGCCCGGCGATGCAGCACGTGCTCGGCCTCCTCCGCGAGGTGGCGCCGCACAAGGCGAGCGTGCTCCTCCAGGGCGAGACCGGCTCGGGCAAGGAGGTGCTCGCGCGCAAGCTCCACGGCTGGAGCGACCGGGCCGCGGCGCCGTTCGTGGTGCAGGACTGCGGCGTGCTCGCGGAGACGCTGCTCGAGAGCGAGCTCTTCGGCCACGTGAAGGGCGCCTTCACCGGCGCCCACGCCGATCACCCCGGCCTCTTTCTCCTCGCCGACGGCGGCACGGTGTTCCTCGACGAGATCGAGAACACCACCCCCGCCCTGCAGGCGAAGCTGCTCCGCGTGCTCGAGACCGGCGAGGTGCGGCCGGTCGGCGGCGCCCGGGTGCGCACCGTCGACGTGCGCGTCGTCGCCGCGAGCAACGCCGACCTGCTCGCCCTGGTGCGGGACGGGCGCTTCCGCGGCGACCTCTACTACCGGCTCGCCACCTTCCCGGTGGACGTGCCGCCGCTCCGGCACCGGCGCGAGGAGATCCTGCCGCTCGCCCGCCACTTCCTGGCGCAGCACGGCGGCGCGGCGCTCGCGCCCGAGGCGGAGGCGGTGCTCCTCTCCCACGACTGGCCGGGGAACATCCGCGAGCTGCGCAACGTGGTGGAGCGCGCGGCGATCCTCGCCCGCGGCGCCACGGTCGGGCCCTCGCACCTGCCCGAGGCGCTGGTGCGGAGCTCGGCGGGCGAGGCGGCGCGGTCCGGCGGCGGCACGCTCCGGGAGCGGCTCGAGGAGGTCGAGCGGCGGCTCGTCGCCGACGCGCTCGATCGCGCCGGCGGCGTGCTCCGTCGGGCGGCCGCCGACCTCGGCGTCGACGCGGTGACCCTCGGCCGCCGCGCCCGGCGGCTCGGGGTGTGGCCGTGGCGCGCTACGGAGGGAGCCGGGCGAGGAGCGCGGCCGACAGGTAGCGGGACGTCGTGAGGATCGGCGCCATGGTGTGCGACGAGCTCGTCGTCGGGTAGCCGGACGAGTCGAAGACGTAGACGCCCTTCGTCCCCCACACCTGCCCGTCGGGATCGGCGCCGCCCTTCTCCGGCGACGCCGCGAACCGCACCGTGCCCTGCTGGTGGGCGGAGATGAGCGGCGCCGTCGCCGGCGCGAAGTCGAGGGCGTCCACCGCGGCGAGGTCGGCCTCGCGCCGGATCCGCACCGGCCGCGAGGTCGGGACGATCACCTCGGCGGCGCCGGCGGCGAGGTAGAGCCGCGCCGCCGCCTTCGCCGCGGCGCGGAAGCGGTCGTGCAGCTCCGCGGTCGGCGCGTAGCGGATCCGCGGGCGGCCGTCGTCGCGGAGCTCCACCGTGCCGCTCGGCGCGTCGGGGCAGAGGCAGAGCGAGGCGGCGAGGTGCGGGTAGCGCGTCATCAGCGCCTTGCCCTCGTGGCCGGTGCGCGGGAGCAGCGAGGCGACGATGCCCGGCGTCCCCATGATCCCCTCGATCCGGAAGCCGCCGAGGCCGCGCTCCTCGTCGAGCCGCTCCCACTCGGTGACCGCATAGGACTGCGGGATCCCGCGGAACGCCCGCACCTCCTGCTCGAACAGCGCCACCACCGGGAGCTGCGGCTGCAGGGTGAGGTTTCGCCCAACGTGCTCGTTGCCGAGGCCGCTCCGGAGGAGGAGCTGCGCGCTCGCCACCGCGTTCGCCGCCAGGATCACCGTGCGCGCCCGGACGCGGGTCTGGCCGCGCTCGTGGTAGCCGCGCCCGTCGAGCATCCGGACCTCGACCGTCTTCAGCTCCCGGTCGGCGTCGTCGATCCGCACCGCCCGGGCGCGGATCCAGAACTCCGCGCCGGCCTTCTCCGCGGCCGGCACCGCCACCAGGCGCGGGCTGCGCTTGGCGTCGAAGGAGCAGCCGATGAGGCAGGTGCCGGTGCCGATGCAGCCGACCCGGTTGTGCAGCATCACCTCGCCCTTCACCCCGAGCTTCTGCGCGCCCGCCTGCAGCAGCTTGTTGGCGGCGTTCACCTGGCCGTCCTGGATCCGCGAGGCGGAGAGGTCGGCGAGGGCGGCGTCGGCGTGGGGGCGGAGCGCCTCGGGCGAGAAGGCGGCGAGCCCGTGGTGCTTCTGCCAGTGGCGGAGCACCTCGTCGGGGATCGGCACCACGTCGGAGGCGTTGATGACGCCGCCGCCGCCGAGGACGCGGCCCTGCAGCACGGTGATCGAGAGGTCGTCGGTCGCCCGCGCGCCCCGCTCCATGTAGAGCTGGTCGTACATCTCCGACTCGCGCTGGGTGAGCTTCGAGCCGGTGAAGTCGCCGCCCTCCTCGAGCACCAGCACCTGCCGGCCGCCCTCGGCGAGCACGCGCGCCGCGGTGGCGCCGCCCGAGCCGGAGCCGATCACCACCACGTCGAAGGGCTCGGTCTCCGGCGGCCGCCCCGCGCCGAGATCGCGGATCACCCGCGCACCCACGGGCCGTCGTAGCCGACCGCCGCCCAGCCCTCGGGCCGGTCGTAGAACACCATCAGCGCGAACTTCCGGAACGCGAGGGCGACCTGCCGCCGGAGGAGCGCGTCGGCCCCCTCCCAGCCCTCCCAGTGCTTCGCCCGGGCGGCGGCGTCGAGGTTCGAGAACGTCGCGAGCGAGCGGTCGAACAGGAGCGGCCCGTACTCGACGAGCACGAGCGCGCTCTTCAGGTCGCCCACGTTCGCCGCGGGCTCGCCCTCGAGGAAGCCGTCGAAGGTGCGGGCGAGGTCGAAGGTCGCGGCGCCCGGCTCGAACGCGCCGCCGGTCGGGACGATGGTGTCGAAGAGCGCGCGCAGCGTGCGGTGCTCGTGGGCGGAGAGCACCTTCAGCCCGGGCACCTCCGGCGCCGCGCCGCGGAGGGCGAGGAGCCCGCCGGCGCCGCCGACGGCGAAGAGGCCGGTGGCGCCGAGGCCGAGGCCGAGCAGCTTCCGCCGCGAGATCACGCGGAAGCCGGCGAGCCGTCCGTCGTCGGTCATGGACGGGAGTGTCGTACGGATCGGCGGTCGCCGGCTACCGACGGCGGAGCAGCGCGAGCGCGGCGAGCAGGCCGAAGAGCGAGGCGCCGCCCGCCGAGGCGGCGCAGCCCGAGCTCTCCTCCGCGCCGCCGCCGCCGTCCGCGGGCGCGGCCCCGCCGTCGTCCGGTCCGGGCCCGGGCGTCGCGGGGAGGGCGCAGCCGCCGTCGGCGCACACCTCGCCGCGCGGGCAGCGCACCGCCTCGCAGGGATCGACCTCGGGGCCGACCGCGGTGAAGGTGATCGCGCCGGTCGCCGCGTCGACGACGACGTCGCGGAGCTCGATGCCGGTCGGGGTGCCGTCGTAGCGGTTCGAGGAGAGCACCGCGCTCTCGGGGCCGAGCGGGATCCCGACCGGGTCCGGCAGCAGCACGTCGCCGTCCCGGAAGAGATCGTTCTCGTCGTCGTGGCGCTTCTCCTTGCGCTGCAGCTCGAAGAGGCCGTCGGCCTGCACGTTCATCAGGTACGGCCGCCACGGGTCGCACTCGACGCACTGGAGCAGCCGGATCGCGTAGCCGCCGTCGATCCCGACGGGCCCCTCGGTCTGGTCGACGTGGTAGACGGCGAGGCCGCGGGCGGTCATGGCGCGGTCCCAGACCCGGCCGGGCCCTCGGTTCTCGACCAGGAAGTGCTCGGGGCCCGCGCCGAGCTTCACCACGTCGCCGAAGTCCTCCGCCGGCGGGAGGGTGAGGCGCTCCTCTCCGCGGACCGTGTGCACGTTCGCCCAGCCGAGGGCGACGCGGCTCGGCGCGTCGAGCTGCGGCACCTCGGGGTCGTAGAACCAGTCGCCCATCAGCGACCACTGCAGGCCGTGGGCCGAGTCGTCCTCGTTGTAAAGGTCGGTGAGGCCGAGCACGTGGCCGAACTCGTGGATCGCGGTCCAGCGATCGCCGGCGATGGCGACGATCGGGATCTCGATCCCGTCGACGAAGAAGCTGCCGCCCTCCCCGCCCGCGAGGTTGGTGCCGCGGTTCAGGTCGAAGACCGGCAGCGCGATGCCGCCGTACGGCATGTTGGTGAGGAGGATGACCCCGTCGACGATCCCGTCGGGCACGCCGTTCGCGCCGTTCCGGTCGAACTCGCGCGCGTCCCAGCCGGCGAGGTCGGCGCGCTGCAGCGCCCGGGCGATCACCGCGATGCCGTCCGACGCCGCCGAGAGGTCGCCGCGGCGGATGCGGCAGTTCGGGTACTTCTCGAGATCGAGCGGGCACGTCGGCAGCTCCACGTGCGGGAGCACCACCGCCTCCACCGTGAGCGTCCCGAGCGACTGGTTCGCGAAGTAGGAGGAGAACGACGACGGGCCGTCGCCCTCGAAGAGCTCGTGCACCGCGTCGAGCTCGAGGTCGTCGTCGATGTCGGCGACGACGACCGGGATCACCGCCACCCGCGAGAACCCGCGGCGCGGCGACTTCTTGCGGCCGGCGTCGTCGGGGTTCGCCCAGTGATCGGCGAAGTCCGCGGCCGCGGTGACGGGTACGAGCGCGAGGAGGAGGGCGAGGGCGGCGGAGGTACGCACGCTCCGGAGGGTAGGTCCGCGGCCCCCGCTGCACAATCGGCGTGGCAGGATGCGGCGCACATGGCGACCATCGAGAAGCCCGCCCGCGCCTGGCTGGTGAAGAGCGAGCCCGACGTCTACCCGATCGAGGCCCTGGAGCGGGACGGCGAGACCGGGTGGGAGGGCGTGCGCAACTACCTCGCCCGCAACCACCTGCGCGCGATGCAGGCCGGCGATCCGGTCCTCTTCTACCACTCGAGCACCGAGCCGCCGGGCGTCGCCGGCGTGGCGCGGGTGGCGAGGCCGGCGTACCCGGACGAGACGGCGCTCGACCGCCGCTCGCCGTACTTCGACCCGAAGGCGACCGCCGAGGACCCGCGCTGGTCGGCGGTGCGGCTCGCGTTCGTGGAGCGCTTCCCCGGCCCGGTGACCCTCGACGCCCTCAAGGCCGAGAAGGCGCTCGCCGGCCTCGAGGTGACGCGGCAGGGCTCGCGGCTGTCGGTGACGCAGGTCGAGCCGGCGCACTTCGAGCGGATCGTCGCCCTCGGGCGGAAGGCGCGGCCGCTCTCGGTCGCGGCGCCGAAGCCGGCGAAGCCGAAGCCGCTGGCGAAGCCGAAGCCGAAGCCGAAGTCGAAGCCGAAGCCGAAGCCGAAGCGCGGCTAGCTCAGTCCTCGGCCGTGGCGTCGGTGCAGACGAGCAGCGCCGGGCAGGCGTCGAGGCAGGCGTAGAACGCCACGCCCTCCTCGGAGCAGAACTCCGCCTCGCACGCGGGGTCGATGACGCCGCCGTGCTCGACGTGGCACGAGTGCTGGCGGATGCAGGTCTCCCACGGGCTGCCCTCGACGACGCACTCCCGGTAGCGGCAGTCGTCCTCGCCGCGCACGGTGCAGACGGTGCAGCCGTGGGACGCCGGGTCCTCGGCGCAGGCGCCCTTCCAGCCGCCGCAGTCGTGGTACCAGCGGCAGCCGAGGACGCAGCGGTTCCGGCCCGCGAGCTCGAGCTCGCAGCTCGCGAGCGCGCAGGCCTCGTCGATCACGCCGCCCTGGACGCAGCCGCTCCGCTCGAGGCACGCCTGCGCGTTGCGCGACCACACCGTGCACTCGGTGCGATCGCAGCGGTCGATCGCCTCGTCGCGGCAGGCCTGGCACTCCGCCTCGGTGCCCTCGTCGCACGCCGGGGGCAAGGCGGTGCCGCCGCCGCCGTCGCCCTGCGGCGGGTGGCCGCCGTCGAGGTCGAGCGGCTCCGGGCCGCCGCAGGCGGCGAGCGCGAGCACCGCGACCAGGCGCAGGACAGGTCGCATGGAGGGCGGCCTACGCCTTGTTGATCAGGAAGTTGGCGACGTCGGCGAAGCGCTCGTCGAGGAACTGGCGCACCCCGCCGCCGACGCCCTCGGCGTCGAGGGCGCGGGTCATCGAGCGGAGCCAGGCGTCGCGCATGGCGACGTCGACCGGCACCGTCGCGTGGCGCATCCGCAGCCGCGGGTGCCCGCGCTTCTCCAGGTAGTCGTGGGGACCGCCGAGCCACATCACCAGGAAGAGGCCGAAGCGCTCGCGCATCTCGTCGGTGACGCGGCCGCGCTCGTCGCGCTCGTGGGTCGCGGTGAGCGCGGGCTCGTGGGCCTCCATCTCGTCGTAGAAGCGGTTGGCGAGGCGGAGCACCGCCTCCCGGCCGCCGAGGCGCGTGAACGGGGTGTCTTCGGGCGTGGGGCGCCAGCCTGCGATCGGGAGGGTCATCAGCGTCCGAGGCGCTCGTGCACCCGCGCCTCGACGAAGACCTGGAACAGCTCCGGATCGAGCTGCCCGCGCTTCGCCTCGTCGGCGAGGATGTCGAGCGCCTTCTCGTGGGGGACCGCCTTCTTGTAGGGGCGGTCCGCTGCGGTGAGGGCGTCGTAGATGTCGGCCACGGTCATCATCTTCGCCTCCACCGGGATCTGGTGGGAGGGCAGCGCCCGCGGGTAGCCCTGGCCGTCGAGCTTCTCGTGGTGCGCGTAGGCGATCTCCGGGACGCGGGCGAGCGCGCGCGTCCAGGGGATCTGGGCGAGGAAGCGGTAGGTGTGCTCGACGTGGCTCTCGATCTCGCGCCGCTCCTCGGGCGAGAGCGAGCCGCGGCGGATGGAGAGGATCTCCACCTCGCGCTCGGTGAGCAGCGGCCGGGCGACGGCGTCGAGGTCGGCGAAGCGCACCGCGGCGAGCTCCTCGAGCCGGCGGAAGTCGCCCTCGGCGAGCACCGTGGGGCGGTTGCACTGGGTGACGAAGTCCCACGAGCGGGCGAGCTCCTCGAGACGGCCGCGGACGTCGCGCTCGAGGGCGGCGAGCTCGCGCTCCTTGCCGGCGGCGCCGCCGTCGGCGAAGAGCGCGGCGCGACGCCTGGCGGCGTCGAGCTCGATGGTGGCGCGCACCAGCTCGAACCGCGACCGGAGCAGCTCGTGCTCGTGGGGGTGGAGCTTGTTCGCCTTCACCAGCACGTGCTCGCGGACGCCGACCTTGCCGAAGTCGTGGAGCAGCGCGGCGTACCGGATCTCGCGCTTCGCCTGGGCGTCGAAGCGCAGGTGGCGCAGCGACGACGGCGGCGCGCGCTCCACCGCGTCGGCGAGGCCGAGGGTGAGCACCGCCACCCGCGCCGAGTGGCCGGAGGTCGACGGGTCGCGGGACTCGATGGCGAGCACCGACGCCTGCACGAAGCCCTCGAACAGCGCCTCGATCTCGTCCTGCAGCCGGGCGTTGTCGACGGCGGTGGCGGCGTTCGAGCCCAGCGCCGCGAGCAGCTCCTCGTCCTCGACGTTGAAGGGCCCGTCCGGGAGCTTGTTGATGGCGACCATCACCCCGGCGACGTCGCCGCGCGCGCGCACCATCGGCACGCAGAGCATGTTCTTCGTGCGGTAGCCGGTCTGCCGGTCGACCTCGGGGTTGAAGCGCGGGTCGGCGTAGCAGTCGGGGATGTTCACCGTCTCGCCGGTGAGCGCGACGTAGCCGGCGATGCCGCTGCCCACCGGCAGCCGCAGCACCCGCGGCTCGAGGCCCTGGGCGACCACGGTCCAGATCTCGTGGCGCTCCTCGTCGACGAGGAAGACCGAGCAGCGGTCGGCCTCGACGACCTTCTTCACCTCGTCGGCGATGATGTGGAGGAGCCGGTCGAGGTCGTGCTCGGAGGCGAGCGCCTTCGCCACCTCGAGCAGCGCGCGGAGCCGCTGCACCCGCCGCTGCTCGGGCACCGAGACCGCGACGTTGGGCGCGGACGGCTCGCTCGCTGCGGGCGCGGGGCCGCGCACCTCTTCCGACATCGCACGCTCCGGGACGTTGCCGACAGTATAAGGGATCGAACGGGGCGCGCCCGGCGCCCTGCCCGCTCGCTCCCACAGGGGTCTGCCGGCGTCGCGCCGGGGCAGTAGCATCCCGGTCCATGTCCGACCCGACCCTCGACGCGTTCGACGCCCTCACCGACCGCCTCGTCGCCGCCACCTTCGAGAAGCGCCCCTCGTTCGCCACCTGGGCGGGCGAGCACCGGCACGACGCGGCGCTCGAGGACGTCTCGGCGTCGGGCCTGGCCCGGGAGCGGGCGCGGCTCGAGACCGCGCGGCACGACCTCTCCCGCGTGCCCGAGGAGGCGCTCGACCTCGACCGGCAGGTCGACCGCGCCATCCTCCTCGACGTGCTCGACCGCGACCGCCTCGAGCTCGGCGAGCTCGGCGAGTGGGAGCAGAACCCGCTGACCTACGAGTACCTCGCCGGCTCGGCGATCCACGCCCTCCTCGCCCGCGACTTCGCGCCGCTCGAGGAGCGGCTGCGGAGCGCGGCGGCGCGGGTGCGGCTGTTGCCCGGCTTCTTCGCCGAGGCGCGGCGGAACCTCGCCCGGGTGCCGCGGGTGCACGCCGAGACCGCCGTCGAGCAGCACCAGGGGCTGGTCTCGCTCGTCGCCGAGGAGCTCCGCGGCGCCGCCCGCGGCACGAAGCTCGAGGGCGAGGTCGGGGCGGCGGTCGAGGCCGCGCTCCCCGAGCTCGCCGCGTACGGCCGCTGGCTCAAGGAGGAGCTGCTCCCGAAGGCGAGCGGCGACTTCCGCCTCGGCCGCGACTGCTTCGCGCGCAAGCTGCGGCTGGCGCTGCAGAGCGAGCTGTCGATCGTGGAGCTCGAGCGGCAGGCGCAGGAGGCGTTCGAGGAGGTGCGGGAGCGGATCGACGAGCTCTCCGCCAAGGTGCTCGAGGCCCACGCGCCCGGCGAGGCGAAGCTGCAGGGCCGAGAGCGGGTGCGGCGCGCCCTCGACGTGATCGCCTCGGAGCACCCGACGCGCGAGGGGCTGCTCGAGGCCTGCCGCGGGAACCTCGCCCGCATCCAGGCCTTCCTCGAGGAGCGGAAGCTGGTGGAGCTGCCGGCGGAGCCGCTGGCGGTGGAGTGGACGCCGCCGTTCCTCCGCGGCGTCTCGACGGCGATGCTCGACTCGCCGGGGCCGCTCGACCGCGGGCAGCGCTCCTTCTACTACGTGTCTCCGATTCCCGACGCGTGGAGCGACGCGCAGGCCGAGAGCTTCCTCCGCGAGTACAACGGCTGGCAGCTCTGGCTGCTCTCGATCCACGAGGCGCTGCCGGGGCACTACGTGCAGCTCGCCCACGCGAACCGCTGCCCGTCGAAGGTGCGGGGCATCTGGTACAACGGCCCCTTCGTCGAGGGCTGGGCCGTCTACACCGAGAAGATGATGGTCGACGAGGGGTTCCTGGACGGCGACGTACGGCTCGCCCTCGCCCGCGAGAAGTTCTTCCTCCGGGCGGTGACCAACGCGCTCCTCGACGTCCGCATCCACGCCGGCGACCTCGACGAGGCGGGGGCGCTCCGGCTGATGACCGAGGGCGCGTACCAGGAGGAGCGGGAGGCGCGCGGGAAGTGGCGCCGGGCGTGCCTCACGTCGACGCAGCTGTCGACGTACTTCGTCGGGTTCCAGGAGGTCTGGGCGCTGCGGGAGGAGTGCCGCACGGCGTGGGGGGAGCGGTTCTCGCTCCGGCGGTTCCACGACCGGGCGGTTGCGCATGGGAGCCCGCCGGTGCGGCACCTGTCGCGGCTGCTGATGTCGTTGTAGTCGACCGCAGCGCAGGGTGAGTCGAACCCACGAACCGTGGAGACCACGTTGCGGCTTCAGACTGCGAGCATGCTCCTCGTGCTGCTGTGCGCCCTCGCCGCGGCCGGAGTCGTCGCCTGCACGGATCCCGGCACCGGCGGCCCGTCAGGAAGCGATGGGGGTGGCGGACGTGGGGGATCGGCGAGCCACGGCGGGGGCGGCGGATCGGGCGGGACGGGAGGTGGCGACGCGGGCTCCGGAGGGTCCGGCGGCGAGCCCGCGCCTCGCTTCAACGAGGTCGGTGCCGGGTTCAGCCACAGCTGCGGCACGCTGGAAGACGGCAGCCTCCGCTGCTGGGGGCTGGGCAGCGACGGCCAGACGAACGTCCCTCCTGGGCAGTTCTCCGGCCTCTCGGTCGGCGCCGACCACGCGTGCGCGCTCGATGAGGCCTCGAGCATCCGGTGTTGGGGGCGCAATGACCGAGGCCAGGCGACGCCGCCGGCAGGTGCGTACATCCAGGTCAGTGCGGGCGCCGACCCCGTCGAACCATTCACCTGCGCGGTCTCCGCCGACCATGCGATCCAGTGCTGGGGTAGCTCGCTCTCCGGACGGCTCGATGCGCCCCCCGGAGAGTTCCAGCTCGTCGCCGCTGGCTACGACCACGCCTGCGCGCTCCGCGCGGACGGCAGCATCGCGTGCTGGGGCCTTACGCTCGACGGGCGGGCCAACCCTCCGGCCGGGCAATTCAAGGCTCTTTCCTGCGGAGACACGCACTGCTGCGCGATCGGCCGCGATGATCAGCTGGTCTGCTGGGGGCGGTCGCGCCTCCTCAACGAGAACCCGCCGGCCGGGCGGGCGCTGCAGGTCTCCGCAGGGAGCGACCACTCCTGCGCGGTCCTCGCCGATGGATCCGGAAGCTGCTGGGGGAGCAACGCGGACGGCGAGGCTACGCCGCCCGAAGGACCCTGGATCGCACTGGCCGTCGGCGGACAGCACACCTGCGGGCTCGACGCCACGGGCACCCTTCGCTGCTTCGGCAGCAACGATGCGGGCCAGCTCGACGTTCCATCGAACTAGGCGCGTGGAGAGCCCGTGTCGGGCCAGGCGCCCCGCCGCCTGGCGCGCTCGATCACTGCGGCGGCGTCCAGGGCATGACCCAGGCGTCGTACCAGGTGTCTTCGAGGTCGTGCCAGCCGACGAAGCCGTCGAGCACGACGGGAGTGCCCCGCGGGCGCGGCGTGGTCGTGAGCTTCACCTCGACGCGGTTGCGGAGGTCCATGAAGTACAGGTCCGAGCGCTCGATCTCGCGGGCGCCCCACTCACCGTCTCGCAGGTCGGTCCAGAAGAGGAATTCGCCCCGCAGCTCGGGGATCTCCTGGGCACCTGGTGCCGAGACGAGTCGTTCGGTGACGCCCGTCGCGAGGTCGTGGATGAAGAGGTCCATGTTCCGCGAGGGGATGTCGCCCGGCGGAGCGTCGGGATCCTCGGTCCACACGATGACCCGGCCGTTCGTGGCGAGTGAGCTCTTCGAGGTGTGCGTGTCTGTGATGCGGCGGCGCTCCCCGGTTGCAAGATCGAGCATCCCGATGTCGAAGCCGTAGTCCGCCCGTGCTTCGAGCACGGCGAGCACGTTGCCGGCGAGCTCGCCGACGCTAGGACGGAGGCCCGGCAGGTGCGGGACCTCGATGCGGCGCCGGGCGCGCAGGTCGTAGGCGCCGGTCTGGCGACGCATCTCCGGAGTCCACTCCAGCCAAGCGATACTTTCTCCGTCGAACGTGATCCAGGTGAAGTCCGCCGGGGTGTCGTCACCATCAGCGGGGGCGCGCCGGAGCACCTCGCCCCAGACGCCCGTGTCGAGGTCGAGGAACCGGAGGCTTCCGACAGTTGCCGTTCCGTTCCACTCGCCGCGACCGCAGGCGAGCAGGTTCCCGCGGAGGTCGATGCTCTTTGGCCCGTCGCACCTCCCGAGTTCGCTCGGGCGAACCCGACGGTTCTCGAGGTCCACGATCCACAGGGCACCAAACCGTTCGACGTAAGCGAGGTACTTGCCATCCGCCGCGACGCTCTGGAAGGCATTGGTTGCCGCACTGACGAGGAACCCGCCGTCGGCATCCGGCGCACCCGCCTCGAGAGGCTGCCATTCCGTCGCTCGCTCATCGCGCCCGCAGTCGTCGACGGGCCAGGGCAGCCCCGTCGAGGCAGGATCGGCGCAGCGAAGCGGCGTCTCGCCGCCCGCTCCCCCAGCACCCCCAACGCCGCCACCGCTCCCGCCGCTCCCGCCGCCACCGCTCCCGGCGTTGCCGCCGGTGCCCGCCGTCCCTCCCGCGCCACCCGCCGCCTCTCCGCCAGCGCCTCCGTCGCCTGCAACGCCGCCGGAGCCGCCGCTGCCGCCTTCGCCGCCGCCATTGCCGGCGTTGCCGCCGCTTCCACCGCCGTGACCGCCGTCCTCGCTGCCCGGCGAGGTCGGCGAGTCGTCGCAGGCCCCGCTGGCGCACGCGCAGAGCAGAGCAACGAGGGCAATCGCTATTTGCCGCGTCACGGGTCCCGCTCCGCTACGGGGTGCGCGACGTGCCACTCCGCGTCGATGCCGGGGTCCCTCATCTGGCCGTCGTCTTGGCATGGGCGGTCGACGCTACTGCGTTCGAATGCAGTTGTGCTGGCTGCAGCGATAGCCGGTCGGGCATCCCTCGTCGCTGTCGCATGTATCCGTGCATGTGCCGAGGAAGCAAGTCGGCAGGTCCGAAGGGCAATGCTCGACGCGCTCGCATTCGGCGCATCCACCCATGGGGCCGCAGTACGGAGTGTTCGCGGGGCAGAATGCCGGCCCGCACGCCTGGCACTCCAGACCGATGCACTTCGGTCGCTCTGCGGGGCAGTCCGCTGATTCCACGCACTCGAAGCACAGTCCGTCGAGACAGGCCGGCGCCTCCGCGGGGCAGTCGGCGTCGTCCGAGCACTCTTCGGAGGGTCCAGGCGATCTCTCGCAGGAGAGCAGGAGCATCGCACACGCAAGACCGAGCGACGTCACGCGGACATGGGCGGTCATCGTCGCGGCGTTCCCAGTGCTGCCTCGGTGTCCCACGGTTCCTCCCGGCCCGAGCGTGGCTCCATGGGCAGCCCGCCCTTGCGAGCATCTACGGCACGTGCGGCTCCTCGGGCCGCGCGACGCACGCGAGGCATGAGCGAATGTACCGCAGGCACCATCGATCACCATCCCGCGGGATTCCGCAATCAGGTGCTACTCTCGACTCGCATGTCGACGTCGAGAGCGATGGCAGTGGTCGCCCTGGTTTCGGGTTGCGGCCCCGCCGTGCCTCCCGAGCCTGAGCCGCCGCCGGAAGTGCCGTGCGACGTCCGAGAGCTCCACGAGGTCGACTGGACCGAGCGCAACGCCACGGGACGCTCGGGTGCCGATGTGATTGCGCGGCTCGAAGCGCTCACGAGCGCGGAGCTCGTCTACGAGCACGACGCGCGCCCCGACTCGACGGTCCAGCTCCGGTTCGCGCGCGGACCGGGCTCGCCCACGCGCGAGGTCGTGTTGTTCCGGCAGCACACCGACACGCGATGCGACGACCACCTCTACGTCCCGGTCGAGCTCCGCGTCGTCTCCGACGACGGCGCGCTGGACGCGACGGTCGTGGGCATCGCGGAGCCTCACGACGGCTCGATCACGTCGGAGTTCCTCTGGACGCAGGCGCAGGAGTCGGGGTGGATCGTCGAGCTCTTCCCCTCGAACGTGGAGGACCAGGGCCTGTTCCTCTACTGCGCCACGTTCGACGACGGCCGGAGCGAAGGGATGGTCGCGTCGAGCCGCTTCGTCGAGCTGGGCATGCCCTTCGACCTCCGTCCGATCGCGCAGTTCCACGGCACGCTCCCCTCCGCCCGGCCCTGACTCCCCTCCCGCCGACGTGCAGGGCGCCGCTGCCGCGCGGCGTTGCCCGCCCGGCGGACCCGATCTAAGGTCCGCGGCCCTATGCGCCTCCGCCTCCTCGCCGTGCTCCTCCTCGCCGCCGCGCTCGCGGCCGGCTGCGACACCCGCCACAAGGACGCCGCCGCGGCCGCCGAGAAGGAGCTGAACGGCACGCCGCCGACGCCGACGGACATCCCGTTCGAGCTGCCGCCGGGGACGACGCTCGACGTGCCGCGGATGCGGGTGCAGCGCGCCGCGGAGGTCTACAAGGCGACCATCGAGCGGAAGGAGCCGTTCGGGACGAGCGCGCGGACCTACTTCTTCCTCAACGAGGGCACGCCGGAGCAGGTGGTCGAGCACTTCAAGGCGATGCCGAACGTGGACCAGACCCTGGCGCAGGTCGTCACCAAGGACGGGCCTTGCGAGCCGCCGAAGCTCGGCGACGCGAAGGACGTCCCCGGCGTGAAGGACCCGCGCTACGCCGACAAGGGCCCGTGCAAGGCGTCGGTGATCAAGATGCGCAACCCCGACGCGATGGTCACCATCCACCACCCGGTGCCCGACCTCATCTCCGGCGAGTGGCGGTGGGTGACGGGCCTCCGGGTGATGTTCCGCGCCAAGTAGCGCGCGGCGTCAGCGGGCCATCGCCAGGAAGCCCTTGTTGAGCCAGCTGCCGCCGTCGACGACGACGCACTCGCCGTTCACGTACGCGCCGTAGTCGGAGAGCAAGTAGCTCGCCGCCCAGGCGATCTCCTCGGGGCGGCCGAAGCGGTCGAGGGGGACCTCGTCCTTCACCGCCTTGGCGACCTCCGGCATCGCCCAGAGCTTGTCGGCGCCGCCGGTGTTCTCGATCGGGCCGGGCGCGATGGCGTTGACGCGGATCTTGTGGAACTTGCCCCACTCGACCGCGAGGGTCTGCGTCATGGAGAGCACGCCGGCCTTCGCCGCGGCGGAGTGGACGGTGCCGGGGCCGCCGGTCCAGGCGTAGGTGGCGACGATGTTGAGGATCGAGCCGCCCTTCCCCGCCTCGATCATCTTCTTGCCGAAGGCGCTGGTGCAGTACCAGGTGCCGTTGAGCACGATGTCGATCACGGCCTTCCAGCCGTTCACCGACAGCTCGCTCGCCGGCACCACGAAGTTGCCGGCGGCGTTGTTCACCAGCAGGTCGCAGACGCCGTACTTGGCGGCGACCTCGGCGGCGGCGGCCTCGACGGCCTCGGGCTGCCGCACGTCGAGGACGACGTGGCCGACCTTGGCGCCGCCGGTGGCGACGCCCTCGAGCTCCTTCACCGCCGCCTCGAGGACGTCGGCCTTGCGGCTGGCGACGACGACGTTGGCGGAGAGGCGCGCCAGCTCCTTGGCGATGGCGAGGCCGATGCCGGTGCCGCCGCCGGTGACGACGGCGGTGCGGCCCTTCAGGGTTCCTTCGGCGAGCATGCGTGGCTCCTTTCGAGCCGCGCAAGCTATCACCGGGCGCTGCGGAGCACCCGGTAGTCGCCGGGGCGGGCGCGCTGGAACGCCTGCGCGTCGCACACCTCGAGCAGCAGCGTCGGCCCCTTCGAGCCGTCGGTGAGCGGGAGCAGCGCCTCGAGCAGCTTCTCCGCCTCGGCCGCGGAGAGGCGGGCCGTCACCACCAGGCCGTCGTTCGGCGCCTCGGCGGTGGTGCCGAACGAGGCGAAGCGCTTCTCCTCGCCGGCGACGTGCTGCGCGAGGCCGCCGCGGACCGCCGCCTCGTCGGCGCCCGGCGTGTAGATCGACGCGAAGTCGGCGGCGCCGGAGAGCACCGCGAGGAGCGCGTCGCGGTACGAGCCGAGGAAGCGCTGGCCGCCGAGCACCTTGTCGGGATCCTGGCCGAGCAGCTTCAGGTGCGCGCGCGGGAGCAGGTAGCCGGCGGTGGAGAGCGGGTCGACCCAGGCCGCGGTCTTCCCGGCGAGCCGCGAGACGTCGAGGCTCTCGCCGGCGCGGCCGACGAAGGCGGCGCGGTAGCTGGCGCGGCCGTGGCGGATCGCCTTCAGGATCCCGCGGGCGGTCGGCTCGACGCGGGCGCACAGGAGCGGCGGCGCCCAGGCGAGCTCCACCTCGTCGGCGAGCACGCGCTTCTCGAGCTCCTCGTAGGTGCGGGCGACCTCGACCTGCACCTCCTGCCCGAGGCGGCGGGCGAGGCTCTTCGCGAGCAGCTCGGCGCGGGCCGTGGCCTTCAGCTCGCCGAGGGAGGGTGGGAACAGCAGGCGGATCACGGCGCGCATGCTAGCGTCCGCCCCCCGGCGGATCCACACGTGCCGGCCGCGCCACGGGCGCGCCACGGGAGCGCCATGGGGTACTCGCTCGCGGGCAGGAACGTGGTCGTCACCGGCGCCTCGTCGGGCATCGGCGAGGCGGTCGCGCGCCTGCTGGCGCGCCGCGGCGCGAACGTCGCCCTGGTGGCCCGGCGCGACGACCGGCTCGCGGCCCTGGCGAAGGAGCTCGGGCCTTCCGCGGTGGCGATCCCGCTCGACGTCTCGCAGGAGGGCGCGGCGGCGCGGCTCCGGTCGCTCGTCCACGACCGCCTCGGCCCCTGCGACGTGCTCGTCAACAACGCCGGCCGCGGGCTCTTCGGCGGCGTCGGCACGCTCTCGCGGCGCCCGCTCGAGCAGCTCTTCGCGCTCAACGTCTTCGCGCCGGTGGAGCTCGTCGCCGCGTTCCTCCCCGACCTCCGGGCGCGGCGCGGGCGGGTGGTGATGGTCTCGTCGGTGGTCGCCCACCGGGCGCTGCCGTGGAGCGGCGCGTA
Organism: uncultured Myxococcales bacterium; assembly: GCA_964504805.1. GTDB lineage: Bacteria > Myxococcota > Myxococcia > Myxococcales > Vulgatibacteraceae > CAZDGH01. The sequence continues at coordinate 978 of CAZDGH010000074.1, read as the reverse complement.
CGGCGCCACCAAGGCGGCGCTGAACGCCTTCGCCGACGCGCTCCGGGTCGAGGAGCCGGAGGTGAAGGTGATCGTCGTCTCGCCCGGCGTCACCGAGACCGACTTCCGCGAGGTGGCGTGGAGCGCCGACGGGAGCCGGCGCCCGAAGGCGGAGAAGGCGGTGCCGGCGGCGAAGGTGGCGGAGGCGCTCGTCGCCGCGACCGTCGCCGGGCGCCGCGAGGTGGTGCTCACCGCCGCCGGCAAGGCGCTCCGGGCCGGGAGCCGCCTCGCGCCGGGCCTCGTCGACCGGGTGGTGCGCGCGGTGACGCCGGGGGGCCGGTGACGCCGGCGTCGCAGGTCGCGCCGCTCCTCGCCTGGTACCGCCGCGCCGCCCGCGACCTGCCGTGGCGCCGCACCCGGGACCCGTACGCGATCTGGGTCTCGGAGATCATGCTGCAGCAGACGCGGGTGGAGACGGTGAAGCCGTACTACCGCGCGTTCCTCGGGCGCTTCCCCACCGTGGAGGCGCTGGCGGCGGCGCCGCTCGACGACGTGCTCGCCGCCTGGAGCGGCCTCGGCTACTACCGCCGCGCGAGGCTCCTGCACCGCGCCGCGCAGGCGATCGTCGAGCGCCATGGCGGCCGGCTCCCCGCCGACGCCGCCGCGCTCGCCGAGCTGCCCGGCTTCGGCCCGTACACCACCGCGGCGGTCGCCTCGATCGCCTTCGGGCTCCCCGAGGCGTGCGTCGACGGCAACGTGGCGCGGGTGCTCGCCCGCTGGACCTGCACCGAGGGCGATCCGCGGGAGCCTGCGGCGCTCGCCCGGTACCGGAAGCTCGCGTCCGCGATCGTCCCCGCCGGCGAGGCCGGCGACTTCAACCAGGCGATGATGGAGCTCGGCGCGACGCTCTGCGGCCCGGGCGAGCCCGCGTGCCTCGCCTGCCCGGTCGCGAAGGGCTGCCTCGCCCGCGCCCGCGGGCGGCAGCGCGAGGTCCCGGCG
>CAZDGH010000073.1:16845-17586 GCA_964504805.1 uncultured Myxococcales bacterium | reverse complement strand
AGACCAACCCGACGCCCGACGAACTGACCGAGCTGAGCGAGAAGTCCGCGCTGGCGGGCGTTACCCAGGACGTCCTCCCGCAAATCCAGAACTCGCTCGCGCAAGAGCTTCAAGCCCGCGCCCAGGAGAAGCAGACCAGCGTCCTCACAAAGGCGCGCGAAGCGGCAGCCAAGTACGGAAAACAGCAGGGTTTCACTCTAATCTTCGATAGTAACGTCGCACCCTACGCCGCAAACGATGTGACCGATGAAGTGGTCAAGGTCATGGATCGGGACAACCCTTAGCGCCGCCCTCCTCGCGGGTTGCGCTACGGAACAGGCGGTGTTCGTGGACCTGGAGCGGGCACGGGCGGCGCTGCCCGGGGCGGGCGCGGGACGGTACGCCACGCCCCCAGCACCGCTAGGCGTCATAGAGGGCGCCGGTACAACCCTGGAGGCTCCGCCCTTAGGAAGGCCCACGGCGGAAGCAGGGGCGCGGGCTGCGGCGGTACTCGCCCTGCTCCGGGAGCAGACCAACTACACGCTCGCTTCCCTGACGGAGGCCTATGAACGTCGCGCGCTCATGGAGTCGGCTGCCGATGTGGCGGAGCTGCGGGCGAGACTGCGCCGCTCGCTGGCGGAGTTCGACCAGCGGCTGCTGGAGAACGCAGAGCGCATCATCCGCTCGCGGGCGCCGAACCGGGGCAGGATGCTTGCGCGGCTTGCGTTCATCGCCGGCTTTCCCCCCTCCCGGGCGAGGAAA
>CAZDGH010000073.1:11581-16835 GCA_964504805.1 uncultured Myxococcales bacterium | reverse complement strand
TGGACGACTGCCCTGGATTCGGAGTGGGCGAGGGAGGCGGCCGACCTGAAGCAGCGGATAGAGGCTTGGGACGACGAGACTTACCACCTACTCGACCGCATGGTTGCTCAGCACCATGACAGCCGCGATGCGGTCGCAGCCGCCGTGAGCGCCCAGATTCGGGACCTCCGAGAATCCGTCCGAGAGCGTGCGTCGCGCGAGGTGGCCGCGCTGCTCGGCGACGGTGGACAGGCTTCGCTGGGAGACCTTATCGCCGACAACCCGCCTCCCGCGAGCAGTGCAAGCGCGGTTTCCGTCGAGGTACCCCCGCTGTCCCTGCGATCGCCGAGGTTCGCCGCGCCGCTCCAGAGCAGCTCGAGCGGCGCGCCGACGAACAGCCCGCCAATCGGGTCGCCGAGCGCGGCGCCGACGATCGGCCCGAGGACGATCGGCCGCGACAGCATCACCTGGAGCGCGGCCTTCCGCTCCACCGCGCCGAGCCCGCCGCCGATCGCCGCGAGCAGGACCTCGAGCCCCCCGGGGAGGATCACCGGGTGGCCTCGAGCCGCGCCTTCAGGTCCGGGAGCCCGAGCGCCGCGTCGCTCGGCACCGCCCGCGCCTCGACCTCGACGCCGCGCGCGGCGAGCTCCTCGAGCAGCGACAGCTCGCGCTCGGAGAGGAACACCGACGGCGAGATCGCCCGGCGCCCCTCGCCGAAGTGCACGTTGCCCACGTTGAGGTGGGCCAGCGGCAGCCCCGCGTCGGCCGCCCGGGCCGCGTCGGCGACGTCGCGGACCAGCACCAGGACGCGCTTGCCGCTCTTCGCCAGCTTCGACCAGTCGACCTCGCCCGGCCGCGCGATGGCGACGTCGAGCGTCGGCGGCAGCGCCATGGTCATCGCCGCGCGCATCAGCGCCGACGAGGCGGCCTCCTCGTCGGCGACCACCACCTCGTCCACCTGCAGGTGCGGGATCCACGTCGAGACGACCTGGCCGTGGATGAGCCGGTTGTCGACGCGGACCAGGGCGATCATGGGGCTCCGGGAGGCGGGGAGACCGCCTCAGCCTGCCAGACCCAGCCGCGCGCGGAGGAGCTCGCTGGCGAGGAGCACGTTGCGCTGCCCGTGGGCGACGAGCGCGTCGGCGAGCTGCCGGGGGCTCACCCCGTCCGTGCGCGCGGTGGCGAGCTTCAGGATCATCGGCAGGTTCACGCCGGTGACGACCTCGAGCGGCCGCGCGTCGAGCTGGAAGAGGCAGCAGTTCGAGGGCGTGCCGCCGAACATGTCGACGAGCACCACCGCGCCCTCGCCGGTGTCGACCTGCTTCACCGCCTCGGAGATCCGGACGCGGCCGCCCTCCAGGCCCTCCTCGGGGAGGAGGTTCACCACCGCGAGCTGCGGCAGCTTCCCCACGATCCCCTCGGCGGCCTGCACCAGCGCCTCGGCCATCTGGCCGTGCCCGGCGATGACGACCCCGACCATGGCTCCCTCGGCCCCCCGCAAGGCCCCGGAACGCGAGCGCAATCCGGTGCGGCTTATATAACCACCACGCGCCCGGGTACAGGAGCCGAGGTGGGCCGCCCGCCTACTCCTTGTCGGCGTCCCGATCCCAGAGCCGCACGGCCGTGCCCGAGGCGGCCAGCCGCTCGGCGAGGGCGCGGGCGACCGCCACGGAGCGGTGCCGGCCGCCGGTGCAGCCGACGGCGACGGTGAGGTAGCTCTTCCCCTCGCGGCGGTAGCGCGGCAGGAGGAACGTGCACAGGTCGACCACGCGGTCGAGGAAGCCCTGGGTCTCCTCGCGCTCGAGCACGTAGGCGGCGACGTCGGCGTCGCGGCCGGTGCGCTCCCGCATCCCCGGCACGAAGTACGGGTTGGGCAGGAAGCGGACGTCGACGACCAGGTCCGCCTGCGGCGGCAGGCCGTAGCGGTAGCCGAACGAGAGCACCGAGACGTTCATCGACCCGTGCTCGACCGACGCGAACCGGGTCTGGAGCAGCGCCTTCAGCTCGTGGGCGTTGAGGCCCGAGGTGTCGACGACCTCGTCGGCGAGGGCGCGGAGCTCGGAGAGGATCCGGCGCTCCTCGGCGATCCCGAGCGGCACGGTGCCGTCGGGCGCGAGCGGGTGGCGCCGCCGCGTCTCCGAGAAGCGCCGGATCAGCGCCTCGTCGGTGGAGTCGAGGAAGAGCACCTGCACCGGGACGCCGCGCGCCTTGAGGTCGGCGACGATCTTCGGCGAGTCGCCGAGGAAGCGCCCCTCGCGGGCGTCGCACACCACCGCCAGCTTGCGCATGTCGCCGGCGTGGCCGGCGAGCTCGAGGAGCTTGCCGAGGAGCGGGACCGGCAGGTTGTCGATGCAGAAGAAGCCGGCGTCCTCGAGCGCGCGGATGGCGGTCGACTTGCCGCTCCCGCTCATCCCGGTGATGACGACGATCGAGGGCGGCGGGGTCGGGGCGGCGGGGGCGGTCATTCGATGTCGTCGCCGAGCGCGCGCTTGACGCGGCCCGAGGCGATCTCGCGGTTGAGGCGCTCCTGGAACTCCCGCGCCGAGTGGTGGCCCTGCACCTTGAGCAGCTGGTTGCGGGCGGCGACCTCGATGATGGTGGTCATGTTGCGGCCCGGGCGCACCGGGACCACCAGCATCGGCACCGCCACGTCGAGGATGGTGAAGGTGCGCTCCTCGATGCCGAGCCGGTCGTACTCGGTGTGCGGGTCCCACTCGACCAGCTCGACGACCAGCTCGATCTTCTTCCGGTCGCGGACCGCGGCGATGCCGAAGAGGTCCTTGATGTTGATGATGCCGAGGCCCCGGATCTCCATGTGGTGCTTGATGATCTCGGAGCCCGAGCCGTAGACCGAGTCGCGCTTCTTCCGCTTGATGTCGACGATGTCGTCGGCGACCAGGCGGTGGCCCTTCATCACCAGGTCGAGCGCGCACTCGCTCTTGCCGATGCCGCTCTTGCCGAGGAGCAGGATCCCGATCCCGAAGACGTCGAGCAGCACGCCGTGCAGCGACGTCGAGGCGGTGAGCGCCTCCTCGAGGAAGTCCTGGATCCGGACGATGAAGGTCGAGGAGAGGTGCGACGACACCATCAGCGGGCAGCCGTTCCGCTCCGCCGCCTCCAGCATCGAGGCCGGCACCTGCAGGCCCTTGGTGACGATCACGCAGGCGAGCGGCTGGGCGAAGAAGCCGTCGGCGACCTCGACCTGCCGCTGCGGCGAGAGCGTCCCGAAGAACTCGAGCTCGGTGTTGCCGAAGACCTGGATGCGCTCGGGGTGGATGTGACGGAAGAAGCCGGCGAGGGCGAGGCCGTGCTTCTGCACCCGGTTGTGGCTGATGCGCCGATCGAGGCCGGACCGCCCCGCGAGCAGGGTGAGGCGGAGGTCGAAGTCCTCCTCCTCGAGCAGCCGCGCGACCTTGATCGAGTCCATCCGCGGCGGAGGTTTCCCGCAAGCACACCCCCGGGTCAAGCGCGCCGGGGCCTCGGTTGACAGGCGGGAGGGGCGTTCCGCATCATCCGCGCCTCCTCGAGCCTCTCCACCCTGGCGCGCGTCGACTCGGCTCTCGCGGTCCGGCGGTGTGGCTCGTCCGCCGGTGGGCCGGTCGCGCTGCTTCCGGAGCGACCGATGCGGAAGACCTGGCTCTACCTGCTCGCGGCGCTGGCCGCGGCCTGCGGCGGCGAGGCCGCGACCGACGACGGCGGCGCCCCGGGAGACGACGCGATCGAGGACTTCCCCACGGTCCCGGCGCTGCCGGCCGGCGCGCTCGAGCTCTCGTTCCCCGAGGTGGTGGTGCCGGCCGCCACCGAGGTGCAGACCTGCTACTTCCTCGAGCCGACCGGGGAGGACCTGCTCGTGAACGGGCTCACGAGCTTCCAGGGCGGCACCGGCCACCACCTCATCCTCTTCCGCTCGGTGATCGCCGAGCCGGCGGGCACGCTCCGCGACTGCACCGCGCTGAACGACATGGTGACCCTGGTCCCGGTGATGTCGAGCGTGAACTTCGGCCTCGAGCGCTTCCCCGCGGGGATGGCGGTGCGCGTCCCGGCCGGCACCCAGCTCGTCCTCCAGCAGCACGTCGTCAACACCCACGACAAGCCGGTGCGCCTGCGCGACGTCGCCCACGTGGCGACGCTCGAGCCGGCCGAGGTGGAGACGCTCGCCGCCTTCTTCGGCCACGGCAACGTCGCCTTCTCGCTGCCCGGCGACGGCGTCGAGGTGGAGAGCAGCATCACCTGCACCGTGCCGCAGGAGATGAACGTGCTGCTCATGGGCCCGCACATGCACGAGTGGGGCACGCGCTTCCGCGCCGAGGCCGGCCCGCCCGACGCCCTCGCGCCGATGATCGACATCGACCCCTGGCAGACCTGGATGCGCGACGAGCCGGAGGTCCGCGAGTTCTCCGCCGACGCGCCGCTCGTCCTCCACGCCGGCGACCAGATCCGCACCACCTGCGCCTGGAAGAACGACACGGGCGAGACGCTCGCGTTCCCGAAGGAGATGTGCGCGACGTACGGCTATTACTTCCCGGCTTGGGAGGGGGAGGAGACGTGGACGTGCGGGGGGGATTGAAGAGGCAGGCTCCAGGCTCCAGGCTCCGGGGGAGGCGGGCTCCAGGCTCCAGGCTCCAGGCTCCGGCCATCGGGCGGCAGGCGCTTCGCTTCGGGCTGCGGGCGTCGGGTCGCGTGCTCTGCGTGGCGGCGTTGCTGGCGGTCGTCGGTTGCGGTGGTGGCGCTGACGACGGCGGCGGCGACGGCGGTGGTGGAGGTGGCGCCGGCGGTGCGGGAGGCGGCGGCGGCGGGGGCGCCGGGTGCGAGCCGCTGCCGGAGTCGATCTGCGGGCAGCCGTGCGACGTGGGCAACGAGAAGGGCGTCGGGAAGTTCTGCTCGTCGCTCGACGACTGCGCCGGCACCGACGCCACGCTGTGCGCCATCCTCGGCGACCCGAACGCCCACTTCTGCACGATCTTCTGCAGCGCCGGCGACGGCGAGGAGGTCTGCGGCACCGGCGCCGTCTGCGAGTGCGGCGACGGCGGCTGCGGCTGCACCCCGTCCGCCTGCGTCGACGGCAGCGGCGGCGCAGGCGGCTGACACCCCGCCGCCGGCTGGAGCCTGAAGCCTGGAGCCTGGAGCCTGCTGCTCCGGCCTACCGCAGCAACAAAGGCACTTGCCTCTCCGCCGCCTCCAGCAGCGCCGCCGCGCCGCCGCCCCCCGCCGGGGACCAGGCGGCGGGGCCGCGGGCGGCGGGGGGGTGGGCGCCCGCGCAGGTACGGGCGCGGGA
>CAZDGH010000073.1:0-11571 GCA_964504805.1 uncultured Myxococcales bacterium | reverse complement strand
CAGCAGGTGGGTCGTGGGCCAGCTCACCGTCGAGGCGAGGCCGCCCGCGAAGGTACGGCCGCGGAAGGCGTCGAGCTCGGCGGCGAGCAGGCGGCGGGCGTCCTCGGCGGTGGCGTCGTGGAGGAGGACGGCGAAGCGGCCCTCGCCGATGCGGGCGACGAGGTCGCTCCGGCGGAAGGCGGCCTCGAGCTGCGCGCCGAGCGCCGCGGTGACGGCGTCGGCGACGAGGCGGCCGTGGGCCCGCCGCGCCTGGTCGGCGTCCCAGTCGACGACGAGCACCGCCAGCGGCCGGCCGCTGCGCCGCGCCAGGGCGATGCCGCGCTCGGCGGCCTCGACCAGGGCCGGGCGGCGGAACGCGCCGGTGAGCCGGTCGTGCAGGAGCGCCCGCTGCTCGCGGTGGTGCCGGGCGAGGTGCACGAGGATCCGCGCCGCGAGCTCCTCGGTGTGGAACGGCTTCGCCACGAAGTCGTCGGCGCCGGCGTCGAACGCGGCGAGCCGGTCCTTCTGCTCCGCCTGCGAGGAGACGACCACGGCCGGGAGGACGCCGTGGATCGGATCGGCGCGGATGGTCCGGAGCAGCTCGAGGCCGGAGAAGCGCGGCACCACCACGTCGAGCACCACCAGCGACGGCGAGCTGCGCTCGAGCGCCTCGAACAGCTCCTCGGGGCTCCGGCACGGCTCCACGTCGACGTCGTGCGGCGCCAGCGTCTCGGCGAGGATCGCCAGCGAGATCCGGTCGTCGTCGAGGGCGAGGATCCGCGCGCCCCGCTTCGGCCGGGCGAGCTCGCGGGCGAAGCGGAACAGGCCCTCGGCGTCGGCGGGCCGCGGCACGTGCCCGGCGATCCCCGCCCGCACGGTGGCGACGCGCTCCTCGAGCGGCATCGCGCCCACCACCAGCGCGACGCGGCCGACCGCGGCGCCGAGCAGCTTGCGCCACGCCGCGCCGCCGTCGAGGTCGGCGCGGTCCATGGCCACGAAGGTCACGTCCGGGGCGTCGGCCCGGGCCGACTCGAACGCGGCCTCGGGGTCCGAGAAGACGCGGAGGGCGCGGCCCGCCGCGGCGGCGGTCGCGGCCGAGGCCGCGAGCTCGGACGCGCCGTCCACCAGGAGCAGCTTCGGCGAGCCCGCCTCGTCGGCCCGCACGTGGATCGGCGCGATCCCCGTCGCCCGGAGCAGCGCGCCGCCGAGCGCCTCGACGAGGCCCTCGAGCCTCCCGCGCGCCGCCGCCGGGAGCGGGAGCGGCCCCGCCCGGAGCAGGTCCTCGATCTCGCCGCCGAGCCGCGACACCTCGGGGATCCCGAACGACGCCCCCGAGCCCCGGAACCGGTGCGCCTCGGTGCGGAGCGCGTCCAGGGTCGCCGGCTCGTCCGGCCCGCCGAGCCGCTCGAGGCCGGCGCGCATCGCGAGCACCTTGTCCTTCGCGCTCTGCAGGTAGTCGGCGAGGAGCTGCGCGAGGTCCTCGTTCATCCCGCCGTCGAGGGCGTCGGGATCGGCGTCCGCCGCGAGGCCCGGCAGCTGCCCGAGCGCGCTCCGGAGCTCGTGCTGCTCGATCGGCTTGTGCAGCACCACGTCGACGCCGCACTCGCGGGTGAGATAGCCGTAGCTCTTCAGGTCGCGGAAGAACGCCGAGAGGAACGCCAGCGGGAGCACGTCCTTCGGCCACCTCGAGCGGAGCCGCTTGCACAGCTCGTCGCCGCGCATCCCGGGGAGGAGCCCGTCGACGATGGCGGCGCGCGGCGCCTCGGACTCGCAGAGCCGGAGCGCCTCCTCCGCCGACCGCGCCGACACCACGCTCAGCCCCGCGTCGCGGACGACCGACTCGACGAGCGCGAGCATCGCCGGGTCGTCGTCGACCAGGAGGACGGAGGAGGCCAGGGACACGCGCCGAACGCTACAGCGGGAGCGGGCCCGGCCGGAAGCCGGGACGGCGCTCCGGCTAGTACTTCGCGTCCTCGCCGGCGATCAGCTCGTGGATCGCCGCCGCGTCCGGGGCCGCGAGGATCGCCTGCCGGAAGGCGGCGTTCTTGAAGAGCCGGCTGATCCGGGCGAGCGCCTTCAGGTGGATGCCCGCCGAGTTCTCCGGCGCGAAGAGCGCGAAGAACAGGTGGGTCGGCTTGCCGTCGATGGCCTCGAAGTCCACGCCGCGGGTCGAGCGGCCGAAGCAGGCGACGAGCGCGGGCAGCCCGGCGAGCTTGCCGTGCGGGATGGCGACGCCCTCGCCGATCCCGGTCGAGCCGAGCTTCTCGCGCTCGAGCAGCACGTCGAGGAGCTTCTTGGCGTCGACGCCGGGCGTCTTGCCGGCGAGCGGGCCGCACAGCTCGGCCAGCACGCCACGCTTGTCGGTGGCGGCGAGGTCGGCGACCACGGCGTCTTTCGGGAGGAACTCGGCGATCTTCATGTGGGCGCGCCCCGCGGGTGCAGCCGTCTACTACTTCGTCCGAGCCTCGATCAACCCGTAGTTCCCGTCCTTGCGGCGGTAGACGACGTTCACCTCGCGGCTCTCCGCGTTGGTGAACACCAGGAACTCGTTGTCGAGCAGGTCCATCTGCATCACCGCCTCCTCGACGCTCATCGGCTTGGCGGTGAACTCGCTGGTCCGGATGATCCGCGGCTTCGCCTCCTCGACCGAGCCGGCGTCGAGCACGTCGTGGCGCACGTGCGCCTCCACCACGTCCTGCCCGTGGTGCACCGCGTGCTGGCGGTTCTTGATCCGCTCCTTGTAGCGCCGGAGCTGCCGCTCGATCTTGTCCATCGCCAGGTCGATCGAGGCGTACATGTCCTCGCTCTTCTCGCGGCCGCGGAGGTGGTAGCGCCCGGCGTGGATCGAGATCTCCGCGAGGTGCACGTACCGGTCGAGCGAGAGGACGACGTGCGCCTCTGCGTCCTGGTCGAGGTACTTGTTCACCTTCGCGACCTTCTCGGCGACGTAGTCCTTGATCGAGTCCGACGGTCCCAGGTTGCGGAAGGTGATGTCGACGCCCACGCGGCAGCCTCCTAGAAGTACGCCTTGCGCTTCGACGACGGCAGGATGTTCAGGACCTCGCGGTACTTCGCCACCGTGCGCCGCGCGATCTCGATGCCGCGGCTCCGGAGGATCTCCACGATCTTCTGATCCGAGTACGGGTTCTTCGAGTCCTCGGCCGCGACGATGTGCTTGATCTCGTTCTTGACCGCTTCGCTCGCGACCTCGTCGCCGCCGGTCTTCGAGATGCCCGAGTTGAAGAAGTACTTGAGCTCGAAGATGCCCTGCGGCGTGTGCACGTACTTGTTGGTGGTGACGCGCGACACGGTCGACTCGTGCATCCCGATGTCCTCGGCCACGTCCTTGAGGATGAGCGGCTTGAGGTGGGCGATGCCCTTGTCGAAGAACTCCTGCTGGAACTTGACGATCGACTCGGTGACCTTGTGGATCGTCCGCTGCCGCTGGTGGATGGAGCGGATGAGCCACACCGCCGAGCGCATCTTGTCCTGGATGTACTCCTTGGCCTGGCCCTGCTTCGCCTCGCCGGTCTTGAGCGCGTTCCGGTAGTGCGAGGAGATGCGGAGCTTGGAGAGGCCGTCGTCGTTGAGGACGACCATGTACTTGTCCCCGACCTTGTGCACGTAGACGTCGGGGGTGATGTACTGCGGCTCCTCCTCGTTGTAGTGGCGCCCCGGCCTCGGATCCATCTCCGAGATCACCTTCGCCGCCGCCACCACCTCCGCCAGCGGCACCTTCATCGCCTTCTCGATCGCGGGGAGGTTCCGCGCCTCGAGCAGCTTCATGTGCCGCTTGATGATCTGGCCGACGACGCCGCCCTCGCAGCCGAGGGCGCGGGCCTGGAGCAGGAGGCACTCCTGCAGGTCGCGGGCGCAGACGCCCGGCGGGTCGAGCTTCTGCAGCTTCTTGAGCGCGTGGGCCGCGACGTCGTGGGAGACGCCGGCCTCCCGCGCGATGACGATCAGCGGATCGCCCTCGACGCCCTCGAGCCGGAGGTAGCCGCCGTCGTCGAGGTTGCCGAGGACGAGGAACGCCACCGCCTCCTCGTCCTCGGTGAAGTCGGCGAGGCGGATCTGCCAGGCGAGGTGATCGAAGAGCGAGCCCTTCTTCACCATCTGGTCCTGGTACGACGGCATGTCGTCGGTGGCGACGTTGCCCTTGTTCGACGGCGCCGACGGCCCGGTCAGCTGGTAGTTGTTGAGGTAGTCGTCCCAGTCGATCTCGTTCGAGCCCTCGCTCTTCACCTCCTCGGCCTTCTCCTTCGGCGGCTCGGCGGGCGCGAGCGACTGCTCGACGTGGTCGATCGACGGGCCCTCCTTGGCCCCGGCCGGCCCCTCGCCGTCGCCCTCGGCGGGCTCCTCGAGGAGCGGGTTCTTCTCGATCTCCTCGCGGATCAGCTCCTGCAGCTCCATCCGGGAGAGCTGGAGGAGCTTGATCGCCTGCTGCAGCTGGGGGGTCATCACCAGCTGCTGCGACAGCTTCATGTGCTGCTTGAGCTCGAGCGACATCGCTACCCCTTCGGATCCTTCGGGTGGCGCCGGCTCTGCAGGACGCCACCGAGTCTAGGTCCCCCCGCCCGCGCCGGGTAGGCGCGTCGGGGGCGTGCCCCCTTTCAGAGGCGGAAGTTCTCCCCCAGGTACATGGCCCTCGCCTTCGGGCTCGCCGCGATCTGCTCCGGCGTTCCCTCCTCGAGGATCTTCCCCGCCGCGATGATGTAGGCCCGGTCGCAGATGCCGAGCGTCTCGCGGACGTTGTGATCGGTGATCAGGACGCCGAGGCCGCGGCCCTTGAGGTCCGCGACCTGCTTCTGGATCTCGCCGACGTTGATCGGGTCGACGCCGGCGAACGGCTCGTCGAAGAGGATGAAGGTCGGGCTGGGGATGAGGCTGCGGGCGATCTCGCAGCGCCGCCGCTCGCCGCCGGAGAGCGTCTCGCCCTTCGAGTCGCCGACCTTCTCCAGCTTGAACTCGTTCAGGAGCTGCTCGCAGCGGGCGTCGCGCTCGGCCTTGCCGAGCGGCAGCCCCTCGAGCACCGCCTGGAAGTTCTGCCGCACGGTGAGCTTGCGGAAGATCGAGGCGTCCTGCGGCAGGTAGCCGACGCCCTTCCGCGCCCGGCGGTACATCGGCAGCCGGGTCACGTCCTCGTCGCCGACGGTGACCTTGCCGGCGTCGGGCCGCACCATGCCGACCACCATGTTGAACGAGGTCGACTTGCCGGCGCCGTTCGGGCCGAGGAGCCCGACGACCTCGCCGGGACGGACGTCGAGCGAGACGCCGTCGACGACCTTGCGGCCGCGGTAGCTCTTCTCGAGGCCCTCGGCCCGGAGCACGCTCGCGGTCACGGCGTCCCCCGGAGCGGGAAGCTCGCCCGCGGCTTCTCCACCTCGACGCGGTCCTCGCCGAGGAGGAAGGTGACCTTCTCCCCGGCGAGGCTCGAGTCCTTCTCGGTGACCTCGGGCTCGCCCTCGAGCACCAGCTTGCCGGCACCGCCGAGGAAGACGGCCTTGCCGGCGGTGGCGCGGCGGTCGCGCTGCACCACGGTGACGCGGCCGCCGCCGGAGACGGCGCGCTCCACGTTGCCCTGCTCGTCGAGGTGCGTGACGAGCCGCGGCGCGTGGAGGACGAGGTCGCCTCTCGTGGCGGTGACCGCGCCCGCGAAGGTCGCGGTGCGCTCGTCGAGGTCGTAGGCGGCCTTCTCGGCCTGCACCGCGAGCGGCCCGCGGCCGGCGATCGCCGGCGCCGCGGCGACGTCCTTCGACGGGAGCGTGGCGCGGGCGCGGGTGAGCTCGGCCATGCCGGTGGCGACGACGTAGGTGAGCAGCTCGCCGACGAGGCGGCGCTCGCCGTCGACGAGCGTGGGCTCGCCCTCGAGGAGCAGCGTCCCGGTGAGGATGTCGAAGGTGCCCTTGCCGGCGGTCATCGTCCGGCCGTGATCGGAGGCGGTGACCGGGCCGTCGCAGGTCACCGTCTTCACCCGCGACGAGTCGTCGTAGAGCGCGACCACCGTGGGGCAGCGCAGCACCAGGCCGCCGCGGACCGCGGTGACGCCGCCGCCGAACACCGCCTGCTTCTTCGCGTGCTCGACGACCAGGGTCTCGCTGCGGAGGTCGATGTCGGTGGTCGCGGGCGGCTCCGCGGCGGTGGCGGCGAGCGCCGCGGCGAGGAGGAGGCCGGTCACGGCTTCGCTCCGGAGCGGACGTCGACGCCGCCGCCGAGGGTGAGCCGCTGCGTCTCGAGCTCGAGCGCGTAGGTGCGGGCGGCGATCGCGTAGCCCGGGCCCTCGGCGTGCACCGGCGCCTCGGCGAAGACGAGGCCGGACGCGCCGTCGTAGCTCGCCTCGGACGTCACCACCCGGTCGCCGGCGGGCGTCTCGGCGACCACGCCGCCCTCGAGCGTGCCGACCTGCTTCGCGAGGCTGCCCGCGCCGCGATCGGCGACGACGTGCACGCCGCCGCGCCCGACGCGGCCGGAGGGCGGGAGCTGGGCGTCGAGGCGGGTGGCGGCGACGTCGCCGGAGTCGCGCCGGTACGTCACCTCCTCGGCCCGGGCGATCGAAACCGTACCGTCGGGGCGGTGGTGGATGAGCTGCACGCCCTGGAGCACGATCGCGGGGGTGGGCGCCGGCTCACGGGCCTTCGGCGCCTCGCAGGCGCCGAGCGCCGCAAGGAGCGCGCCAGCCGCGGCGGGCACCCAAAATCCCCTATTGATTCGCCAGGTTGCCAAGGTGTTGAGAGCCTCGATGGATGGCACCGTCCGTGCAGAACGACGCTAACACCGGCCCGCGCGCAAGGTAAAGGCCCCGAGCGGAAAAGAGGCACGGTCCTTGCTTGACAACCCCGCAACGAGGCGTTCCGTGCCCGGTTTCGCGGCGGTTTCACGGGTCGCGATCGGCCGGGCGCACGCCCGGCGATCAAGCGGGCGGGCGGGTCTTCCAGCGGCGGTGGTGCCAGACCCAGTCCGCCGGCACCGCGCGGATCTCGGCCTCGATCGCCGCCGTCATCGCCGCGGTGAGCGCGACCGTGTCGGCCTCGCGATCGCCCGTGGGCTCGCCGTGCGGCACGGGGCGCAGCGAGACGCGGTGGCCCCCGCCCGGCTTCCGGTGGATGAAGGCGGCGAGCACGACGGCGCCGCTCCGGAGCGCGAGGTCCGCAGCGGCGCGCGGGGTGTGCGCGGGCTCGCCGAAGAAGGGCACGAAGACGCCCTGCACCTTCGTGTCCTGGTCGATGAGCATCGCCAGCACGCCGGAGCCGCGGAGCACCTTGAGCAGCTGCTTCGCCGCGCCCTCCTGGCCGCGCCAGATCGTCCGGCCCTCGCCGCGGAGGCGGTCGACGAGCGCGGTGAGCCGCGGGTCGTGGCTCTCCTTGCCCACCGCGTACGCCGGGAAGCCGGCGCGGACGAAGCGGCGGAAGAGCAGCTCCCAGCTCCCGATGTGGCCGGTGACCACGATCGCGCCGCGGCCGCCGGCGACGGCGTCGCGGAGGCGCTGCTCGTCCTCGGGCGGCACCTCCACGTAGGAGAGGAGGTCCCGGTCGAGACGGTGCACGAGCGCGAGCTCGGCGGCCATCTCGCCGAAGCCGCGGAACATCTCGCGGACGATCGCCTCGTGCCGCGCCCGCCCGAGCTCGGGCAGCGCCTGGTCGAGGTGGGCGAGCGCGAGCCGCCGGTCGCGGCCGAGGAGCCGCGCCGCCAGCGCGCCGCCGAGCCGCCCGAGGGCGCGGGCGACGCCGAGCGGGAGGACGCGCACGAGGAAGAGCGCCGCGCGGATGGCGAGGTAGCGAAGGGTGCGCCGCGCCCGCTTCGGCCAGGGCACGGCCGGGGCAGGCACGTCCGCCGCCGCGGCGGGCGGGGCCATCCGGCGATCGGCCGCGGGCACGGGCCGGACCGTAGCACGGCGCCCCTCTGTTACCATCGGCGGCCTCGATGAACTCGAAAGCCCCGGTCCTCGTCGTCGAGGACGATCCCGCCCAGCGCGAGCTCATCCGCGCCATGCTCTCCACCTCCGGGCATCCCTTCGAGCTGGTCTCGAACGGCGAGGAGGCGCTGCAGCGCGCGATGGAGCACCCGCGCGACGTGCTGGTCGCCGACCTGCACCTGCCCGGCCTCGACGGCCTGAAGCTGCTCGAGCTGTGCCGGAAGGCCGCGCCGCGGACCGAGGTCGTGGTGATGACCGCGGTGGCGAACGCCGAGAAGGCGATCGCCGCGCTCAAGCTCGGCGCCTTCGACTTCCTCCTGAAGCCGTTCCAGGGGCCCGACGAGCTCGAGCTGGTGATCCGCCGGGCCCGCGAGAAGGTGCGGCTCACCTCGGAGAACGAGCGGCTCGTCGAGGAGCTGGCGCGGAAGAACAAGGAGCTCGAGGACGGCGTGCGCCGCGTCGAGCTCGCGTACCTGTCGGCGCAGAAGGCGTTCCGCCTCGGCTCCGAGCTCGTGGGCCGCGCCGATCCCTCGGAGATCGTCGAGGCCGCCACCATCGGCGCCGCGCAGTGCGCCGAGACGGGCCGCGCCCTCTACATGGAGCTCGGCGAGGACGGCCACGCCTTCTCGTGCACCGCCTGGAGCAACGTCGCGAAGCCGCCCGCGGCGGTGACGCTCGACGAGGGCGAGGCCGACGCCATCGCCGGCGACGTGCGGCGCGGCCGCCTGCACCCGCGGCTCGAGCCGGCGCGGCTCTCGCTCGGCTCGGGCGCGATCTTCGGCGCGCCGGTGCTGGTGGACTGGAAGCTCGCGGGCGTGCTGATGGCGCTCCTCCCCGACGAGGCCGACGCCCAGGCCCGGGCCACGGCGGGCCTCCGGCAGGTGGCGCTCGCGGCGCAGCAGGCGATCACCGTGGCGCGGGCGCTCAGGCGCGAGCGCGAGGTGGCGCTCGTCGATCCGACCACCGGCCTCTACAACCGCCGCTACGTCGAGCAGTTCCTCCGGCGCGAGGTGGCGCGGGCGCAGCGGCTCTCGCTGCCGCTCGCGGCGATCCTCTTCCGCCTCGACGTCGCCGGGCAGATGAACGACGGCGTCCTCCGGCAGCTCGCCACGCTGATGGACTCGGGCTCGCCCGACGCCGAGCTGCGCTTCCGCGGCTCCGACATCGCCGCGCGCATCGGCGGCGAGGACGTCCTCGTCCTGATGCCGGAGACGAACCGCGAGGGCGCGCTGGAGAAGGCGCGCCGCGCCCTCGCCGGCATGGCGCAGCGCAAGCTCGACGGCGCGCCGAGCGGCGTCGTCGGCCGCGCCGGTGTCGCCGAGTTCCCCCGCGACGCCGGCTCGACCGACGAGCTGCTCGTCGCCGCCAAGAGCGCGCTCTCCGCGGCGAACGAGCCCGGCGCGGTGTCGCCGCCGCCCTGGGAGGGCGACGTCCACGCGCCCACCGGCAAGGCGGCGCGGCGGGCGTGAGGTCGCTCGTCGCGCTCGCGCTCGTCGTGCTCGCGGCGCCGGCCGCGGCGGACGAGCTCGAGACCGACGTCCCGACCGTGCTCTCGATCGCGGCGGTCACGTACGTCGGCACCTCGCTCGTGCACGAGGGCCTCGGCCACGAGGGCGGCTGCCTCGCCGCCGGAGGCAGCCCCGCCGGCCTCTCGCTCGCGGTCGCCGGCTGCGACGGCGCGCTCTCCGGCGGCGGCGCGCGGCTCGTCAGCGTCGGCGGCGCGACGGCGAACCTCGCCGTCGGAGGGGGCCTCGCGGCCGGCCTCGCCCTCGCGCCGCCCGACGACGGCGCGGCGTACTTCGCGCTGTGGCTCGGCAGCCTGGTGAACCTCTACCAGGCGGGCGGCTACCTCATGGTCGGCCCGTGGGTCCCCGCCGGCGACTTCGGCAGCCAGGGCGCGCTCCGCGGCGTCGCCGAGCCGCTCCCGTGGCAACTCGGCCTGAGCGCCGCGGGCCTCGGCCTGACGGCCGGCACGCTCTTCCTCGGGAACCGCCTCGCCGAGCCGCTCCTCGGCGCCGACCCCGACGAGCGCGCCTCGCGCCAGTGGTCGCTCACCCTCGGGCCGTACCTGCTCGGCTCCGGCCTCGTCACCGCGAGCTCCCTCCTCGGCCGGGTCGGGCCGGCGTACGCGGCGAGCGCGGCGGTGGCGACGTTCGCGGGCACGCTCTTCCTCGCCTACCAGCCGCTCTTCTTCTCGGACGACTTCTTCTACCCGGACGCCTCGAAGCGCCCCGCCCGCGGCAAGCCGATCGAGCGGCGCACGCTCTGGCTCGCGGCGGGCGCCACCGCGGTGGTGCTCGCGGTGGGCGTGTTCGGGCCGGGGGTGGGGCCGTTCGAGGAGCCCCATCCGTTCGTGCCGTAGGGCTCCGGGGTCCGGGCTCCGGCTCGAGCGTCAGAACGGGCGGGCGAGGCGCCCCCAGAGCGCGAGGGCGCGGGGCAGGTGCTCCTTGCCGCGCTGGCGCTCGACGGCGGCGACGCCGGCGAGGAGCGCGGCGTTGCGCAGCTCGAGGTGATCGACCTCGGCGCCGGCGAGGCGGCTGCCCGAGAGGCCGAGGCCGCTCGCGGCGGTGCCGATCCCGAGGACGATCGGGCCGGAGTCCCAGTCGCCCTTGCGGTCGACGCCCCGCGGCCACTCGCGCAGGCCCACCACCGGGCCGAGGCGGACCCAGTGGGCGTCGCGGTAGCGCGACCAGAGCGCGGCGGCGGCGGCGCGGTCGTGGAGCGCGCGGAAGCCGACCGACCACGAGAGCGCGCACCCGCGCGGCACGTCCTTGCCGGCGAGCCGGTCGGGGTCGACCTCGGACGGCGGCAGGCCGTCCCGCTCGAGCGAGGCGAGCGCGCCTGCGAGCGCGTCGGCGGCGGGGGCGAGCTCCGGGCGGTCGCGCGAGGCGAGGCGCAGCGCCGCGAGGACGACTTCGTTGTCGGCGGGCCAGGTGCGGCGGCCGTACGACGGGAGCAGGTGGTTCGGGTCGGCGAGGACGTCCCTGGCGAGGCCGCGCACGAGAGCGTCCTCGAGCGGCTCCTGCGCGGGCGGGAGCGGCGCGATCGAGCGGCGTCCGACGAGCAGGAGCGCGAGGTGCCCGCGGAGCACCGCGGAAGACGAGAGGCGCCGGCCCGCGACCGTCACCTCGCCGGTGCCGAAGCGCTTCGCGTGCGGCATGCGGAGGATCGCGGCGACGAGGGCGTCGACGCGCCTCGCCGCCTCGGGCGCGAAGGCGGGATCGGCGCGCGCCTCGGCGAGGAGCGCGTAGCCCGCGAACGCGCGCGCGTAGTACGAGTCCGGGGTCGTGGGCCCGCGTGCGGCGCCGAGCTCCTCGGCGAGCGCGACCAGCGCCTCGCGATCGGAGGCGTGACCGTGCTCGACCGCCGCGGCGCCGGCGAGCGCCAAGGCGAGGCAGGCGGTCCCTCCGGCGACGAGCCCCCTCCGCATGCGCCGCCGAACCGGGTGCCGGCGCGGCGCATTCCCGCTCGCTCCGGCGGGGGCTCGCGCGCACCGTGTCACGGCAGGCCGGGAGCGGCGCCGGCGTGCGTGCTCCGCGCGCGGTGCTTCAGGGTCGATCGGGAGCGGCGCCGGCCCGCCTGCCGTGCGCGCCGCGCGTCAGGGACGGTCGAGAGCGCCGCCGGCCCGTGCGCCGCGAGCGCGCGGCGTCACGGCACCACCGGCAGCGCCGCCGGCCCGC
>CAZDGH010000072.1:0-17799 GCA_964504805.1 uncultured Myxococcales bacterium | reverse complement strand
GTCACGTCCTGGACCGTGCCCAGCATGCGGACCGGGCGGCCGCCCGCGTCCCGCAGCACCTCGCCACGACCGGCGAACCAGCGCGTCTCGCCCGAGGGCAGGATGCGCCGGTGCGTGAACTCGTAGGGCGCGCCCTCCTCGATCGAGCGCCGCAGGCTCTCCTGGAGGTGCTCGAGGTCGTCGGGCGGCACGAGCGCGGCGTAGGCCGCGAGGGTCGTCGGCGCGTCGGAGGGCTCGACGCCGTAGAGCGACCACATGCTCTCCGACCAGACGACCCGGTCGTGGACGACGTCCCAGTCCCAGGAGCCGGAGCCGGAGGCGCGCTGGGCGAGGACGAGCCGCTCCTCGCTCGCCCGCAGCCGCTCCTCGGTCTCGCGCCGATCGCGGAGATCCTGCACCAGCGCGAACAGGGCCCGCGGCGCGCCGTCCGGCCCGGAGACGACGCCGCCGGTGACCTCGGCCCAGACCACCTCGCCGCTCGCGTGCAGGTAGCGCTTGCGCCGCGGCGAGAGCTCGCGGCCGACGCGGAGGCGCTCGATGTACGCGCGGTCCTCCGACTCGTCGTCGGGGTGGGTCAGCTCGGCGATCGTCCTGCCGCAGACCTGCGCGACGTCCATCCCGAGCATGGAGGCGAAGGCGAGGTTCGCGCGCAGGATGCGCCGCTCCCCGTCGAGCATCAGGATCCCGATCGGGCTCTTCTCGAAGACCCGCTCGAGCAGCTCGCCCGACGACAGCACCTGTTCGACGCCCCCCGGCTCCTTCATCGCGCGATGAGCGGCTTGCCGCCCATCTCCTTCGGCTGCGGGAGCCCCATCACCTGGAGCACCGTCGGCGCCACGTCGGCGAGGATCCCCTCTCGCAGCCTGGCGCCGGCGAGCTCCGGATCGACGAGCCAGATCGGGACCGGCAGCGTGGTGTGCGCCGTCTGCGGACCGCCGGTGGCCGGGTCGATCATCTGCTCGGCGTTGCCGTGGTCGGCGGTGACGATCATCGCCATGCCCGCCTCCCGGCACGCCTTCTCGAGGCGCCCGAGGCAAGCGTCGACGCAGCGGATCGCCGCCATGGTCGGCTCGAGCTTCCCGGTGTGGCCGACCATGTCGGGGTTCGCGTAGTTGCAGAGGATGAACCCGTACTGCTTCGAGGCGATCGCGGCGACGAGCTTGTCGGTCACCTCCGCGGCGCTCATCTCCGGCTTCTCGTCGTAGGTCTTCACCTCGCGCGGGCTCTGCACCAGCTCGCGCACCTCGCCGGGGAAGACGACCTCCCGGCCGCCGTTGAAGAAGAAGGTGACGTGGGCGTACTTCTCGGTCTCCGCACAGCGGAACTGCGAGAGCCCCGCCTCGGCGACGAGCTCCGGGAGGATCCGCGTCGGCTGCTCCGGCGGGTACGCGACCGGCAGGCCGAACTCGGCCTTGTACTCGGTCATGCAGCCGTAGAACGAGAGCTTCGGCCGGGGCGGACGCTCGACGCCCTCCGGCGCCTTCTCGAAGGCGAGCAGCTGGGTGATCTCGCGGGCGCGGTCGGCGCGGAAGTTGAAGAAGATCGCGGCGTCGCCGTCGCGCATCGGCCCCACCGGCTTGCCGTCGCCGCCGACGATCACCGTCGGCTTCACGAACTCGTCGGTCTCGCCGCGGGCGTAGGCGGCGTCCACCGCCTCGAGCGGGAAGCGCGCGGTGGCGCCCTCGCCGCGGACGATCGCCGCGTAGGCGAGCAGCACCCGGTCCCAGCGCTTGTCGCGGTCCATGCCGAAGTAGCGGCCGCCGATCGTCGCCACCTGCGCGTGCGGCGCCTCCTGCCGCAGGAACTCGGCGAGCCGCTCGACGTAGCCCCTGCCGCTCTTCGGCGGGGTGTCGCGGCCGTCGAGGAAGGCGTGCACGAGCACCCGCGGCACGCCCTCGCGCTCGGCGAGCCGGAGCAGCGCCTCGAGGTGCGCCTGCTGCGAGTGCACCCCGCCGTCGGAGAGCAGGCCGAGCAGGTGCAGCGCGGCGCCGTTCGCCTTCGCGGCGCGGCACGCCGAGACCAGCACCTCGTTCTTCGCGAAGCTGCCGTCCTCGATGGCGCGGTTCAGCCGCACCAGGTCCTGGTAGACGACCCGGCCCGCGCCGAGGTTGGTGTGGCCGACCTCGGAGTTGCCCATCTGCCCCTCGGGCAGGCCGACGGCCAGGCCCGAGGTGAAGAGCCGCCCGTGCGGCATGCGCTCGGTCCAGCGGTCGGTGACCGGCGTGCCGGCGAGGAGGATGGCGTTGCCCTCGCGCTCCTCGCGCAGCCCCCAGCCGTCGAGGACGCAGAGCAGCACGGGCTTCGGCTTCGGCATGGGCGTTCGCTCCGGGAGGGGGCCGCGGATCCTAGGCACCGTTCGCGAGCGGAGTGTAGTCGCGGAAGGGCGAGGTGCACGGCGGGCCGTCGGCGAAGAGGTAACGCGCGACGCGCCCCGGCTCGACCGCGGCGATCGTCGCCGAGCGGGTGCCGTAGAGCGGCGTGTGGATGCAGATCGCCTGGAGCTCGCGGGCGATCGCGTGGTCGAACGGCGCCCCCTCGGGCGGCTGGGCCACGTGCGCGAGCGGCGGCCGATCGTGATCGGCGAGCACGCGCGCCAGGCCCTCCTCGAGCGCGGCGCCGCGGGCCTGGAGGAGCGGGCGGGCGAGGGCGAGGGCGCGGTCGACCTTCGGGAACTCCGGCGAGCCGAGCCGGTCGTTCGGGAGCACGTGGAGGCCGGGCGACAGCTCGTGCACCTCGAGCGAGGCCGCCTCTCGACGGGCGTAGGCGACCTTCGCGGTCGCGCCGTCTCCGTAGAGGAGGTTGAACGAGGCGACCGTGCGGACGTCGAGGGCCGCGAGCACGCCGTCGACGCCGGCGACGCTCCCGGCCTCGAGCGCCCGCAGCACCACCTCGCCGCGGGAGCCGAGGCCCGGATCGGGCGCGCGGAAGGTGCGCTGGTTGGTGAGCCCCACGAAGAGCCCGCCCGCGGCGACGCCCATCCACGTGCCGCCGCGGGCGAGGTCGCGGCCGCCGGCGATCCGCGGCGCGTCGCGGAGCACGGCCGGTCCGGCCGCCTCGCGGGCGTAGAGCTCGTCCCGGGTCGCGCCGACGAGGAGCGGGTGCTCGGCGTGGACGCGGTGGAAGATCACGAACGTGCACACGGGGCGCATGGAACACCCGGCGCGGGGGCGGGGCAAGCGGGGCGCGCCTCGGGTGTCGCGGTCACCATGGCAGGGACGCCTCTCGGCAGGGCGCCACCTCGGCGGCCTCGAGCGCGGCAGCGAGGTGCCGACGCTCGCGTGGGCGCGGTCAGACCGGCGGCGTGCCCTCGCCCCGGGTGAGCTTGCGCGCGGCGACGGCGGCGGCGCGGCCGAGGTTGCCGGTGTAGGTCGGGAACGAGAGCGGCAGGCGGGCGAGCTCGTCGACGGGCATCCGCGCGGCGATGGCGATCGAGGCGGCCTGGACGAGGTCGACGGCGCGCTCGCCGACGACGTGGCAGCCGAGGATCGTGCGTGTCGCCTTGTCGACGACGAGCTTGCAGAAGCCGGTGGTGCGGCCGTCGACGATGGTGCGCGTGGTCTCGTCGTAGAAGGCGACCGCCACCACCACGTCGTGGGAAGCGCGGGCCGCCGTCTCGGTGAGGCCGGCCTGCGCGTACTCGGGGTCGGTGAAGCTGCCGATCGGCGTCACCGGATCGGCGGCGAGCGTCTCGGGGCCGCCCGCCGCGTTCGTGCCGGCGACGAAGCCGTCCTGGATCGCCTGCGGGACGAGCATGCGGCGGCCGGTCACGTCGCCGGCGGCGAAGACGTGGGCCGCCGTGGTCCGGAGGCGCCGGTCGACGCGGACGAAGCCCCGAGCGTCGAGCTCGACGCCGGCGACGTCGAGCGCGAGGGGCGCGGTGTCGGCGACCCAGCCGATCGCGAGCACGACGAGCGCGGCCTCCGCCGTGCCGCGGACGCCGTCCTTCGCCCACGTCATCCGGACGCCGGCCGCCGTGCGGGCGAAGGACTCGATCCGGCCGAAGCCCTCGTGCACGGCGATCCCGGCCTCGCGGAACGAGGACGCGACCGCCGCGGAGACGGCCTCGTCCTCGCCGTCCACGAGGCGCGCCGCGGCCTGGAAGAGCGAGACGCGCGTGCCGAACGCCGCGAAGATCGACGCGACCTGCACGCCGGTGGCGCCGCCGCCCACGACGATCATCGAGGGCGGCACCTCCGAGAGGGAGAACGCGTCGGCCGGCGTCGCGGTGAGCTCGGCCCCGGGCACGTCCAGCCGCCGGCTCACGCCGCCGGTGCAGACGACGACGCGCCGCGGACGGAACCGCAGCCCGCTCTGCGTCGCCACCGTGTGCGGATCGACGAAGCGGGCGACGCCGGTGCGCTCGTGGACCTCGACGCCGGCGCGCTCGAGCTGCGGCCGCAGCACGGCGCGCTCGCGGACGTCCCGCACCACCTCGCGGACGCGGGCGAGGAGCCTCGCGTAGTCGAGGACGGGCTCGGACACCGTGATGCCGTAGCGGCCGAGCTGCCGCGCGTCGCGGAGGAGCCGCGCGGCGTGGGCGAGGGTGCGCACCGGCACCGGTCCGTCGTGGGCCGCCATGCCGCCGAGCGGGCCGCGGGTGACGAGCATCGTGCGCGCGCCGAGGTCGCCCGCTCGCAGCGCGGCGACGAGGCCCGCGGGCCCGCCGCCGATCACGAGCACGTCGACGGTCACGTGGTGAGCTCGGAGAGCCAGCGCATCGCCCGCAGGCCCGGCATGAACGTGTAGGCGCCGCCGCGGGTGACGACGAAGCGCGAGAGCCCGGAGACGCGCCGCGGGATCGGCTTGCGCGGGATCGCGAAGGTGCCGTCGCCGTCGTGGGCGCCGGCGACCGGGTCCTTCACGTCGCCGAGGCCGAGGAAGTCGCCGCCGTTCACCCACTCCGACTGGACGAACTCGAACTGCCGGCCGAGGTGCGCGCCGACGAACGCGAACATGAGGCCGCGGTCGACGCCGTCGTCCTCGAGCACGCCCGGCGGCAGCTCGGGGCCGTAGGCGGTCCCGCGGCGGATCATCCGGTGGAGCCGCACCACGCCGGCGACGCGGGCGTCCCGCGGGTTCGCGCGGCGCACGTGGGAGGCGGGCGGCGTCTTGTAGCCGATCGCGTCGTCCTCGAAGACGAAGTCGTTGTTGCGCAGCGGATCGGCGCCGAGCGCCGGATCGTCGTGGAGCGGGCAGCGCGCGAGCGGCGCCCCGCTCCGCCACCGGCCCATGAGCTTCGCGGCGAGGAGCTCCTCGTCGTCGGCGCCGCGGGCGTTGTCGCGGAGCCAACGCCGGTACGCGGCGACGCGCTGGTGCAGCTTGCGGAAGGCGACGTAGGTGCCGTTCTTGCCCAGCACCTCGGGCTGCGGGAGCGGCGGCGACCCGCCCGTCTCGTCGCGGTAGCCGAGGACGAACTCGCCGGGCTCGAACGGCGCCTCGTGGGTGTTGGTGCCGGGGATGCCGCTGCCCTTCACCGCCGGGAAGCCGATCCCGTCGCGGTAGCCGAACGGCTCGCGGCCGCTCGGGAGCACGTGGCAGTCCTGGCGCCAGATCTCGCGCGCCCGCGGGTAGGCGCCGAGGGCGACGCGGGCGCGGTCCACGGCGGCGTCGAGCCGCGCGCGATCGGGCGCGAGGCCGGTGACGACGAGGTGCACCTCGTCGGTGCCGAGCGGCCTCTCCCAGCGCTCGGGCGCGCTCTCGCCGTCGTCCCCGAGCGCCCGCGCGCGGGCGGCCATGCCCTGGCGCAGCTCCCACGGGAACGAGTCGAGCGACGCCTGCGGGACGCCGAGCGCGACGAGGCCGGGGAACGTGAGCGAGGCGCTCACCCAGGTTTCGGCGGCGGGGCTCGTCGGGTGCGCCGCCGACGCGACGAGCCCCGCGAGGCGGCCCATGAGCGCGCGGCCGTCGCGGCGGTCGTCGATCCGGAAGAGCAGGTACGTCGCCGCGGAGGGCGAGGGCCGCGGCCGGAGCACGCCGCTCTGGATGTCGTCGAGCTCGAGCACGTCAGGCCCGGACGAGGTTCTTCCAGAAGCGCTCGAGGCTCTCGTCGGCGCCGAAGAGCGTGCTGAAGATCGTGGAGTCCGCGACGAGCACGTCGCCGGCACGGTCGCCGGACGGCGGCGCCCAGACGAAGGCGTTGAGCTCGCGGTTGCCGGCGTTCGTGAACGGGTGCGGGCGCGAGAGATCGACCGGCTGCCGCGCGAGGACGCGGACCGTGCGCGCGTCGCCGCCGGTGACCGCGTAGTGCGGCAGGTGCATGTGGAAGTTGAAGTTGCGGACGCCCTCGAGGAAGCCGCGCGTGTCGAGGTCGCGGGCGATCGACAGCGACGCGATGCGGCCGGCGGGCGCGGTGCCCGTGAGCCAGCCGGCCTGGTCGAGCGACGTCGCGGGCTCCGCCACCACCGCGGGCCGGAGCCCCCACCGGTTCTCCACCGGGACCCCGAGCGCCTCGAGCACGGCCCGCGTGTAGCCTCCGAAGCGCTGCTGCCGCGGCACGAGCGCGTCGCCGTGGTGGCGGTGCTCGAGCTCGCGCTCGCGGTCGTCCTCGGCGCGGCCCACGTCGTGGTGCGGGCCGATCACGAGGCAGGTGCCCTCGCGCCGCAGGAACGCGCGGATCGCCTCGAGCTCCTCCGTCGACGGGAGCTGCCCGGTGACCAGGTGGTCGAGGCCGAACAGGAAGAGCGTGTCGCAGTCGCCGAGGACGCGCTCGTCGAGCGGCAGCGCGAAGCCCGCCTGGTCGACGCGCTGGAAGACCGGCACCGGGTGCCCGGTGACCTCCTCGACGACGCGCTGGAACCGCACCCACGCCCAGAAGAAGAGCTCGAGCGATCCCGCGATGCCCTGCTGGAAGCGGTTCGGGTCGCTCCACTGCGGGGCCTCGTACGCCGGCCAGAAGACGCGGCGCACCTCGGTCATCGTGGAGAAGCGGTTGTCGAGCGTGCGCGGATCGCGGTTCGCCTCGCCGGGGTAGCTCCACGCGACGTAGACGCTGGCGCGGCGGCGGCCCCGCGTGTACGGCCGCGGCCGGTGGTCCTGGTTGTACGTCCGCGCCGTGGGTCGCTCGCCCATGGCCGCTACTGGAGCTGCTCGAGCATCTCGGTGAGCGCGGCCTTGATCTTGAGCGCCTTCTTGATCTCGTCGCTCGTGAAGTACGGGTACTCGCCGTACTCGAGGAAGCTCGGGCACTGGTGATCGCGGAGGAACTTCACGAACGCCGGCGTGTTCGTCTTCCAGTCCTGCGGGAACCCGACGAGGTTCTCGAACGCGGTGTCGATGCCGGTCTGCCGGAAGAGGACGACCGCGTCCTCGGTGTACTTGTCGAAGTCGGTGTCGAAGATGCCCTGGTACATGAACCGGGTGTCCTGGTCGAAGAGCACCCAGCGCAGGTAATGGAGCTTCAGCGGCGCGAGGATGTACGGGTTCGGCTCGAGCGCCTTGGCGAGCCGCACGCCGTAGGCGCGCATCGCGTCGCCGCGGCCGGGCTTCACGTGGGCGACGATGGTGAAGCCGTGGCAGGCGGGCGTCTTCGGGAAGATCGGCCCGTACTTCCCCTGCTCGAGGTGATCGGTCGATTTCGGGATCGCGACGGCGGCGGGCTTGATCTCCATGGCCGAGGGTTGGCCCCTCGGCCGCGCCGCGCGAAGCCCGCGGAGCGGGCCGGTCCGCCGGCCGCCTCCGGAAGGGCCCGATCCCCGGGACGCGCGCGGGGCGCCGCGCCGCGACGCGGGCTACACGCAGGTCGGGCCGGAGACCCAGTGCTCGGAGGCGCCGTCCCAGCTCGCGGCGTCCTCCTGGACTGGTGCGCG
Organism: uncultured Myxococcales bacterium; assembly: GCA_964504805.1. Lineage (GTDB taxonomy): Bacteria > Myxococcota > Myxococcia > Myxococcales > Vulgatibacteraceae > CAZDGH01. Next base: position 9,994 of record CAZDGH010000072.1, on the reverse strand, counting down.
CCGCTCCGCGGCGTGCGGCTCCGGCTGCGGCGGCGCTGGGCGCGGTCGACGGCCTCAGGGCCCGCGCAGCGCCGCCACCGCCGGACCGAGGTCGCGATCGCCGGCGAGCGCCGCACAGTCGATCGGCGTGCTCTCCTCGATCAGCTTGCGCTGCTGCCCGGTGGGATCGGGGTGCGCGAGGATCTGCTTGCAGGTCTTCGCGGCGCGGTCGACCACGTGGGTGATCCAGAGCTGCGTCTCGAGGTCGATGAGGACGCGCGTCGCGTTGTCCGGGCGCACGTTCGCGAGGTACCGGTGCTCGCCCTCGCTCCAGCGCCGCGAGGTGCCGCCGCTGATCTTGGTGAGGCGCTCGCTCTGGTCGAAGAGCATCTTCGTCGCGGCCTCGGCCTCGGCGGCGGCCGCGCTCCCGAGCGAGCGGACGTAGGCGCGGAGCTCGCCGGCCTTCGGGTGCCGCGACGGGTCGAAGAGCGGCGCGGCGCCGGCCGGCGCCGGGATCAGCGGCTTGCCGCCGTTCTTGGCCTTCTGCTCCGCGATGAGGTCCATGCCCCACGAGCCGCTCTTCTTGGGGGCAGCCGGCTTCCCGCCGGTGGCCGCGACCGGCTCACCGCGCGCGTAGGCCTCGTCCATGAACAGCGTGCCGTCCTCGCGCCACGCCTTCCACGCGCCGTGCATCTGGCCCGCCTCCCAGCTCCCCTCCGCCTTCGGCTTGCCGGGCGCGTACCACTCGCGCTCGGGACCGTGCTTGCGACCGGCGGCGTCCTCGCACCACCGGTGCAGCCCGGCCGGCGGCGCGGCACCGCGGGCGGTGGTCCCGGGCGGGCACGTCGCCGCCGCGAGCAGGAGGGGCAGGAGCGCGATCATGAGAAAAGCCTAGCGCGGACGAGCGGCCCCGTGCCGATCCGGGCGAGGAGCCTCCGCTCGAACGCGCGGTCTGCGCGACGAACCGCCACGAGGTGCTCGCCGCCGCCGAGGAGCGGCTCGAGCGGTCGCAGCTGGGGGATCGGGCTGCGATCCACCGCGAGCACGACGTCGCCGCTCTCGAAGCCGGCCCGCGCGGGCGCGGCGCCGGGGCCGAACACCTTCACGCCGCGGCAGCCATGTCAGACCTCGAGGGTGCGAGACGCGCGCACGGTAGAACCCCTCAAGCTCTCTCAACCGATGATTTTCATTACCTTCGTACGCCTCGCATGTCGCGGTAACCATGACAGGAACGCCTCTTGCCAGGGCGACCCGACGCCATGACGACACGACTGCTCCCTGTCCTCGCCGCCGCCCTCCTCGCCGCGTGCTCCGGCACCGAAGGCGAGCTCGGCGGCGGCGCCTTCCTCTACGACTGCGCCACCGATCACGACGCCGCCTGCGGCCCCGAGCGCCTGAGCCGGCTCTCCTCGGTGCCGGCGCACCTCGCCGTCGGCGCGCCGTTCGGCCTCGCCTACGAGTCCCACGAGACGCCCGGGCCGATCTTCCTCGCCGCGGCGTCGAGCCAGACGCTCGAATTCCGCGGCGGCGTCGGCCGGCTGCTCGTCCCCGGCCCCTCCACCGTCCTCGCCCGGACGCCCGAGGGCCGCGTCGTCGACATGCTCCACCTCGAGGCCGCGCCGATCGCCGGCATCGAGGTGATCCCGACGCGGCGCAGCCGCACCATCGACGCCGACGGCGAGCGCTTCGTCCCCGACGGCGCCCCGGTGGAGGCGGTGGTGCTGGGATCCTGCGCCGGCGCCTGCGGGACGCCGACCCGCGCCACCTTCCTGGTGCGCCCGCTCGACGAGCAGGGTCGCGTCCTCGCCGGCAGCGTGGAGTTCCGCTGGAGCGTCGTCGGCGGCGACGCCGTCCGCGTCCTCGACGCCGGCGAGATCCTCGTCGCCACGCTCGAGGCCCAGGCGCCCGGCGAAGCCACCCTCCGGATCGAGGCCCACGGCTTCGTGAAGGAGCTTCCGGTCCGGGTGCTGCCGTGATGCGCCGCGCGCTCTTGGTCGCCTCGCTCGCCCTGCTCGCCGGCTGCGGCGAGCGCTACACCCACCTCGCTTTCGAGCCGCTCGCCTTCCCGCTCCCGGAGACCGAGGTGACGAGGCCCTGGGTCGGCTGGAACCGGGTCGAGCTCGGCACGGCGGTGGCGCTCCGCGCCGTCGCCATGGACGACGACGAGCGGCTCGTCAGCCAGCCGCGGATCGAGCTCACCTCGTGCGATCCGTCGATCCTCGGCGTCGATCCCGGCCCCGAGGAGAACTCGTTCGTGCTCTCCGGCGCCTCGGCGGGCGAAACCTGCATCCGGGTCGAGATCCTCGGCGAGGAGGACGACCTGCTCTACGCCGTCGTCGCCCCGCGCGAGGAGGCGTTCTAGGCCGTTCTAGGCCTTGTGGTACGGCTCGTTCCGCGCGATCGCGAACGCGCGGTAGAGCTGCTCGAGCAGCACCACCCGCGCGAGCCGGTGCGGCAGGGTCATCCGCGAGAGCGAAAGCAGGAGGTCGGCGCGCTTCCGCACCGCCTCCGCGTGGCCCTCGGCGCCGCCGATGAGGAACGCGAGATCGCGGCCGCGGTTCATCGCCTCCTGCACCACCTTCCTCGACAGCTCCTCGGAGGTCAGCTCCTTGCCGCGCTCGTCGAGGACGACGACGAGGTCTGACGGCCTGAGCTTCGCGAGCAGCGCCTGCCCCTCCTCGTCGCGGGCGCGGGCCGGATCGGCGCCGCCCTTCTTCGAGGCGGCGAGCTCCACCACCTCGGCCTTCGCGTAGCGGGAGAGGCGCTTCAGGTACTCGTCGGCCGCCGGCTCGAAGAGGCCGGAGCGGTCGGTGCCGACGGCGAGGACGCGGAGCTTCACCCCTCCACGGGGATGCGGGGGGCGTCCGCCCAGAGGCCCTCGATGTCGTAGAAGGCGCGGTCCTCGTCGTAGAAGACGTGGCAGACGATGTCCGGGTAGTCGATGAGCACCCAGCGCCCCTGGGTGTAGCCCTCGACGCCGAGCGGCCGCTGCCCGCGCTTCTTCAGCTCCTCCTCGATGGCGTCGGCGATCGCGGAGACCTGCCGGTCGCTCGAGCCCGAGGCGACGACGAAGAAGTCGGCGTAGCTGGTGAGGCCGCGGACGTCGAGGATGACGACCTTCTCGGCCTTCTTGGAGAGGGCGGCCTCGGCGGCGGCGTGGGCGTTCGCGTACGCCGGGTGCGCGGTCGCGGGCGGCGGCGCCTTGGCGGCGGGGACGGCCTTCGCGCCCTCGCGGGTGCGCTTCGGCTTCGCCTTCCCCTTGCCCTTCTTCGGCTCGAGGCTCGCGCGGGCGGCGGCGGCGGCCGCGGCCTTGCCCATGCGCTGGGGCGGGCGCTTCTTCGACGGACGGCGCTTCGGCGCGGGCTTCTTCGAGGCCACGGTGCGGCTCCTGTTGCTTCTCGCTCCGGCAGAGGTCGCCGGAAGGGCGCGCACTGTAGCAAAGGGCGAGGGGCGGCGGCGGCCGGATCGCCGGCCTCAGCCCCGGACCTGCCCCGCGCCGGCCACCACGAACTTCTTGGCGGTGAGCTCGCGCAGGCCCATCGGCCCGAAGGCGTGGAGCTTGGTGGTGGAGATGCCGATCTCCGCGCCGAGGCCGAGCTCGCCGCCGTCGTTGAAGCGGGTCGAGGCGTTCACGATCACGCACGAGGCCTCCGCCTCGCGGCGGAAGCGCGCCGCTGACGCCTCGTCGTCGGTGACGATCGCCTCGGTGTGCAGCGAGCCGTGGCGGCGCACGTGGGCGAGGGCGGCGTCGAGGTCGTCGACGACCTTCACCGCCAGGATCTTGTCGAGGAACTCGCGGCCGAAGTCGTCGTCCTTCGCCGCCACCGCCGGGACGCCGGCGCCGTCGAGGATCGCCTTGGCGGCCGGCTCGGCGCGGAGCTCGTGGCCCTCGGCGGCGAGGGCGCGGCCCACCGCCGGGAGGAGGCGCGCGGCCGCGGCGCGGTGCACGAGCAGGCACTCCATGGCGTTGCAGACGCCGGTGCGGCTCTTCGAGTTCACGGCGAGCTCGACCGCGCGCGCCTCGGGCGCGCTCTCGTCGAGGAAGAGGTGCACCACGCCCTTGTAGTGCTTCACCACCGGCACCCGGGCGTGCTCGGCGACGAAGCGGATGAGCCCCTCGCCGCCGCGCGGGATGGCGAGGTCGACGTGACCGTCGAGGGCGAGGAGCGCGAGGAGCAGCTCCCGGTCGGGGTCGTCGACGAGCTGCACCGCCGCCGCCGGGAGGCCCGCCTCGGCGAGGCCGGCGGCGACCGCCCCGGCGAGCGCGCGGTTCGTGCGCAGGGCCTCCTTGCCGCCGCGGAGGATGGCGGCGTTGCCGCTCTTCAGACACAGCGCCGCCGCGTCGGTGGTCACGTTCGGCCGCGCCTCGTAGACCATCAGGATCACGCCGAGCGGGATCCGCACCTGCTCGATCGCGAGGCCGTTCGGCCGCGTCCAGCGGTCGACCACCTCGCCGACCGGGTCGGGCAGCGCCCGCACCGCGTCCACCGCCGCGGCGATCCCCTCGACGCGCCGCTCGTCGAGGGCGAGGCGGTCGAGGAGCGCGCCGGAGAGCCCGGCGGCGCGGGCGCCTTCGACGTCGGCCTCGGCGGCGGCGAGGATCGCGGCCTTCCCGGCGCGGACGTTGGCGGCGACGGCCGCGAGGGCGCGGTCCTTCTGCGCGGTGGGGGCGATCGACAGCGCTGCCGCGGCGGCGCGGGCCGCCTCGCCGAGCGAAAGGGCTCTACCCTTGGGATCCATCGCGCGGATGGTAGGGGCGGCGAAGGGGCGGTACAACCGCGCCGTGCTCCGCCGCCTGCTCGCCGCAGCGTGTCTCCTCTCGCTCTCCACCGGCTGCCTCACCGCCGCGCCCGTCTACCCGGTCGAGGTGCAGGCGGCCCTGGCCGAGCGCGACATGCGGCGGCTCGAGACCGCGTCGCTCGTCGTCTACTACCCGGCGGCGCGGCGCGACGAGGCGCTCCGCTTCTCGGCGCGGCTCGAGCGCTGCGTCGCCGAGCTGCGCGCCAGGGCGAGCCCCGGGGGCGATCCCGAGAAGGTGCTGATCGTGGTGCCGGACGCGCCGATCCAGAACGCGTTCGTCTACCCGTACGCCGCGGGCGTCGAGGAGTGGATGGTGGTGCCGCCGGAGCTGACGGCGGAGTTCACCGTCGACCTCGGCATCACCCCGAGCCCCGGACTCGTCGGCTGCCACGAGGCCGTCCACTTCGTGCACTTCGAGCAGCACGCGGGCTTCAACTGGGCGCTCAGGGCCGTCTTCGGCGACCTCTACTCGCCGCAGCTCGGCTTCGACGACTGGTTCTCCGAGGGGCTCGCCACCTGGTACGAGAGCCGCCTCGTCGAGGGCGCGGGCCGGATGGCGTCGCCGCACTGGCGCGGGTACGTGGCGGCGGGCGTCGCCGGCCGCGGCCTCGGCGGCGGCGACCTGCACGCGGCGCGGCGGGTCGAGCCCGCGGTGCCGGCCTACCTGCTCGGCTCGCACTTCGTGGAGTTCCTCGCGGAGACGTACGGCGAGGACGCGCTGTGGCGGCTCGTCGAGGTGCAGTCGCGGGCGGTGCTCTTCCCGTTCGGCGTCAACGTGCGGTTCTGGCAGGTGTACGGCAAGAGCCTCTCCACGCTCCTCGACGAGTTCGAGGCGTGGATGCAGGCGAAGCACCCGGTCCGGCCGCGGCCCGCGTCGCAGCGGGTGGTGCGCGAGGCCGGCGGCTTCGGCCGCTACGCCCGGGCGAACGACGGCACCGAGGCGCTCCTCGTCGAGGACGTCGACCGGCCGGCGCGGCTCGAGGTGCGCGCGCCCGACGGCCGCGTGCTCGTGGACCGCGCGCTCGCCGAGGCGCTGCCGCCGCGGACGGTGGTGTTCGGGAGCGCCGCCGTCGGAGGCGCCCTCGCCTTCGCCGCCGACGGCCGCACGCTCTACCTCACCCAGGTCGACCAGGGCCCGACGCAGCTCGCGACCCGGCTGCTCGCGCTCTCGTTGCCCTCGGGCGAGCTCCGCGTCGTCCACCCGGACCTCGGCGGCACCGGCGGCAGCCCCACGCCCGACGGCGCGCGCTACCTCTTCCCGAAGGCCCGCGGCGACCGGCACGAGCTCGCCGCCCTCGATCTTCGCACCGGCGCGATCGCCGTGCTCCGCGCCGAGGAGCCGGGCACCTACCTGTTCGCGCCGAAGGTCTCGCCCGACGGCACGCGGGTGCTCGCCGGGATCGACGTCGGCCGCAGGCGCGAGCTCTGGCTCCTCGACGCGGCCACCGGCGCGCGCCTCCGGCGGCTCGGCGGCGAGGTGTCGCGGCACGATCCGTCGTGGATCGACGACCGCCGGGTGCTCTTCACCCAGGTCGAGGGCGGGCGGCTGCAGGTCTTCGCCCAGGACCTCGACGCCGAGGTCGGGGCGCGGCTCACCGACGCGCCGTACCTGGTGGCGAACCCGGCGGCGGCGGGCGGCGCGGTGCGGTTCCTCAACCGCGAGGGCTGGTCGTGGGCGCTCGACGAGGTGAAGGTCGACTGGGCGGCGCTGCCCCGGCCGCCCGGCGGCGTCGCCGCGACCGACGCGGCGCCGGCGCCGACGCCCGGCCTCGACCTCGAGCTGCCCTCCCCGGCGATCCTCTCCGACGCGCCCTACTCCGCCTTCGACTCGCTGCTCGTGCCGCGGCTCCACGCGCCGTTCGTCGCCCTCGACGTCGCCGGCTACCCGACCGTCGGCCTCGCGCTCGCCGGCAACGACCGGCTCGCGTTCCACCGCTGGGCGCTCTGGGCCGCCCACGCGCTCGGGCCGGAGACGACGAGCTTCGGCGTGAGCTACGTGAACCTGCTGGCGGCGCCGGTCGAGCTCTCCGCCGCGGTGGAGCAGGCCGCCCATCGCGCGATCCTCGTCACCGCCGAGGGCGGCGACGGCGGCGAGCGCTTCACCCGGGAGCGGCACGCCTCGCTCTCGGTGGGCCGCGCGCTCTGGGGCAGCCCGCTCGCCCTCGGCGCCACCGCGCTCGAGCTCCACGAGGGGCCGGCCCGCGAGGTGCCCGACGGCGTGGCGGCGGCGCCGGCCAGGACCTGGCGCTTCGGCGGGCCGAGCGTCTCGGCGGCGTACGTCGGCGGCGACGCCACGCCGTACGCCGGGCTGCGGCGCGCGGTGCTCGCCGACGCCTCCGTCGCCGGCTACCTCGGCCTCGGCGAGGGCACGCCCGGCGTCGTCGACTACGGCGCGCACCTGGGCGCGGTGACGCCGCTGCCGCTCTCGCGGCTCCACACCCTGCGCTTCGACCTGCGCGGCCGGCTCCTCGCCGGCGCGGAAGGGACGGGGCTCCTGCTCGTGGGCGGCCCCGGCGCCGGCCTGCCGATCGTGGCGCGGCCGACGGGCGGCGACCCGGCCTCGACCTTCCTCCCGCCCGCGCTCACGTTCTCGGAGCCGCTCCGCGGCTTCGAGGACCGCGCCGTCGCCCTCGACCGCGCCGCGCTCGGCGACGTCACCTACCGGCTGCCGATCCCGCTCGACGCCGGCACCGCCTCGACCCTCGGCGTCCTGCCGTCGTCGTTCGTCCGGCAGCTCGAGCTGCAGGGCTTCGCCTCCTCGGCGAGCGACGGCGAGCGCGGGCTCCACGCCGCCGCGGGCGGCAGCCTCGGGCTGCTCTTCGACGTCTGGGTGTTGCCGGTGGAGCTGCGCTTCCAGCTGGCGAAGCGGCTCACCGACGACCGGGCGCTGGCGCCGCTCCTGCTCTTCGGCGCGGCCGGGAGCTTCTAGAGCAGCACCAGGTCGTCGCGGTGGACGACCTCGGCCTCGGCCTCGGGGCCGAGCAGCGCGGCGATCTCGGCGCTCTTGAGCCCGGCGACGCGGCGGGCCTCGGCGGCGCCGTAGCGCGCGAGGCCGCGGGCGAAGGCGCGGCCGTCGAGGCCGGCGATCTCCACCGGATCGCCGACGCCGAACGAGCCGACGACCTCGCGGAGGCCCGAGGCCAGCAGGCTCTTCTTGCCCTGCACCAGCGCCCGCTCCGCGCCCTCGTCGACGCGGAGCTGCCCGCGCGTCCGGGCCGCGTGGGCGAGCCAGCGGCGCTTGCCGCGGAACGGCTCGCCGCGGGGCAAGAACAGCGTGCCCACCTCCTCGCCGGCGAGCACCCGGGGCAGCGTGCCCGCGTCCTTGCCGGAGGCGACCACGCAGGGCACGCCGAGCTCGGCGCAACGCTTGGCGGCGAGCACCTTGGTGATCATCCCGCCGGTGCCGACGGCGCTCCCGCTGCCGCCCGCGGCCTGCTCGAGCGCCGGCGTCACCCGCGGCACCAGCCGGAGCGGCCTCGCCGACTTCACGGTCCGTGGATCGGCGTCGTACATCGCCTCGACGTCGGAGAGCACCACCAGGAGGTCCGCCTCGGCGACCTGCACCACCAGCGCGGCGAGCGCGTCGTTGTCGCCGAACTTGATCTCGTCGACGGCGACGGTGTCGTTCTCGTTGACGATCGGGATCGCCTTCGCGGCGAGGAGCGCGCCGAAGGTGGAGCGGGCGTGGAGGTAGCGTCGGCGGTCGCCGAGGACGTCGTGGGTGAGGAGCACCTGCGCCACGACCCGCGGCGCGAGCGCCTCGCCCCACGCGGCCACGAGGTGCGACTGCCCGACCGCGGCGGCCGCCTGCTTCTTCGGCAGCTCCTTCGGCCGCGAGCGCCAGCCGAGCCGCTCCACGCCGAGGGCGATGGCGCCCGAGGAGACCACCACCAGCTCGCGTCCCGCGGCGGCGTCCCCGAGCGCGCGGGCGAGGTCGGCGAGGTGGGCGCGGTCGAAGTGGCCGCCCGGCGCGAGGACGCCGGAGCCGATCTTCACCACCAGGCGCTTCGCCCTGCGGAGCTCGGAGCGGTCCACGGAGAGCGGCTTCTTAGGCCGGCGCGCGATCGCCCGCAAGCGGCGAGGCGCCTCCGGCACGCGCGCCCGGCGCGCCGGACGGCGCTTCAGCGCAGGCGCAGGAGGAAGTCGAGGGCACGGGGGAGGCGGCGGCGCCAGTCGGCCTCGGTGTGGCGCCCCTTCGGATCGACGCGCACGCGCACGTCGTCGTCCCGGAGGCCCGCGTGCAGGGCGGCGGAAGCGACCCGCGGCAGCTCCGCGCGGAAGGTCCCGTTCATCTCCTTCTCGCCGCCGTCGAGGTAGAGCCGGTGGCCCGCGGGCAGCCGGTGCCGCGCGAGGCGGGAGAGGATCCCGTCGCGGGCGAGGAAGAGCGACGGCGACATCACCAGCGCGCGGCCGAAGACGTCGGGCCGGGTGAGCAGCGCCCAGAGGCTCACCAGGCCGCCCATCGAGCTGCCGCCGACGAGGGTGTGCTCGGGTCCGGCGCGCACCGGGAAGTCGCGCGCGATCCGCGGCACCAGCTCGCCGGCGACCCACGCGAGGAGCAGGTCGGCGCGACCGGGGCCGAAGCGCCGGGTCTGGAACGGCGCGTAGTCGCCGATGCGGTGCTCGTGGCCGTGGTCGACGGCGACGATCACCGCCGGCCGACGGCCGCGCCGCACGCGGGCCCGCATCGCCTCGTGGACGCGCCAGCCGCCGGCGAAGCTGCCGGCGTCGTCGAAGACGTTCTGCGCGTCCCAGAGGTAGAGCACCGGCAGCGGCTGCGCGCCGGCGCCGGGCGGCAGGAAGACCTGCACCCGTCGCGGCCCGGTGAGGCCGGGGATCGCCTGCGGGCCGAGGTCCACGAAGCGCCCCGCCCCGACCGGCCGCCCTCGAACGTGGAGCTCGGTGCTCATCGCCCGCAGATGTAGTGAGCCCCGGGCGGGCGTGCCAGCCTTTTCACCCGAAAGAGGCCGCGATCAGCCGAAGTGGTACGCCGACAGCTCGAGGCCGAGCAGCGTGCCGCGGTACGGGACCGTGCCCCGGTCGGCGCCGGCGGCGCCGGCGATCACCAGCAGCGGGAGCAGGTGCTCCTCCCGCGGGTGGGCGGCGCGGGCGGCGGGCGCGCCCGCCCAGGCGGCGAGGCGGCGGTCGCGCTCGGGCGCCTCCTGCGTCGCGGCCTCGCGCAGCCAGGCGTCGAACGCGCTCGCCGCCGGCCGGC
>CAZDGH010000071.1:5154-17930 GCA_964504805.1 uncultured Myxococcales bacterium | reverse complement strand
CACCGGTGCGCCCTCGTCGAAGCTGCCATAGCGCTCGACGTCCCTCGGCCCGTAGCCGCAGCCCGCGGCGCCCGCGAGCAGCGCGATCCCGATGATCCACCGCATGCAGAGCCTCCTCGGCGGGACGATCCGCACCGCAGGGCTCCCGCGCGACCCGCGGCCGTAGGACGAGGCGCCCTGAGGGCCGTCGGCTCCACGACGCTCGGCTCGGGCGCAGGTCGCGGCCGGCGCAGGCCCTGGCCGTATTCCGACGGGCAACGCACGTTCCTCCCATGCCGGGCAAGGATCCGTTCGTACGGTCGCTCACGCTGGGGATGGGCGTGCCGATCGCGGCGGTCCTCGCCATCGCGGCCAACGCGCTCGTCGCGGCGCACCTGCTGCGGCAGAGCAGCGACGAGCTGATCGAGCAGCGCATCCCCGACATGCTCTCCGTCGCCGAGATCGCGCTGCTCGTCGAGCACCGCGCCTCCGAGGGCCGCGCGTACCTCCTCACCGGCGACCCGCGCTACCACGCCTCGATGGAGGAGACGCGGGCGCGGCTCTCGGCGGCGATCCGCCGGCTCGAGGCGCGCGGCCGCCCCGAGCCGTTCGCCTCGCTGCTGGCGCAGGTGCGGGGCGCGGAGCAGGCCTTCCAGGCGGCGCTCGAGTGGGAGCACGCGCGCGGCGGCGTCGCGGCGGGACGGAGCCCGGCGGAGGTGCTCGAGCTGCTCCGCCCGCACCGGGAGCGCCTCGAGGTCGCGCTCGCCGCGCTGACGTCGTACGAGCGGGGATGGGTCGCCGACGCGGCGGTGCGGCGGAACCGCGCCATGGAGCGGATCGCGCTCCTGCAGCTCGCGTTCGTCCTCGTCGGCGCCGCCGCTTCGATCGCCGTCGGCCTCTCGGTGGCGCGGCGCATGCGCCGGCTGCACGAGTCCGAGCACCTCGTCTCGAACCGCCTCGAGACCGTGCTCTCGGTGGTGGCGCACGACCTCCGGAACCCGCTCGGCGTCGTCGCGCTCGCGGCCCAGAGCCTCGAGCGCACGGGCGACCCGGCCGTCGTCCGCGACGCGGGGCGGATCCACCGCGCCGGAGCCCGGATGGAGGAGCTGATCGACTCGCTGCTCGACGCCAGCAAGGCGAAGACCGGCCGGCTGACCGGCGCGCTGGGCACCGTGGACCTCGCCGCCACGCTCCGGGCGGTCGCCGAGCTGTTCTCGGAGCCTGCGCGGCGGCAGGGCGCGACCATCGTGGTCGGGGCGGGGCCGCCGATCCTGGCGCGCGCCGACCGCGAGCGGGTCGAGCAGGTGCTCTCGAACCTCGTCGGCAACGCCCTCAAGTACGCGGGCCCGCGGCCGCGCGTCACCCTCGAGGCGTGGGCGACGGACGAGGAGGTCGGCGTGACGGTCCGCGACGACGGTCCGGGGATCCCCGAGGAGCTCCGCGCCAGGGTCTTCGACCCGTTCGCGCAGGCGACCGAGGACGAGCACCGCACCGGCCTCGGGCTCGGGCTCTACATCGCCCGCCGCATCGTGGAGGAGCACGGCGGGCGGATCTGGATCGAGGACGCGCCGGGGAGCGGCACCGCGGTGAACCTCACGCTCCCGCCGATGCCGATCGAGCCGGAGGCGGCGGCGCGCCCGCCCGCCGCGCCCGACGACGAGCGCCGGCCACCGGCGTGACCTGCGACCGCGGGACGATCCCGACGTCCTCGGTCGGGCACAGGTTCGGCTCGCGGGCCTCGGGCGTCCCGGGAGGGGAGGGCGATGGGGCCGCGGGGGCGCGTGGGGTGATCCCGCGGCGCCGCCGGGACGCCCGAGCGCTCGCGGTCTCGGACCGCCGGGCGCGGACGAAAAAGCTGCGCCGCCCGACGCCTCGGGAGGGGGCTTCCGATCGCCACGTGCGTTCCGGTAGGAGCGACGTATGCAGCCGACCCGCGTCGCGATCCTCGAAGACCACAAGTTCGTCCGCGAGGTGCTCGAGCAGTCGCTCCGCACCCACGGCTTCGACGTCGTCCTGGTGGAGTCTCGCGCCGCGCCGTTCCTCGCGCGGCTCCCGCACGCCATCCCCGACGTCGCCATCGTCGACCTCGGTCTCGACGGCCCGGAGGACGGCCTCGAGGTTGTGCGCGAGGTCCGCACCTCGCACCCGTCGACGAGGACGCTGGTGCTCACCGGCTCCCGCGATCCGGACATCGCCGAGCGCTGCCTCCAGGAGGGCGCGAGCGGCTTCCTCGACAAGCTCTCCGCGGGCGGCGACCTCGTCGTCACCGCGGTGACGCGCGTCGCGGGCGGCGAGCGCTTCCTCCCGGCCGAGGACACCTCCGATCTGTTCCGGCCGCGGGAGCGGTCGCGCTCCGAGCTCGTGCTCGGCAGGCTCACCGCCCGCGAGCGCGAGGTGCTCGCGTACCTCGCCACCGGCGCCGACAACCTGAAGATCGCCAGCCACCTGGGGATCACCGAGCGCACGGTGAAGGCGCACGTCTCGAGCCTCTACCGGAAGCTCGAGTGCGAGAACCGCACCTCGCTCGCGCTCAAGGCGCGGCAGCTCGGCATCCAGCTCCCCGCCGGCGTCTGATCGTCGGCAGGGCGACGCTCGGCACGATCGGTCGGGCGATGTCGCGGGGCGCCGGGAAGGAGTACCAAGATCCCATGCTCGCCCAGGCCATCGCCCCGCTCCGCATCGACCTCGAAGGCCACTTCGCCGGCGCGGAGGCGCACCTCCTCCGCGTCCGGGTGGAGCGTGCGATCGAGGACGGCGCCACCCTCGTCGAGATCGACTTCTCGAGGGTGCGCCACATCTCCGACTTCGCCCTCGGCATCCTCGCGACCGGTCTCGGCGGCGCCGAGCAGGTGCGGCTCCTCGGCCTGCCGTCGCACGCCCAGCGGGTGCTGCGCGCGTTCGGTCTCGCCGCTTGATCCTGCTGGTCGAGGACGACCCCGACCTCTCCGAGCTCATCGTCCTGGCCCTCGCCGAGACGGGTGAGCCGGTGTCGGTGGCGCCCGACGCGTCCACGGCGCTGAGGGCGCTCCGCGACGGCCCGAGGCCGCGGCTCCTCATCCTCGACCTGATGATCCCCGGTGGCGGCGAGCAGGTCCTCGAGGCCCGCGAGGCCGACGAGGCGCTGCGGCAGGTCCCGGTGCTCCTCTCCTCGGGCAGCCACCGGAAGTCGGCCGCGGTCGGCGAGCGGTTCCGCCTCCCGAGCGCGGCGCGGCTGCCGAAGCCGTTCGACGTCGACGAGCTCGTCGAGCGCGTCCGCGCCCTCGTCCACTAGCACCCGGCGCAGCGTCGCTTCCGGAGCGGCACCGCGGGACCGCCTCGGAGCGGGTCCGCGCCGCGACACCCCGAGGCTTGTCCCTCCGGCCGTGCGGCGCCACGTTCGAAGCGTCGGGGGCGGCGAGCGGGCGGGGGAGGCCACGTGGGCGCGGGCAGCACTGGGGCAGGGCGGGGCCAAGGATCATGGAGCTGTTCCCGATCCACCTCCTGATCCTGATGGTCATCATGAACCGCTACGTCCTGGGGCGCTTCCTGAAGCGCCTCAAGGGCGAGCGGTTCGACCGGACGGTCGAGTGGGAGCCGACGGTCGCGATCGTCATCCCCCTCTTCAACGAGGGGAAGGGCATCCACGACTCGATCCTCAGCCTGCTCGAGCAGGACTACCCGGCCGACAAGCTCTCGGTGATCGTCGTCGACGACTGCTCCAGGGACGACAGCTACGCGTGGGCGTGCAAGGCGGCCGAGGGCCGGCCGAACGTCACCGTCCTCAAGAACCCCTACAACATGGGGAAGCGCCGCGGCATCAACCGCGCCGTCCGCGCCGCCACCGCCGAGATCATCGTCTCGGTCGACTCCGACGTCGTCGCCGAGCCGCGGGCGATCCGCGAGCTGGTGCGGCGGTTCACGCGGCCCGACATCGCCGCGGTCTCCGGCCGCGTCTACGTCGGCGCGCCGAACACCAACTGGCTCACCCGGATGGCGCAGGTGAAGTTCCACTTCGCGCAGGAGTGGCTCAAGGACATCGAGCGCACCTTCCAGTCGGTGATGTGCCTCTCGGGCTGCCTCACCGCCTACCGGCGCACGGTGCTGCTCGAGCTCGAGCCGATCCTCGAGAACCGGAACCTCCTCGGGGTGCCGATCAAGTACGGCGAGGACCGCTTCCTCACCCGGCAGATCATCAAGGCCGGCTACCGCACGGTCGTCACCATGGCCGCGCGCTGCTCCACCGCCGCGCCGACGACGATCGCCGCCTACTTCTCGCAGCAGCTGCGCTGGCGCCGCTCCAACCTCGTCGACCTGTTCGGCGGCCTCACCCACGCCTGGAAGCTCCAGCCGCTGGTGGCGCTCCACTACATGTCGCTCCTCGCGCTGCTGCTCGGCTACCCGGCGAAGATCGTCCACGGGCTCCTCAACGACGAGCTCTTCGGCCTGGTGGCGCTGCACTTCGAGGTGATCGGGCTGCTCGGGCTCATCTACTGGCTCGAGACCCGGCGCCTGCCGAAGGAGGCCCGCGTCCAGTCCTGGGCCTTCCTGCCCATGGCGGTGCTGATGCCGGTCACCTACCTGCTCTTCACCCCCCTCGCGCTCTTCACGCTCGACTCCGGCAGCTGGGAGACGCGCGGCGCCGCGTCGCCGGCGGGCAGCCCCGGCGCCGCCGGCGCGAGCGGGGCCACGGCCTGAACCTCCGGAAGGGACCCATGCTCGACCAGAAGATCGTCAACCGGCTCAACGCGCTGGCCGTCAGCTCCTACAAGCTCGTCGGCTTCGGGATCCTCGCCTTCATCCTCTTCGGCCTCGTCTCGTACCTCGGGGTGCAGGGCTTCTTCTTCCTGAGCCGCTCCTGGGTGGCGCCGACGGTGGTCTCGCCGGCGGACGAGCGGGTGCTCTCGATCTCGGCGACCGTGGCCGAGCACGAGCTGTCGCGGGGCGCGCTGCTGGCGGAGAGGCGCGAGCTCGAGGCGCGCATCGCCCACGAGGGCCGGGTCGCGAGCGCGGAGGCGAAGTTCCGCGAGCGGTTCCGCCGGGCGCTCTCCGGCGAGAAGGCGGCGCGGTGGCGCGAGCTCGGCCGGCTCCGGAAGGTGCAGGCGCAGCTCGAGCGCGAGCGCGACGGCATCCTCGCCTCGAACCGAGCCTTCGCCGCGCTGGCCCGCGACCGGGCCGACGTGCTCCACGGCGCGAGCCTGCTCGAGCGCGAGGCGTACCTCGGCACCAACCGGCAGCTGGCGGCGCTCGCCCAGGGCAACATCGACCTCGCCGAGCGCGAGGCCTCGCTGGGGCTCCGGGTCGACACCGTGCGCCGCGAGCTCGCCGGGCTCGCCGTCGCCGCGGCGGAGACCGAGCCTCCGGCGAGCGCCCCCTCCACCGTCTCGGTGCTGAAGCTCGAGCGCGAGCTCGCGAGCGCCGGGCTCGAGCGCGCCCGCGCCGAGGGCGAGGTGGCGCAGCTGCAGGCGAGCATCGCCGCCATCGACGAGGCGATCGGGCGCTACGACGCGCTGCTCGCCTCGCTCCGCGAGTCGGCGCTGCTCAAGGCGCTCGACGCCCGCCTCACCGTCGCCTTCGTCCCCTACGAGAACCTCGAAGGCGCCGAGCCGGGCGCGCCGCTCTACGCGTGCGCGGCCGGTCCGCTGCTCTGCCACCGCGTCGGCGAGATCCGGGGGGTGCTCGAGGGCGAAGTGCAGCTCAAGCACCCGATCCGCAACCGCGTCCTCCGCGGCGTGATGGCGGAGATCCGCCTCGAGGACGAGCGCTGGGTGCGCGAGGAGATCCTCCACGTCGGCCGGCCTCCCCTCTTCATCTGATCGCCGAGGACACCATGCGGCTGCGCTGGCTCGTTCCCCTCCCGCTCCTCCTCGCCCCGGCCGTCGCCGGCGGCGCCGAGGCCGCGGCCGAAGCCGTGGCGCCGGCGCCCGCCGACGGCTACTGCGCCTGGGTCCGCGGCACCGCCGACGCCGAGGCCGCGCTCCTGTTCGCGCCCGAGGTGTTCTCCGAGGGAGGCTTCACCACCGGCGGCATCGCCACCGGGGCGGCGCCGGTCGACCGGCCGCGGCCGCGCCTCACGATCGGCGCGCGCTACGACGCCATCGACGTCTGGCAGGGCGTGACGATCCGGAGCCGCGCCGAGGCGCTGTGCCGCCGCGAGATCGCCAAGGAGGCGATCGAGGCCATGCTCGTGGACGGCGCCGCCTCCGCGGGCCGTACCGCGCTCGAGCGGCGCGCCCAGACGCTCGAGCAGCTCCTGCCGGACGCCGACCGGCTCCTCGCCGAGCTCGACCGCGCGGTGCGGGACGAGCTCGCCACGGTGGACGAGCTCGCCGCCGCGCGCATCCGGGCCGACGCGCTGCGGGCGCTCCTCCGCGACACCCGCGCCGAGCTCGCCCGGGCCACCGTCGCGGCGCCGCCGCCCGGCCGCCCGATCCCGGGCCTGCTCGCGGCCTTCCGCGACGCCGACGGCGCGGTCGAGGAGGAGGAGGAGAGCCTGCGCAACGCCCAGGCCTTCGAGCTCAGCGTGCGCGCGGGCTACGACCGGCTCTTCGGCGTCGATCAGGAGCTGCCGGTCTTCGCGCTCGTCAGCGTCGGCTTCGACTTCGGCCGGTTCTTCCAGGGCTCCGCCAACGAGCGGGCCGCCGTCGGCCGCCAGCGCCTCGTCGAGGAGGACCTCGGCGGCGCCGGGCGCAAGCTGCACCAGCTCGGCGAGGAGCTCGCCGGCGTGGTCGAGGCGGAGCGGAAGCGGCTCGGCGAGGTGAAGGCGCTCCGGGGCGACCTCGAGGCGCAGCTCGAGGCGGTGAAGGCGCTCCCCACCGCGCAGGTGCGCCGCTTCCGCGACACGCTCTGGTTCGACGTGGCGAGGCTGCGCGCCGAGGAGGCGTACCTCGAGAGCCACGTCGCCGAGCTCGGCAAGCTGCTCGGCGGCGGGACGTGATCGCGGCGCTGCTCGCCGCCTCGCTCCTCGCGGGCGCGGCCGGCGGCGCGCCCGTCCCCGTCGGGCCCGGCAGCCTCCGGGTGACCCTCGGCGCCGCGGAGCCGACGGCGCGGGGCTTTCGCGTCGAGACGGCGAAGCTGCGCGCCGTGGCCGATCGCGGCCGCGACGAGGCCGAGCTCCGCTTCCGGTACCTCGGCCGCACGGCCGAGCTCGCGCGGCTCCGGTCGGGCGAGGCCCGGGCGCAGCTCGGCCTCAAGCTCCGCGCGGCCGACGGCTGCAACCTCCTCTACGTGATGTGGCGGCTCGAGCCCGTCCCCGGGCTCGTCGTCTCGCTGAAGCGGAACCCCGGCCAGCGCAGCCACGCCGCCTGCGGCAACCGCGGCTACGTCAACCTGCGGCCGTCGTCGAAGGCGGCGCTGCCGCCCCTCGCGCCGGGCGGCTCGCACGTGCTGCACGCGGCGATCGTCGGCCGCGAGCTGGTGGTGAAGGTGGACGGGGCGCCGGTCTGGCGCGGCCCGCTGCCGGACGAGGCGCTCGGCCGCGGTGGGCCGATCGGGCTGCGGAGCGACAACGTCCGACTCGAGCTCGAGCTGCTGGCGCCGATGTAACCGCAGCTCGGCAGGCGAGCGAGCGTCGGCGGCGCTCGCTCGATTTCCCAGCAAAAAGCGCGGTTTTCACGTGGCGTGCGGTGCGAGCGGCTGCGCACCCACCGATTGATCACCCGCCCATCTCGTGGTGCCCTCCCGGGGTCGTTCAACCCGACAGGAGGCTTCACCCGAGATGCGTACGCTTCGATCCCTCTCGATCCTCTCCACCGTCGCGCTCCTCGCGGCCTGCGGCACCGGCGCCGGCGAGCACGGCAGCACCGCGTCCGGCGTCTCCGGCGCGCCGGAAGGCAGCCATGCGCTCGATCCGGTGGAGCCGGGCGTCGCCGCCCGGACGGCGCTGCCGCTCCGGCCGCCGGTGCCGAACGCGCCGGTCCGGCCCCACCTCGGGGTCCGGCCGGAGAAGCTGGTGCGCCCGGGCGGCGGCGGGCAGCCGCAGCCCGGCGTCGACGTCTTCGGCGTGACGAAGATCTACCCGACCAAGGCCGGCGGCGAGGAGTGGTTCCTCGCCGACGACGCCACCGGCGACCCGCGCTTCGATCCGCAGGACCCGATCACCCGCAACGGCGACGGCTCCTGGAAGATGGAGAACGGCCAGGTCCGCATGCACGCGATGACCTCGACCGGCTACGACTCCGACGCGATCGCGACCTACGACCGCGACACGCTCGCCGTGCAGGGCTACATGCAGGCGCCCAACGACTGGAAGAACGTCGAGATGACCGGCTTCGTCAAGGTCAACGCGGCGCAGGACGCCTCCGACAACTTCGCCTGGTACGCCCGCGGCGGCCGGCACTCGGATCCGATCGCCTGCGAGGGCTCCGCCTACAAGGGCAGCCTCCACTACGACGGCCGCGTCCGCTTCCAGAAGGAGTCGTGGCACGTCTCCTACGACCAGTCTCCGTACGAGAGCGCCGTCCGGTCGATCGTCGGCCGCTGGGTCGGCTTCAAGACGGTGATCCGGAACGAGGTCGTGAACGGCGACACCCAGGTCCGCCTCGAGCTGTACCTCAACGACAACGCCGACGGGGTCACCTGGGCCAAGGTCTACGACATGGTGGACGACGGCTCGTGGGGCGGCGACTCGGGCAACTGCGGCGCGTCCGACCCGGCGATGGCGATGACCTGGGGCGGTCCGCTCGCGACGTTCCGCTGGGACAACGCCGACGACGTCGACTTCAAGTGGCTCAGCGTCCGCGAGATCGACTGAGTCCGTAGTCCAGCGTCGGCAGGCCGAGGCCAGGGAGGGGGCCCCGGCCCACAGGTTTGCGACCGTGCGCCTGCTGCACATCGTCGATCCCGTAGGTCGGTGGTCGAGGGTGGGAGGCGGCGGCGATGGGGGAGAGTCTTCGGGTCCGCGTCTCGGAAATCGTCCGCGAGGCGGAGGGCATCAACTCGTACGTGCTCGAGCCGGCGGACGGCGGCCTGCCGCCGTTCACGCCAGGCGCGCACGTGCAGGTCACGACGCCGGGCGGGCAGGTGCGGCCGTACTCGCTCGCCGGAGACCCCGCCGACGCGAGGCGCTGGATCATCGCCGTGCAGCACGAGCCCGCCGGCCGCGGCGGCTCGCGGTCGATGCACGAGGGCGTGCGCGTCGGCACCACGCTCGCGCTCGGGGCGCCGCGCAACCAGTTCCCGCTCCGCGACGGCCCGCCGGCGCTGCTCGTCGCCGGCGGCATCGGCATCACCCCGCTGCTCTCGATGGCGCGCGCGCTCGACCGCGCCGGCCGCGCGTTCTCGCTCGTCTACCTGACGCGCGGCCCCGAGAAGACCGCCTTCAAGGAGGCGCTGGCGGCGCCGAACCTCGCGCGCCGGGTCCGGATCCACCACGACGGCGGCGATCCGGCGAAGGCGCTCGACCTGAAGGCGCTCCTCGCGACGCGCCCCGACGGCGCGCACCTGTACTGCTGCGGGCCGGCCGGCCTCATGGCCGCGGTGAAGCAGGCCGCCTGGGAGAGCTGGCCGGTCGACGCCGTGCACTTCGAGTCGTTCAGCGCCGCGGCCGAGGCGGCCGGCGAGCAGCGGCTCTTCAAGCTGAAGGTGAAGAGCACCGGCGAGGAGCTCGAGGTGCCGCCGGG
The DNA here is from genome assembly GCA_964504805.1 of uncultured Myxococcales bacterium. GTDB lineage: Bacteria > Myxococcota > Myxococcia > Myxococcales > Vulgatibacteraceae > CAZDGH01. The sequence goes on along the minus strand of CAZDGH010000071.1, from coordinate 8,355 downwards.
GAAGTCGGCGCTCCGGGCGCTGCTCGACGCCGGCTACTTCGTGCCGAGCTCCTGCGAGGAGGGCACCTGCGGCACGTGCCTCACCGGCGTCGTGGAGGGCGAGCCGGAGCACCGCGACGCGTGCCTCACCGAGGAGGAGCGGGCGCGCGGGATGGCGGTGTGCTGCTCGCGGGCGCGGGGCGGGTCGATCACCGTCGACCTCTAGGGACCGGGGAGACGCCGTTCAACGACGTGCCCGCGCCGCGGGCCGCAGGGGGGAGCATGCGCATCACGTTTCTGGGGCACGCGGGCTTCATCGTGGAGACCGAGCAGGCGGTCGTCGTCGCGGATCCCTGGATGTCGCCGGACGGCGCGTTCGGCTCCGCCTGGATGCAGTTCCCGCAGAACCACCACCTGGCGCCGCTCGTCCGCGAGAAGCTGTCGACGCCGGGCAAGGCGCGGTTCCTCTACGTGAGCCACGAGCACAAGGATCACTACGATCCCGCCTTCCTCGAGTCGATCGAGCGGCGCGACTTCACCGTGGTGCTCGCCCGGTTCGGCCGCTCGGATCTGCGCGACTGGTTCGCGTCGTACGGCGCCGCGCGGGTGGTGGTCTGCGAGGACGGCGAGAAGCTGCCGATCCCCGGCGGCTACCTCCGCGTCTTCGTCGAGGACTCCGGCACGAACCGCGACTCGGCGCTGCTCGTCCGCGCCGGTGGCAAGGGCTTCCTCGACCTCAACGACTGCAAGCTGCACGACCGGCTCCACGCCATCGCCGCCGAGGAGCCGCGGATCGACGTCTTCACCGCGCAGTTCTCGGGCGCCATCTGGCACCCGCCCTGCTACGAGGTCGACCGGAAGACCTACGAGGCGGTCTCGCGCAGGAAGGTGTTCTCGAAGTTCGAGGCGGTGGCGCGGTCGCTGGAGATCCTGCGGCCGCGGCTCTACGTCGCCTCGGCGGGCCCGGCCTGCTTCCTCGATCCCGACCTCATGCCCATCAACTTCGAGCCGGTGAACATCTTCCCGCGGGCCGGGCGCTTCTTCGAGTTCGCCCGGCGCCGGCTCCGCGGCGCGCCGGTGAGCTTCCTCGAGCCGATGCCCGGCGACGTCGTCGACGCCGGGACCGGCGAGCTGCTCTCGAAGGGCGCCGAGCGCGTCGACGACGAGACGTTCGAGGCCTACGTGCGGGCCTACGCGAAGCGGAGCGCCCACCTCTACGCCGCGCGGAGGCGGAACGTCTCGCGGATGGAGGTCGGCACCATCCACGAGCGCCTGGTCGGCGAGCTCGCCCGGAAGCTCGAGAACCTCGCCGTCCGCGAGCGCGTCACCGTCCCGCTCTACGTGCGGCTCCGGGAGCTCCCCGACAGGCCTGTGCGGGTGGACTTCGCGGCGAACCGCGTCGAGGTGGTCTCCGACGTCCCGGCCACGTCGCGCTACCTGCTGACGGTGGCGTGCGCCGACCTCGCGCCGGTGCTCGACGGCACCATGCTCTGGGAGGACTTCATGCTCTCCCTGCGCTTCCGGGCCTCGCGCGATCCGGACGCGTACGACGCCGTCCTCCACGGCTTCATCTGCCTCCAGGCGGAGGACCTTCCGGAGCTCTCGCGGCAGCTCCTGAACCAGGAGCGGAAGCAGGAGCGCATCCAGGTCGAGGCGGGCGGCAAGCTCTACTCGATCAACCGCTTCTGCCCGCACCAGGGCGCGGACCTCGCCCAGGGCTGGATCGAGGGCGGCCGCTACCTGGTCTGCCCGCGGCACCGCTGGCAGTTCGACCTGGAGAACGGCGGCACCTGCACCACCAGCGCGGACTGCGTCCACGCCTGCGGCGTGGGCGACGAGGAGCGCGAGGCGGAGTCGCAGCCGGTCGCCGCCGACGCCCCGGTCGGTCCGGCCCGGGCGTAGCCGGCCCGCGGGTCCGAGGACCCCGGGCCGAGCCCCGCCGAGCGCTTCCCGGCGGGCCCACCGCTGGCGAGGTTCCCCGCCGTGACCGCGCCGGCTCCTCGGCGCGGCACACACCGGGGAGGTTCGACATGCAGGTGCAGGCGCAGGGTCCGGCCGCGACGCTCGTGGAGAAGATCCGCGCGCGGACGGCGAAGGTCGGCGTCATCGGGCTGGGGTACGTGGGGCTGCCGCTCGGCATGGCGTTCGCCGAGGAAGGCTTCCCGACCCTCGGCCTGGACGTGGACCCGGACAAGGTGGAGGCGGTGAACGCCGGGCACAGCTACATCCGGCACATCGCCTCGGCGCCGATCGCGGCGCTGCGGGCGAAGGGCAAGCTCTCGGCGACGACCGAGTTCCTGCAGGCCCGCGACTGCGACGTGCTGGTCATCTGCGTGCCGACGCCGCTCACCGAGTCGCGCGAGCCCGACATGCGGTACGTGATCGCCGCCGGCGAGGCGATCGCGCCGACCCTCCGGCGCGGGCAGCTCGTCGTGCTCGAGTCGACGACGTACCCGGGCACCACCGACGAGGTGCTGCGGCCGATCCTGGAGCGCACCGGCCTCGTCGCCGGCCGCGACTTCCACCTGGCGTTCTCGCCGGAGCGGGAGGACCCGAACAACGAGAAGTTCAACACCCGGACGATCCCGAAGATCGTCGGCGGCCACACCGAGGCGTGCCGCGAGGCGGCGGTGGCGCTCTACGGCAGCGTGATCTCGAAGGTGGTGCCGGTCTCGTCGACCCAGGTCGCCGAGCTGGCGAAGCTGCTCGAGAACATCTTCCGCTGCGTGAACATCGCCCTGGTCAACGAGCTGAAGCTGCTCTGCGACCGGATGAACCTCGACGTCTGGGAGGTCGTCGACGCGGCGGCGACGAAGCCGTTCGGCTACATGCCCTTCTACCCGGGGCCGGGCCTCGGCGGTCACTGCATCCCGATCGACCCCTTCTACCTGACGTGGAAGGCGCGCAGCTTCGAGTTCTCCACGCGCTTCATCGAGCTCGCCGGCGAGATCAACACCGCGATGCCGTACTACGTGGTGCAGCGCACGCTCGAGGCGCTGATGCAGACCGGCCGGCCGGTGAAGGGCGCCAGGGCGCTGGTGCTCGGCGTCGCCTACAAGAAGGACGTCGACGACGTGCGCGAGTCGCCGGCGCTGCGGGTGATGGAGCTGCTCGAGCAGAAGGGCGTCGAGCTCCGCTTCCACGACCCGTACGTCGCGGTGGCGGAGTCGCACCGGGTGAAGGGCCGGCGGTGGACGGGGGTGGAGCTGTCCGACGCGGCGC
>CAZDGH010000071.1:0-5144 GCA_964504805.1 uncultured Myxococcales bacterium | reverse complement strand
GACCACACCTCCGTCGACTACGAGCGCGTCGTCGGGCTCGCCAGGGTCGTGGTCGACACCCGCAACGCCACCAAGAAGGTGACCGCGGGCCGCGAGAAGATCGTCAAGGCCTGACGTCCTCTAGAGACCCTGGCCGCCGCGGCGGGCGTCAGCGAACATCTCGATGGTGAAGCCCTCGGTCTGGACGTCGCGCATCCCGCAGCGGGCGCAGGTGAACCCCGCCCAGTCCTCGATCGCCGCGCGATCGAGGCAGCGGCGGTAGAGCGGGCAGTCGACGTTCTTGTCCTCGGGCACCGGGCTCGCCGGCCCGGCCTTGCGGCGGGACGGGATCGGCGTCGGGTTGGGCATGAGTGCGAGCTTCATCTCTCGTGGACCTGGCGCGGGCCGGTGACCTCCCGGCATCCCAACAGCGCCGGCGGGGGCGCATTCCCCGGCGCTCAGGGCGCGTCCGGCTCCCACCACTCGAAGCCGAGCTCGCCGGTGTCGAGGCGCGGCAGGGGCTCGCCCTCGGGAGAGCCGCGCTCCGGCCCCTGCACGTCGACCTCCACCGCGCGGTCCGGCCCCGGGCGCGGCTCGAAGGAGACGAGGACGCGCTGCCCCTCCTCGATCGCCCCGCGGCCGACCTGCCGGTCGTCGCGCCAGACCTCCGCGTCCTCGGCCCACGGGTACCAGTGGACCGTGCCTCCGGCCGCGACGTCGGTGATGGCGAGGCCCTCGTCGTCGATCGCGACGACGTAGCCCTCCTGGCTGCGCCCCGCCCCGGCCTGCTCCCAGGTCATCGAGCGCTCGTGGGCGCAGCCGGCCACGAGGACGAAGAGGGCGACGGTCGAGAGGCGCATGGCGGAGTCCTCCGAGGGGACGTTCCGGACCCGCGCCGCCGCCGGCAAGGGCGGGCCGGCTGCCCGAGAACCGGGCGGGTTGGCAAGCCCCTCGTCGCGGGGTGCGGCGTCGCGTCTTGAGATCCCGGGGGGCGCCGGGTGAGATCCCCGCCGCAGGTTCCCGACGAGGGGGTCCACCATGGCGGCGAAGCGGAAGACCGCGCGCGGCGGCAAGGCGCGCAAGACCACGAAGAAGGCGCCGGCGAAGAAGGCGGCGGCGAAGGGCGGGCGCAAGGCGGCGGTCCGGAAGGCCGCGCCCCGCAAGGCGGCCGCGAAGCGGAAGAGCGCGGCGCGGAAGCCGGCGGGGAAGCGGGCGAAGGCGCCGGCGAGGAAGGCTCCCGCGAGGAAGGCGCCGGCGAAGAAGGCGGCGCCGAAGAAGGCGGCGGCGCCGAGGGCTCCGAAGGCGCCGAGCGCTCCGAAGGCGGCGAAGGCGGCCGCGGCGCCGTTCGCGCACCGGTTCGTGTGGCACGAGGTCGTGACCACGGACGTCGCCGGCGCGAAGGCGTTCTACCCGCCGGTCCTCGGCTTCGAGGCCGAGACGTACCCGATGCCGCCGGCGGGCGACTACACGATGTGGAAGGCGAGCGGAGAGTCGCTCGGCGGCGTGATGCCGGCGCCGGCCGGGTCGCCGCCGCACTGGCTCCCGTACGTGCTCGTCGCGGACTGCGACGCCTCGACGGCGAAGGTGAAGCAGCTCGGCGGCGCCGTCTACGCGCCGCCGTTCGACATCCCGCCGGGGCGGATGTCGGTGGTGGCCGACCCGCAGGGCGCCGCGTTCGCGCTGATCGCCGAGAAGGAGCCGAGGCCGGAGCGCACGGGCCCGGCGCCGCTCGGCCACGTGGCGTGGGACGAGCTGACCACGTCCGACGTCGAGGGCGCGAAGCGGTTCTACGAGGCGCTCCTCGGCTGGACGGCGAGGGGCCAGGACATGGGTCCGTTCGGGACCTACTGGATCCTCGAGCGCGGCGGGCTGCAGATGGGCGGGCTGACGCCGCAGAAGCCGGGCGAGAGCGGTCCCGCGTACTGGCTCGTCTACTTCCACGTCCGGTCCGCCGACGGGGTGGCGGACACGGTGCGGGCGCAGCCGGGCGCGAAGGTCCTGATGGCGCCCGACGACATCCCCACCGTGGGACGGATCGCGATCTTCGCCGACCCGGCGGGCGCGGTCTTCGGCGTGCTCCAGCCCGCGCCGATGTAGCGGCAGCGTCCCGCGAGGCGGCCCGCGTCCTGCCCGGGGCGCGGGCCGTCGCCGTTCCTGCGGCAGGCGCGGCGCCCGCCGGCTCCCGGGCGGCGCGAACGCGTCGTGCGCACCGTGATCGTGACGGCTCCGGGGCGGACGATGCGAACGGCGGAGGCAGCGGCGGGGACGCGCAGCTACGCGTCCGAGCGGGCTCGGGACGAGCTCGCGGCGACGCTCGCCCGGGCGCGGGTCGTGCTGCTCGGCGAGTCCACCCACGGCACCCATGAGTTCTACCGGGAGCGGGCGCTGCTCACCCGGCGCCTCGTCGAGGACCACGGCTTCGACGCCGTGGCGGTCGAGGGCGACTGGCCCGACTGCCGGCGCGTGGATCGCTGGATCCGCGGCGCGACCGGGGACGGGACCGCGGCCGAGGCGCTCTCGGGCTTCTCGCGCTTCCCGACCTGGATGTGGCGGAACGCCGACGTGCTCGACCTCGTCGGCTGGCTGCGGGCGTGGGCCGAGGAGCAGCCCGAGCGTCCGGCGCGGCTCTACGGCCTCGACCTCTACTCGCTCCACGCCAGCGCCGAGGCGGTGCTCCGCTACCTCGATCGGGTGGATCCCGAGGCGGCGGCCCGGGCGCGGGAGCGGTACGCGTGCCTCGACCACCCCGGCGGCGACCCGCTCGTCTACGGCAAGAAGGTCGCGTTCGGGCTCTCGCCGTCGTGCGAGCGCGAGGTGATCGGCCAGCTCCGCGAGCTGCTCGAGCGGCGGGCGGCGCTGGTCCGGCTCGGCGACGGCGACGCCGCCGACGCGCACTTCGGCGCCGAGCAGGACGCGCGGGTGGTCCAGGAGGCGGAGCGCTACTACCGTCGCATGTTCGAGGGCGCCGGCTTCGAGGGCCCCGGCGGGCTCTCCGGCTGGAACCTCCGCGACCGCCACATGGCCGACACGCTCGACCGGATCGTCCAGCACCTCTCGCGCACCCGGGGCCACGCCGCGCGGGTCGTGGTCTGGGCCCACAACTCCCACGTCGGCGACGCCCGCGGCACCGAGCTCGGCGACGAGGGCGAGTGGACCCTCGGGCAGCTCGCCCGCGAGCGCTGGAGCGACGCCGCCGTGCTGGTCGGCTTCACCACCTCGACCGGCACCGTCACCGCCGCCGACAGCTGGGGCGGCGACCCCCGCCGCTTCACGCTGCGACCGCCGCTCCGCGGCAGCCTCGAGTCCTGGCTCTCCCGCATCGAGGCGCCGCGCCTCTGGGTGCCACGCGAGGATCTCCCCGAGGCCGAGCTGCTCCACCGCGCCGTCGGCGTCGTCTACCGGCCGGCCACCGAGCGCGCCAGCCACCACTTCCGCGCCAGGCCCGCGGCCACGTACGACCACGTGGTCCACCTCGAGGTGACCCGCGCGGTGGAGCCGCTCGAGGGGCACGCCGCCCTCCCGCTCGAGGAGCCGGCGGAGACCTGGCCGTTCTCGGTGTGACGCGCCCCACCTCCCGGGAGTACCCTCGGCTCGTCGATGCGCCGCCCGCTCGTCCTCGCGCTCACCGCGGTGGGAGCCCTCGCCGCCTGCCCCGCGCCCCTGCCGGAGGCGGGCTCGTGCGAGCTCGACCCGTGCGCCGACGGCTGCGTCCTCGACTGCGTGCGCTGCCCGGAGAAGCCGGCCTGCCTGGTCTGCGCGGAGGAGGGCGTCCGCGCGTGCCGCACGGCGTCCGACTGCGGCGACCCGGAGCGCTTCGGCTGCGAGGCCTCCTGCTGCGTCGACCTCTGTCCTCCCGGGCGCTGCGACGCGGAGCCGGCGTGCGCCGCGGCGCCTCGCGGGTGCGCCTGCGCGCAAGGCGACTGCGAGCTCGTGCCGTGCAGCGCCGCACCGGACTGCGACGAGGGCCAGGTGTGCGCCGCGGGCCGGTGCGCCCCGGACGACGCGCTCGGCGCCGTGACCTGCGAGGTGGTGCCGGCGCGGTCGCACCTCGTGCCCGGGCGCTCCGTCTCGCTCGAGGTCGTCGCGCTCGACGCGGGCGGCCGCGAGCTCCCGGTCCGGGCGTCGTGGGCGATCGCGGATCCGGCGGTGGCGACGCTCGAGGCCGGGCGCGCGGTCGCCGAGGCGGCGGGCACGGTGCGGATCGAGGCGCGCTCCGGCGCGGCGAGCTGCGCGGGCGAGCTGGTGGTGCACGCGCCGGCCGCGGCCGGAGAGCGGCTGGTCGTGGTGGTGGACCCCGAGAGCCGGGCCGCCGTCGCGGGCGCGATCGTGCGCCTCGGCGCCGCGGAGGGCGTCACCGGCGACGACGGCGCGGTGCGGCTCGCCGACGCGGCGGCGTCGGGCCCCGCCGAGCTCCACGTCTTCCACCCGGACCGCACCTGGCTCAGCGCCTTCGCCGTCGAGGGCGAGGCGCTGCTCGTCCCGCTCCCCGCCACCGACCCCGGCAACCGCGCCGGCGGGTTCACCGGGCGCTTCCTCCCGGCGGCGCTCCTGCCCGGCAAGCTCCGGCTCGGCCTCGCAGGCGCGACGATCCCGCCGTCGCCGTGGGCGATCGACGCGGAGGCGCTCCTCGGCCGGCGCCTCTCGGTCGAGGCGTCGTTCGGGGTCGAGCGCACGATCGGGATCTCGGCGGGCGCGACGATGGCGCTCGACGGCGCGTCGGTGAAGCCCTGGTACGGCGCCGCCGCGCCGTGCGCCGGCGCGCCCTGCCGGACGGCGGCGTGGGGCCTCGAGGCCGACGTCCCGCTCGACCAGCTCCCCGTAGCGGCGCTGCTCGAGGACGGGCCGTGGTCGGACCCGAGCCTCCTGCTCTGGCCGCACGCGCAGCGCGGCGTCGCCTCGCACGAGCGCGACGTGACGTTCGAGCTGGTGCCGCACGCGACGAGCGACGCGGGGCGGCCGGTGCCCGACTACGACCGGTTCGCGCCGCTCGACCTCGAGGCCGACGCCTCGCGCGGCCTCCGCGTCCACGTCGCCGCGCCGCCGCTGCCCGACGACGCGCTCGGCGGCGCCCTCGTCGCGGCGCTCGCGCGGGTGCCCGGCCGCGGCCTCGCGGTGCGCGGCCTCACCACCGCCGTCGACGCCGACGGCGACGGCACCCTCGACGC
>CAZDGH010000070.1:6520-17943 GCA_964504805.1 uncultured Myxococcales bacterium | reverse complement strand
GAGGTCTCGGGGCTCCCGCTGGTGCAGCTCGTCGTCCGCGCCTGGGCGCTGCCGGCCCGGGCCGCCGCCCTCGCGCCGCGGAGCGGCGACGTCACCGCGGCCCTCGAGGGCGCCGCGGTGGACGCGCTCGGCGGCGGCGGCCGCGAGGCCCTGGCGGCGGCGCTCTCCGAGGGCGGCCTCGGCGGCCTCCTCGCCCGCGTCACCCGGAAGCGCGCGAAGGTGCCGGCGGCCGCGGCGAAGCTGCTCGAGGGGCGGATCGCGTCGCCCGTGCTCGGCGCCGCGCGGATCGTCGTCGCCGGCAAGCCCGCCGGCGTGGTCCGCGCCATCGTCCCCGGCGAGGCGCCGCCCGGCCTCGAGGCGAAGCTCGAGGCGCTGTCGCGGCTCTTCGCGAGCCACCTCGCCGCCGAGCGCGAGCGGAGCGGCCTCGTCGCCGACCGCACCACCTACAAGGCCTTCCTCGACAACGCCGGCGACGCGGTGCTCGTGGTCGACCCCGAGTCGGGCCGGGTGCGGCAGGCGAACGCCCGCGCCCTCGCCCTCGCCAGGGTGCGGCCCGGCGAGCTCGAGAAGCTCACCGTCGGGCGGCTCCTCTCGGCGCCGAGCGGCGCGCGGCGGATCCTCGCCCACCTCACCGCCGGCCCGGTGGTCCGGGACGACGAGCTGCTGCTCCGGCCGCGCTCGGGGCCGCCGGTGCCGGTCTCGGTGACCGCCACCCGGATCGGCGTCGGCGACGCGCCGGTGCTGCACCTGGTGATCCGCGATCTCACCCGGGAGCGGAGCGCCCTCGCGGCCCTCGCCAAGGCGAAGGAGACGCTGGCGGCGCTGGCGCTCGCCGGCGCGCACCTGCAGGAGGAGACGGAGCGCGAGAAGATCTTCGAGGTCATCGCCCGGGAGCTCGGCCGCCTCGGCTTCCGCGCCACCATCCTCGTCTCGCGGCCGGCCCGCGACGGCACCGCCGGGCCGCTGCAGGTCGTGCACCTCTCCTACCCGCCCGACCTGCTCCGGGTGGTCGAGAAGCTCCTCGGCGAGCCGATCCTCGGCCGCACCGTGGACGGCGCGCGGATCCCGCTGCTCCGGCGCCTGCTGGAGAGCGGCGCCACGCTCTACACCGACCGCGCCGTGGACCTGCTCCGCGACATGTTCGGCACCAACCTGCCGCGGCCGGTCCTCGCCCGGGTGGCCTCGGCGTTCGGCCTCTCGCACACCGTGCTCGCGCCGCTGCGGTTCGAGGGCGGCGTCTCCGGCGTGCTGGTGGTGGCGGCGCCGCGGTTCAAGGCCGGCGACGCCGAGGCGATCGACGCCTTCGCGCTCCAGGCCTCGATCGCCCTCGAGAAGGCGCGGCTCTACAACGAGCTCCGCGAGCAGGCGCAGCGCCTCGAGACCGAGGTGTCGAGGCGCACCCGCGAGCTCACCCTCGCCGTGCGCGCGCTCAAGGAGATCGACCGGCGGAAGGACAACTTCCTCGCCAACGTCAGCCACGAGCTGCGGACGCCGCTCGTGACCATGCTCGGCTACACCCAGCTCCTGCTCTCCGGGAAGATGGGGCCGCTCGCGCCGAAGCAGCAGGAGGCCCTCGAGGTCAGCCTCGGCAACGGGCGCCGCCTCAAGGCCTTCATCGAGGAGCTGCTCGACTTCAGCCGCCACGAGCTGGTGAAGGACCGGATCCGCTTCGAGCGGTTCGACATCCGCGAGCCGATCGCCCAGGCGATCGCGGCGATGGCGCCGAGGACCTACGAGCGCGGGCTCAAGCTCCGGGCGCGGGTCTCGCCGTTCACGCCGCTCGCCTGGGGCGACCGCGACCGGATCGTGCAGGTCCTCGACAACCTGCTGCAGAACGCCGAGCGCTACTGCGGCGACCGCGGCCGGATCCGCATCGCCGCGGCGAAGGGGAAGAACGGGCAGATCGAGGTGGCGGTCACCGACGACGGCGTCGGCATCGCCCCCGAGCACCTCGGGAAGATCTTCGACCGGCTCTACCAGGCCGGCGACCACGAGCGGCAGCGCGAGAAGGGCGCGGGCCTCGGCCTCGGCCTCAACATCGCGAAGTCGATCGTCGAGGCCCACGGCGGCCGCATCGAGGTGAGGAGCGCGCCGGGTCGCGGGACGTCGTTCCGGTTCGTGCTCCCCTCGGCGGATCACCTCGAGCCGGCCCGGCGGATGGCGGCGTCGGGCGACGCCTGACGCACCGCGCCGTACGATTCCACCGCGCCCCCCTTGCACCTACACGCGCCGTGGGTGTACCCCACCGCCCCTCGTTCCGACCGCGCCTCGGGGGGATCCAGATGCGGCCGCAGGTCCTAGGCTTTTCGCTGTTCCTCGCCGTCGCGACGCTGGCCGCTGCCGGCTGCGACGACGAGTCCGGGGAGACCCCCCCGGCGCCCACCACCGCCCACGTCGTCGTCCGCGTCGTCGCCGTCGAGGGCGGCCCGATCGAGGGCGCCCGGGTGCTCCTCCTCGACGCCGACACCGGCGCGGCGGTCGCCCCGGTCGCCGTCACCGGCGCGGACGGCGTGGCGACCTTCGACGTCCCGCCCGGCGCCGTGCGCATCCGCGCCGAGGCGGCGGGGTACCTGCCGCGGCCGCTCCCCGGAGGTCCCGAGGTCCCGCGGGCGGCGACGCTCGACGCGACGCTCGAGGTCGAGGTCGCCCTCGAGGCCCGCCCCGGCGGCGCCGGCGCCCGGCTCGAGGGCACGGTGACCACGGCGCAGGGCGGCCTGCCCGGCGCGCTCGTGGTCGCGCAGCGCCTCGGCGGCACCGAGGGCCGCCCCACCGTCACCGACGCGAGCGGCGCTTTCGTGCTCCTCCATCTCCCCGAGGCGGGCTACCGCCTCACCGCCCTCGCCGCCGGCTACGCCGGCCCGGCGGTGGACGCGGCGGTCCCCGCCGAAGGTCCCGTCGCGATCGAGCTCGTCGCCGGCGGCACCGGCGTGGTGCAGGGCCAGGTGACGTTCCTCGCGGTGCAGAACGGCACCGTCCGCGTCACCCTCTTCGACGAGGTCACGGGCGAGGCCGTGCCGGGCCTCTCCGCCGAGACCGAGGGCGGCAACTACCGGATCGAGGACGTGCCGCCGGGCCGCTACCTCGCCTGGGCCGCGCTCGGCGCCGAGGCGCCGATCGCCTACGTGATGGATCCCGACGCGCTCCGGAAGTTCGGGCTGCCGCTCGTGGAGGTGGCCGCGGGCGCCACGGTGGATCAGCCGTTCGACGTCACCGGCGCCGTGCTTGTCACCGCGCCCGACTCGCCCGGCGGCGAGCCGGCGGCCTTCGACGCGCCGCCGACGTTCGCCTGGGAGCCCTACCCGTCCGCCGACTCGTACGTGCTCGAGGTCGCCGACGAGCTCGGCGCGGTGGTGTGGGGCGGCTTCGCCGGCACCGCGCCGCGGGTGGAGCTGCCGAGGACCGTCACCGAGGTGGCGTTCGACGCCGACGGGCAGGCCTCGGCGCTCGTGCCCGGCCGCGTCTACCGCCTCCGGGTCTACGCCAAGAAGGACGACCGGCAGGCCCCCGAGGGCTACGTGCTGGTCTCGATGAGCGAGGAGCAGCAGGGCCTCTTCGTGGTGACGCGTTGAGGCCGACGATGCCGCGGCTCCTCGCCCGCCTCGCCGAGCTGCTCGCCGCCGCCGGCACGCCGCCGGAGCGGGTGCGCCGCCGCGAGGTCGCGCTGCTCGAGGGCGACCTCGGCCGTCCGATGCCATCGTCGCTGCGCCAGGCGTGGAGCGAGTTCGGCTCGGGCCGCGTCGGGGCTTTTCGCCTCCTCGGCGCCGACGAGCTCTCGAGCGGCCTCGCCACCTACGAGCGCTTCCTCGACCAGGGCCTCCTGCCGCTCGGGTCGACCGCCGAGCACGACCTCCACCTCGAGCTCGGCGCGGAGCCCGAGCCGATCGTCCTCGCCTGCGCGGACTTCCCGGTGCGGCTGCGAATGCCGCTCGGGACCCTCGAGCGCGTCCTCGAGGTCCTCGCCCTCGACGCCCTCGTCGCCCGCGGCGAGCTCGAGGAAGGCGAGCGCGAGCGGCTCGCCGCACGGCTCGAGCGGGTCGACCCGGAGCGCCGCGTCCGCGATCCGCTCGGCTGGGCGGAGCGGCAGCGCTCCGCCGGCTGATCAGCGCAGGAACGCGAGCAGCTCCCGGTTCACCCGCTCCGGCGCCTCGAAGTGCGGCATGTGGCCGAGGCCGGGGAGGATCTCCAGGCTCGCGCCGCGGATGCGCCGCGCGGCCTCGCGGCCGTGCGAGGCCGGGAAGATCCGGTCGCGCTCGCCCCAGAGCACGAGCGTGGGGAGCCGCAGCTCCGAGAGCCGCTCCGTCACCGCCGCCTCGCGCTGGCCGCGGAGCACCACCCGGTGGAAGCGGCCCTCGGGGCGGAGCATCGAGAGCAGCGTCCGCACCGAGCCCGGCACCGCCTGCGACGCGTAGTCGTAGTACAGCATCTCGTCGTCGGCCCACCCCGGGCGGCCGTAGAGGAAGCCCTCGTGGAAGCGGCGCAGGAGCGACGGGTCCGGCCGCATCATCAGCTCGCCGAGGCCCGGCACCGCCATCAGCTTGAAGGGGTAGCCGATCTCCGGCCCGAGCGCCGCGGCGGCGATCAGGACCAGGCGCCGGACCTTCCCGGGCCGCGACAGGGCGAGGTGCGCCACCGCGGCGCCGCCGAGCGAGAGGCCGGCGGCGTCGACGAGCGGGACGTCGAGGGCGTCGAGGAGCCGGCCGAGGAACGCGCCGTACCACTCGTAGGACACCTCGGGCCGGCCTGCGGGCCGCCACGACAGCCCGAAGCCCGGCAGGTCCGGGAGCAGCACGCGGCGGTGGGCCGCGAGGGCGGGGACGTTGCGCCAGAACCAGCCGGCGCCGCCGGAGGCGCCGTGGACGAGGAGCAGCGGCGGGCCGTCGCCGGCGCCGGCCTCGAGCAGGTGCACGGGCTGGCCGTCGACCTGGACGGTGCGGGCGGTCGCGCCCATCCGCGGCGCGAAGAGCGGCGTCGGCATGGCGCCCAGGGTACACCGCCTCTTCCCTCGCGCCCTCGGCCGTCGTATCCCTCCCGCCCCCGTGCCCACCGCGCAGCCCGTCCGCGGCGCCCTCCTGGTCGCCGCCGCCGCCTCGACCTGGGGCCTCTGGAGCCTCTGCTTCCGGCCCGCCGAGGCGCTCGGCCCCCTCGCCCCGTCGATGGAGGCCCTGGTCGCGTTCTCGGTGGTGCTCGTCGGCCTCTTCCCGTTCGCGCTCCGCGACGCGGTCCGGGCGCCGCGGCGGCCGTGGTCGGCGTGGGCCGCGCTCCTCGCCTACGGCGTCACCGACGCGCTGAACGCCCTGCTCTTCTTCGCGGCGATGCAGCGGACGAGCCTCGCGGTGGCGGTGCTGACGCACTACCTCGCGCCGCTCCTCGTGGCGCTGCTCGCGCCGCCGCTCCTGGGGGAGCCGTTCCGCAAGGCGACGCTCCACGCCCTCGCGCTGTCGCTCGCGGGGCTGCTGCTCCTGCTCGAGCCGTGGCGGCCGGAGGCCTCGGGCGCGCTCCTCGGCGCCGGCCTCGGCGCCGCGTCGGCGGTCTTCTACTGCGCCAACGTGCTCCTCGCGAAGCGCCTCGCCGGCCACTTCACGCCGGCCGAGACGATGTCGTTCCACCAGCTCTCCGGGGTGCCGGTGCTCGCGCTGGCGGTGCCGGCGGGCGGCTTCGCGATCACCGGCGGCCAGCTCGGCATCCTCCTCGCCGGCGGCGCCATCGGCGGCGTCGCCGCGGGCGTCCTCTTCATCGCCGGGCTGTCGCGGATCGAGGCCGGCCGGGCGGCGGTGCTGACGCTGCTCGAGCCGACGGTGGCGGTGGCCGTGGGCGCGCTCGTCTTCGGCGAGGTGCCGGGACCGGCGGCGGCCGCCGGGGCGGCCCTGGTCCTCGCCGGGGCGTGGCTCGTGGTCCGCCCGCCCCGCCCTGGCCCCGCGCCCGCGCCCGCCGCCGTTTGACCCACCCCCGCCGGCCCCGGATACTCCGCGGCACGGGGAAGCCGGTCACCGGGGGAAGGCCCATGAAGAAGCTCGTCTCGCTGCCGCTCGCGCTCCTCGCCGCCTGCGCGTCGTCCGGAGGCGACGCCGCGGACGGCGGCGGCGGCGCCGGAGGCGACGGTCCGCCGCCGAGCCCGTGCACCCAGATCGAGGAGACCTGCGCGCGCAAGCAGCAGGGCTGCGTCCTCGACGGCGAGACGCCCCGCTGCGTCGACTGCGGCGTCCACGAGACGCCCGACGCGACCGGCGCCTGCGCGCCGATCCCCGGCGACCGCCAGGAGACCACCTTCAGCACCCTCCAGCTCGCGCCCGGCGAGGAGCAGAACGGCGTCTGCCAGAGCTGGACCCTGAACAACCCCACCGAGCTCTGGGTGAACGGCGTCGAGCTCGTCACCGGCGGCGGCTACCACCACTCGAACTGGCTGTTCGTGCCCGACGACGAGTACGTGGTGGACGACGGCGCCTGGCGCTGCCGCGACCTCGACTACAGCGAGATCGACGCGGCGACGAAGGGCGGCGTGCTCTTCGCGCAGTCCACCCAGTCGATCCGCGAGGTGCAGAAGTTCCCCGAGGGCGTCGCGGTGCGGCTCCCGCCGTACACCCGCATCCTCGCCGGCACCCACCTGCTCAACGCCTCGGCGGAGCCGCTCGAGACGACGATCTCGATGGCCATCTACACGATCCCCGCCGACCAGGTCCGGGTGAAGCTGACGCCGTTCCGCCTCTCGTACCTGGATCTCGAGATCCCGCCGCACGCCTCGAGCGACTTCACCGGCGCCTGCGACTTCGCCGAGACCCACGAGCAGCTCCTCGAGGCGCCGCTCGACATGAAGCTCTACTGGGTGCTGCCGCACGCGCACATGCTGGCGTCGGGCTTCACCCTCGACCTCCTCGGCGGGCGCCGCGACGGCGAGCGGATCTTCGAGTCGGCCTCCGCCGCCGGCGAGACCAACGGCCGCGTCTTCGACCCGCCCCTCGATCTCCGCGCCATCGGCGCCCGCGGCGTCACCTTCACCTGCTCCTACGAGAACCCGCGGGACGAGGTGGTCGGCTGGGGCGTCGGCGACCAGGAGATGTGCGTGATGCTCGGGTTCGCCGAGAGCCGGATGATGGCCGACGCCACGGTGATCTTCGGCGAGAGCCACGAGGTCGTCGAGGGCCGCGAGCGCTTCGAGGGCCACTGCAACGTCATCGGGTTCGAGGAGAACCACGACAGCCCGGGCGGGCCGCCGCGCTAGAACCCGCGGCCGAACGCCTCGACGTACTTGCGGCTGTAGCCGACGTAGTTCGACCAGGTGCGCCGCACCAGGGCGAGCTCCTCGTCGTTCAGCTCGCGCTTCGGCTTCGCCGGCGCGCCGACGAGCAGCGTCCGCGGCGGCGCCTTCGTCCCCGGCGTCACCAGCGCGCCGGCGGCGACGAGGCACTCCTCGCCGAGCTCGACGCCGTCGAGCACCACCGCGCCCATGCCGACGAGGGTGTAGGCGCCGATGGTGCAGCCGTGCAGCGTCACCGAGTGGCCGATCGAGACCCGGTCGCCGATCACCAGCGGGAAGCGGTCCTTGAGCACGTGGAGGCAGGAGAGGTCCTGGACGTTGACCTCGTCGCCGATGTCGATGGTGTGCACGTCGCCGCGGACCACCGCGTTGAGCCAGATCGACGAGCGGGCGCCGATGCGGACGCGGCCGATCACCTGGGCGCTCGCGTCCACGTAGGCGCTCTCGTCGATCCGCGGCGCCTCGCCGGTGAAGGGACAGGGTCGGATCACGCGGGCCTCCGGACGCGAAGGAAGGCGAGCCACGCCGCGGCGCCGAGGCCGGCGCCGACGACGTCGGCGGCGAGGTCGTAGACCGACGAGTCGCGGCCGGGGACGAAGCGCTGGTGCAACTCGTCGGTGGCGCCGAAGGCGGCCCCGAGGCAGAGCGCGAGGACCGCCGCCTTGCGCGGCGCCACGTCGAGGCCGCGGACCAGCGCCCGGGCGAGCAGGAACGCGAGCAGCGCGTACTCCGCCGCGTGGGCGAGCTTGTCGAAGCCGGGGAGCTCCGGCTTCTGCGGCAGGTCGCTGCGGTGGGAGAGCGCGAAGATGAGCGCCGCCCAGAGCGCCAGCGGGAGGAACGCGAGGACCTTGCGCTTCAACCGACGACCCCGAGCGGGACCGAGGCGGGCCGGGGCGCGTGGCCGGGCTCGTGGCCGTCGAGGGAGCTCGGGCTGGCGTGGTCCACGTGCACCCGCACCAGCGAGCCGGCCGGCGCCGCGCCGTCGAAGTTCACCACCCGGTTCTCCGGGGTGCGGCCGGTGCGCCGCGATCCGTCGTAGCGGCTCGGCCCCTCGACCAGCACCTCCACCTCGCGGCCGACCTCGGCCTCCAGGCGCTCGAGCGAGTGCGCGCGGAGGATCGCCTGGAGCCGCTCGAGCCGCGCCACGCCCACCTCACGCGGCACCTCCTCCCAGCCCGGCTCGCCCAGGTGGCGGATCGCCGAGGTGTGGGGCCGCGGGCTGAAGACGAAGACGTAGGCGTTGTCGTAGCGCACCGCCTCGACGAGGCGCTCCGTCCGCTCGAAGTCCTCCTCGGTCTCGCCGGGGAAGCCGACGATGAGGTCCGTCGTCACCGCGATCCCCGGCCGCGCCGCCCGGAGCTTCTCGAGGCGGCCGAGGTAGCCGGCGACGGTGTAGTCGCGGCGCATCCGCTGCAGCACCGGCTCCGAGCCGCTCTGCACCGGCAGGTGGAAGTGCGGCATCAGCCGCGGCTCCTTCGCGAAGGCGTCGCAGAGCTCGTCGGAGAGGTCGTGCGGGTGGCTGGTGGTGAAGCGGACCCGGGCGATGCCGTCGACGGCGGCGCAGCCCAGGAGCAGCGACGCGAAGCTCACCCCGCCCACGGAGGAGTTCACGTTCTGCCCGAGGAGCGTCACCTCGCGGACCCCGACCTCGGCGAGGGATCGCACCTCGGCGAGCACCTCGCCCACCGGCCGGGACACCTCGCGGCCGCGGGTGTACGGCACGACGCAGAAGCTGCAGACGTTGTTGCAGCCCTTCATCACCGTCACGAACGCCGTGGCCTTGCCGGCGGCGAACGCGGGATCGGCGGAGGGGAAGAGGTAGCTCCTCGAGTCGAGCCAGGCGGTCTCGGTGAGGCGGACCTGCTCCTCGAAGGTGCGCCGCACGATCGCCGGCAGCTGCCCGACCTGGTCGGGGCCGAAGACGAAGTCGAGGTGCGGCGCCTTCCGGAGCAGCGCCGCCTTCTCCTGCTGCGCCACGCAGCCGCCGACGCCGATCTTCACCCCGCCCTTCGCCTTGAGCGGGCGGTAGCGGCCGAGGGCCGAGAGCAGCTTCTGCTCGCTCTTCTCGCGGATCGCGCAGGTGTTGAGGAGCACCAGGTCGGCGTCGTCGGCGGCGTCGGTGGCGACCCATCCGTCCTTCGCCAGGCCCTCGATCATCCGCGACGAGTCGGCCTCGTTCATCTGGCAGCCGAACGTGTGGACGAAGACCTTGCGGGACATCGCGGGCGACCTCTCGGAAGGGGCGGGAACGTACCGAGCGGCCCGCGCAGGGTCAAACGCCGCTAGCGGGCCCTCGACCGCCCCGGCGGCGGCACGAGCTGGTCGGCCACCTGCTCGAGCTCCGAGAGCGTGCGCACCACCGCCACCCGGTCGACCGCGCGCTCGTAGAGCGGCATCTCCGAGTCGCCGAGGCCCCAGGCGCGCCGCTCCTCGGGGCAGATCCAGACCACGCGCTTCGCCTTCCGGCGGACGTCCTTCAGGGCCCAGACGTTGGCCGGGTTGTAGTTGTTGCGGCCGTCGCCGATGACGATCACCGTGGTGCGCGAGCTCACCGCGCCGAGGTGGTCCCGGGCGAAGGTCGCGAGCGCGCGGCCGTAGTTCGAGTTGGCGTGGACGTTGATCACCTGCGCGGCGACCGAGAGGTCCACCGCCTCCGCCGCGTCGACGTCGCGGAAGTGCTCGGTCATCTCGCCGACGTCGGAGACGAAGGCGAAGGAGCGCACGCGGCTGAACATCCCCTGCAGCGTGTGGACGAAGAGCAGCATCAGCCGCGAGGCGTTCCGCACCGAGTCGGAGACGTCGCAGAGCACCACCACGTCGGGCCGCTGCGGGCGCCGCCGCCGGAAGACGAGCTTCGCGGGCACGCCACCCCAGCCGAGGTTCTTGCGGATCGTCCGGCGCACGTGGAGCGCGCCGCGCCGCTTCTCGCGCTGCCTCCGGACGAGGCGCGCCTTGAGGCGGAGGGCGATCTTCCGCACCGCCGCCTCGGTCTTGACGATCTCCTCCCGGGAGAGGCTGTGGAAGCTCCGGTCGGCGAGCGCGAGGGAGCGCTGCTTCTGGCCGAGCCGCGCCTTGACCTCGCGGTCCACGTACGCGCGCGCGGCCTCGGAGAGCCGGTCGAGGCGCTCCTGGAGCTTCCGCGAGATCCGCTCGAGGTCCGCGGGCGGCACCCCGCGCTCGGCGAGGGCGAGCTCCAGCGAGCGGAGCTTCGCCTCGGCGCCGCCCGCGCCGGCCCTGGCGAGGAGGCGCCTCGCGTAGAAGCCGGCCTGGAGCGGCGTCTGCAGCCCGGAGAGGTCGAGCTCGAGGGCGGCGGCGCGGAGCAGCTTCGCCAGCGCGCCCTGGTCGCCGGAGAGCAGCGCGTCGGCGAGCTCGGACCTGCCGCCCGCCTGCTGCGCCAGCTCCAGCAGCAGCCGCTCGAGGCTCTCGCCGTCGACGAGCCCCTCCTCGGCGAGCCGCTCCGCGAGCGAGCGGTCGAGGCCCGCGAGCACCTCGTCGAGCCCCGAGAAGTAGAGGCCGAAGAGCCGGTGGAAGAGCTCGTGATCCTGCCCGCGCTTCACCAGCGTGGCCGAGAGCGCGGCCTCGAGCGTGCCGCGGTCCTCGACGCCCACGAGCGCCGCGGCGCGCACCGCGTCGGTGACCTCCGCCGGCGCCACCCGGAGGCCGTTCTGCCGCAGCAGGCCGGCGAACTCGACGATGCGCGCGTCCATCAGGGCCTCTCCAGCGTCACCACCGCTTCGAGGTGGTACGTCTGCGGGAACATGTCGACCGGCCGCGTCCTGCGCACGCGGTAGCCCGCCGCGACGAGCGCCTTCACGTCCCGGGCGAGGGTGGCGGGATCGCAGCTCACGTAGGCGATCCGCCGCGGCCCGAGATCGGCGAGCGTGCGGGCGAGGCCCTTGGCGCCGGCCCGGGGCGGATCGAGGAGCGCGAGGTCGAAGCGCCTCCCCTCCTGCGCCAGCCCGCCGGCGAGCGCCGCGGCGTCGCCGGCGAGGAGGCGCACGTTCTCGACCTTCGCCGCGGCCGCCGCCCGCCGGCAGAGCTCGAGCGACGGCCCGGCGGCCTCGATCGCGGTGACGTGCGCCGCGGCGGCGGCGAGCGCGAAGGTGAAGTTGCCGGCGCCGCAGTAGAGCTCGAGCACCTTCTCGCCCGCGGACCAAGGGCGGATGGACTT
>CAZDGH010000070.1:0-6510 GCA_964504805.1 uncultured Myxococcales bacterium | reverse complement strand
GGCGAAGACGTCGGCGCGGCCGAGGAGCGTGACGCCCGGCGCGAGAGGCGCCGGCCGCCGGACCACCGGCTCGCCGATCGGGATCGGCGGCGCCCCCTTCGCCGCGACCAGCACGCCCTGCACGCCGGGCACCGCCCGCAGGAGCTCCTCCGCCCGCGCCTTCGCCTTCGCGCCGCCCGGCGCCGCGAGCTCGAGCAGCACGCTGCCCTCCCCGGCCGCGCCGACGGTCGCCTCGACCGCGACGAGCCCCGGCGGCGGCCGCGCGGCGAGCGCCTCGCCGAGCCGGAGCACCAGCGCCTCGAGCGCGGGGACGAGGAGCGGGCACTCGTCGATCGGCAGCACCTCGTGCGAGCGGAGGCCGTGGTAGCCGAGCCGGCCGCCGGCGAAGCCGAGCCGCGCCCGGGTGCGGTAGCGGAGCGGCGACGGCGACGGCAGGAGCGGGAGCGGCTCCGGGATCGACGCCCGCGGCACGCCGCCCAGGTGCTCGAGCGCCTCGTAGAAGGCGCGCTCCTTCGCCTCGGCCTGCGCCGCCGGGGCGAGGTGCTGGAGCTGGCAGCCGCCGCAGGTCGCCGCGTGGCGGCAGGCGGGCTCGATCCGCGCCGGCCCCGCCGCGAGCACGTGGAGGATCCGCCCGCGGGCGCTCCGCGGCTTCTCCTCGACGAGCTCGACGCGGAGCCGATCGCCGGGCGCGGCGCCGGGGACGAAGACCTTCTTGCCGGACGGGAGCGTGCCGACGCCCTCGCCGCGGGCGAGCCCCTCGATGTCGACGTCCTCGGGCACGGCGCCCTACCGCGGCGGCGCCATCGTCTCGCGGAGCTTGTCGACGAAGGCCTGGATGCTCGCCTTCGTCGCCTCGTCCACGCCGACGAACTCGATGCCCATGCCCGGCGAGACGTTGGCGCCGTTGCCGACCTGCTCGACCCAGGCGACGCGGCCGGAGAGATCGGCGGGGAACTGCGCGCCGGGCAGGTTCACGATCAGCTTCACCATCGAGCCGACGGGGAGCGGATCGCGGGTGTTGATGAAGAGGCCGCCCTTCGAGAGGTTCACCGCCCACTCGGAGACGAAGCCGCCCACGGTCTTGTAGGCGACCATGAGCTCGGCGTCGATGCGAAGGCTCTGGCGCTCCTTCCGCTCCGTCATGGCGCGAGGATAACACGGACCTTGACGGCGAGCCCGAACGGCGACCGCAGCGACGCCGCCAGCGAGCCGCACGCGCGGGCGAGCTCGAGCCGCCCGCCCGAGCCGGCGTAGGCGACGACGGTCCCGGACCTGGCGTCGCCGAACGTCCGCACCCAGGGCAGCCTCCGGCCGCGGAACGCGACCGCGAGGGGCGGCTCCGGCAGCGCGTCGACCTCGAGGTTGGTGAGCAGGTTCCCGAACCGATCCGCCGCGACGGTATCCCCGACGATCCACGCGCCGTCACGCCGCGGCGCGGCGAGGGGCGACGGGACGAGCGGGCCGGCCGGCGCGCCGAGCGCCGCCGGGCGCTCGCCGGCGAGGAGCGCGAGCGCCGCCGGCAGGAAGACGTCGCGGCCGTGGAACGTCGGCGCGGCGCCGGGCGGCGTCGGCAGCACGAAGGCCCGGCCCGCGAGCCGGGCGAGGAGCCCGTTGTCGGGCCCCACCAGGAAGCGCCCCTTCGCCCGCCCGGCACCCTCGGCGACGAGGCCGCGGCGGGCGGTGCCGACCCCGGGGTCGACCACCGCCACGAGCACCGCGCCCGGCGGGAACGACGGCGCCACCTCCTCGAGCAGCACCGCGCCGGCCGCGATCCCGAACGGCGGCACCTCGTGGGAGACGTGGATCACCCGGGCGTCGGGAAAGCGCGTGAGGAGCCGGGCCTCCAGCTGCGCCGGGTAGCCCGAGCCCGCGCCGAAGTCGGTGACGAGGCCGACGAGGCGGCGCCGGGCCATCGCCGCTAGCCCCCGGTCCCGACCTTCCGGACCGGCAGGCCGTCGAGCGCCGCCCGCGCGGCCTCGAGCTCCCGGAGCTGCGCCCGGACGACCCGGTTCTCCCGGGCCTTCTTCGCGGCCTTCTCGAGCTCGGCGAGCACCTTCTCGAGGCTCTCGAACGGCTTCGCCAGGAAGCCGGCGCCGCCGAGGTGCAGCACCTCGATCGCCAGCTCGAGCGACGGGTGCGCGGTCATCAGCAGCACCTCGGTGTCGGGCGCGTGCTCCTTGGCGCCGGCGAGCACCTCGAGGCCGGAGCGCCGCGGGAGGTTCTTGTCCGCGAGCACCACCAGGAACGGCTCGGGGGCCGCGCGGATCACCTCGAGCGCCTCCTCGCCGTCGGCGGCGAGGTGCGCGGTGAAGCCCGCGTTGCCGGCGAGGACGGCGAGGAGCTTCCCCACCGCCTCCTCGTCCTCGACGATCAGGATCTGCCCACGGCTCTGCGCCAAGCGTGCGGCTCCACCGCCCCCGCGGAGGCGCGGAAGCGTAGCAGAAGGCCCGGCACCCGCCAGCGGTCGGCCCGGACCCGGGTCACAGCGCTACCCAGCTGCGATGATCGTCACGAGGCGCACGAGGCCGTCGCCGAGGGCGGCGCACGAGGAGCGAGGAGCGGAGGCGTACCCGCAGGGTACGTCGAGCACCGCAGCGACGAGTCCGCCGCCCGCAGGCAGGCATCGTGCGACGCAGTAG
Organism: uncultured Myxococcales bacterium; assembly: GCA_964504805.1. Classification (GTDB taxonomy): domain Bacteria; phylum Myxococcota; class Myxococcia; order Myxococcales; family Vulgatibacteraceae; genus CAZDGH01. Next base: position 3,871 of record CAZDGH010000070.1, on the reverse strand, counting down.
GTCAGCGCAACTGGGTAGCGCTGTCATACCTGGATCGTGCGCAGCTCGGGCGAGGCCACGAACCGCGCCTCGGTGATCCGCTTCACGTCGTCGAGCGTGACGCCCGGGGCGAGCTCCTTGAGCACCAGGCCGTCCTTCCCGACCTCGAAGAGCGCGTGGTCGGTGAGGATCGTCTGGACGCACCGCTTGCCGGTGAGCGGGAGCGAGCACTGCTTCAGGACCTTCGACTTCCCGTCCTTCGACACGTGCTCCATGATCACCACCACCCGCTTGGCGCCGGAGACGAGGTCCATCGCCCCGCCCATCCCCTTCACCATCTTCCCGGGGATCATCCAGTTGGCCAGGTCGCCCTGCTCCGAGACCTCCATCGCGCCGAGGATGGCGAGGTCGATGTGGCCGCCGCGGATCATCGCGAACGACTCCGCGGAGTCGAAGTAGGCGGTGCCCCGGAGCTCGGTCACCGTCTCCTTCCCGGCGTTGATGAGGTCGGGGTCCTCGGTGCCCTCGACCGGGTACGGCCCGATGCCGAGCATCCCGTTCTCGGACTGGAGGATCACCTCGATGCCGGCCGGCACGTAGTTCGCGACCAGCGTCGGCATGCCGATGCCGAGGTTGACGTAGTAGCCGTCGCGGAGCTCCTGGGCGACGCGCCGGCAGATCTGCTCGCGGCTCAGCGGCATGGTCAGGCCCCCGCCTTCGCCGCGGGACGCACGGTGCGGCGCTCGATCCACTTCTGGTAGCCCTGCCCCTTCACGATCCGGTGCACGTAGATCGACGGCACGTGGATCTGGTCGGGCTCGAGCGCGCCGACCTCGACGAGCTCCTCCGCCTCGACGACGGTGACCTTCGCCGCCTTGCACATCATCGGGCTGAAGTTCCGGGCGGTCTTGCGGAACACCAGGTTGCCCCAGCGGTCCGCCTTCCAGGCCCGGACGATGGCGAAGTCGGCCTTCAGCGGCTTCTCGAGCAGGTACTCGCGGCCGTCGATGACCCGCGTCTCCTTGCCCTCGGCCACCTTGGTGCCGACGCCGGTCGGCGTGTAGAAGCCGCCGATGCCGGCGCCGCCGGCGCGGATGCGCTCGGCGAGCGTGCCCTGCGGGTTCAGCTCGACCTCGAGCTCGCCGGAGAGGAACTGCCGCTCGAACTCCTTGTTCTCGCCGACATACGACGCGACCATCTTCCGGATCTGCTTCGCCTTGAGCAGGACGCCGAGGCCGAGATCGGTCGTGCCGCAGTTGTTCGAGATCAGCGTCAGGTCGCGGACGCCCTTCTCGTGCACCGCCGCGATGAGGTTCTCGGGGTTCCCGCACAGGCCGAAGCCGCCCGACATCAAGGTCATGCCGTCCTTGAGGTCGTGCAGGGCCGCGGCGGCGCTCTCGAAGATCTTGTCCATCGAGCCTCCGGTGGCTTCTTGTCAGCGCTCGACGACGAGGGCGATGCCCTCGCCGCCGCCGATGCAGAGGCTCGCGAGGCCGCGCTGCTTGCCCTCGTCCTTCATCGCCTGGAGGAGCGTGACCAGGATGCGGGTGCCCGAGGCGCCGATGGGGTGGCCGAGGGCGACCGCGCCGCCGCGCACGTTCACCTTCTTCGGGTCGAGGCCGAGGATCGAGTTGTTGGCGATCGAGACCACCGCGAAGGCCTCGTTGATCTCGAACAGGTCGACGTCCTTCGCCGCGAGGCCCGCCTTCGCGAGCGCCTTCTGGATGGCGTCGGCCGGCGCGATGGTGAACTCCTCCGGCTTCCGGGCGGCGTGGCCCCAGCCGACGATCTTCCCGAGGACCGTGCGGCCTTCTTTCTTGGCCCGCTCGGCGCTCATCAGCACCACCGCGGCGGCGCCGTCGTTGATCGACGAGGCGTTGGCGGCGGTGACGGTGCCGTCCTTCTGGAAGACCGGCTTCAGCGTCGGGATCTTGTCGGGCTTCGCGCCCTTCGGGCCGTCGTCCTCGGAGACGACGGTGACCTCGCCCTTCTTGCCCGGGACCTCGACCGGGACGATCTCGGCCTTGAACAGCCCGGCCTTCTGCGCCTCGACCGCCCGGCGCGTCGACTCGATCGCGAACTCGTCCTGGGCGCCGCGGGAGATCTGCCGGCTCTTGGCGGTGAGCTCCGCGGCGGAGCCCATGTGGAAGTCGTTGTACACGTCCCAGAGCCCGTCCTTGATCATCGCGTCCACGAGCTGCACGTGGCCCATCCGCGCGCCGGTGCGCTCCGTGTACGAGAGGTAGGGCGCGTTCGACATCGACTCCATGCCGCCCGCCACCGCGACCTCGACGTCGCCGACGGCGATCGCCCGGGCGGCGGTGATCACCGTCTCGAGGCCGGAGCCGCAGACCTTGTTCAGCGTGACGCAGGGCACGCCCTCGGGCAGCCCGGCGAAGAGCGCCGCCTGCCGCGCCGGCGCCTGGCCGATGCCGGCCTGGAGCACGTTGCCCATCCACACCGCCTCGACGTCCGACGGCTTCACGCCGGCGCGCTCGAGGGCCGCCTTGATCGCCACCGCGCCGAGCTTCGGGGCGGGGACGCTGCCGAGCGAGCCGAGGAACGACCCGATGGGCGTCCGGGCGGCTCCGACGATGACGACTTCGCGCTTCTCGGCCATGGCTTCGCTCCTCGTGTGGGTCTCTCTCGGTAACGCGGGACGGACGGCGAGATATCCGCGCCCGGGCCGGGAAGCAAGCGCCCGCCGCCTTGGCGCAACGCGTCGATGTTCCACGCGGATCCTGCGTCCGGGGGTGATGACCGCCGGGGCACGTTCGGGTACAAGCCGGCACCTCCCGGGGGAACGAGGAGCCCGCCATGCCCTACGCCATCGTCGTGCACGGAGGCGCCGGCGCCGTCGCCCCGGACGACCACGCGGAGGACTGCCGGCGCGGCGCGCTCGCTGCGGCGCGGGCGGGCCACGCCATCCTCGCCCGCGGCGGCACCGCCCTCGACGCGGTGGAGGCCGCGGTGGTCGTGCTCGAGGACGACCCGACCTTCAACGCCGGCACCGGCTCGTGCCTGAACATCGACGGCGACGTGGAGATGGACGCGTCGATCATGGACGGCGCCACCCTCGAGGCCGGCGCGGTCGCGGCGCTCCGCGGCTTCAAGAACCCGGTGCGGGTGGCGCGGCTCGTCGCCCAGAAGTCGCCCCACGTGCTCTTCGCCGGCGAGGGCGCCCACCGCTTCGCCCGGGAGCAGGGCATCCCCTCCTGCGCGCCGGCCGAGCTCGTCACGCCGCGCGCCCTCGAGCGCTGGCGCCGCGAGAAGGAGCTCGGCTGGCCGCGGAAGCCCGGCACCGTCGGCGCGGTGGCCATCGACGGCCGCGGCCACGTCGCCGCCGCCACCTCCACCGGCGGCATCTCCGGCAAGCTCGTCGGCCGCATCGGCGACAGCCCGCTCATCGGCTGCGGCACCTACGCCGACGACCCCGCCGGCGGCGCCTCCTGCACCGGCTGGGGCGAGGGCATCATGCGCGTCGTCATGGCGAAGCACGCCTGCGACCGCATGCGAGACGGCGTCCCGGCGATGGAGGCCGCGAGGAGCGCCGTCGCGCAGCTCGGCCGCGTCCGCGGCGAGGGCGGCATCATCGTCGTCGACCCGAAGGGCGGCATCGGCTTCGCCTTCAACTCGGCCCGGATGAGCCGCGCCGCGATCGACGCCGACGGCCGCGAGACGGTCGGCTTCGAGGCCTAGCGCACGCGGCTCGGCGCTTCGCGCCTCGGGCTCCAGGCTCCAGGCTCCAGGCTCCAGCCACCTCCGGCTCCGCCGCGGCGCGGTGCCGAGCTCCGTAGCGCCGCTCGCGAACCGCGCTGCCGCGAACCGCGAGGCGCGTAGCGCCGAGCTACCTGCCTGCTGGAGCCTGGAGCCGGGAGCCTGGAGCCTCGCT
>CAZDGH010000069.1:0-17950 GCA_964504805.1 uncultured Myxococcales bacterium | reverse complement strand
GCGGCGCGCCGACCGGGTGCGGCCAGCCGCCCGGCTGCGCCGCCGTCGAGCTCGGCGCGGGCGCGCGCGATCCGGAGCTCGCGCTCACGCGCGGCGTGCTCTCGATCGAGCGGGGCGGCCGCGTGGTCTCGTCCGTCGGCGACGGCTGCGTCATCGTCGACGACATGGCGTCGCAGCCCGACCAGGCCGAGCTCGCCCAGACGTTCCGCGTCCCCGCCGAGCTCGCCGGACGCCGCGTCGCCGGGATCTCGGTGATCCCGCAGTTCGCGCAGACGGGCTACGAGGACCGGCCCATGCCGGACAGCGCCCGCGAGGTGCGCCTCACCCTCGTCGACGGCGCGCGGACCTTCGAGTCGAGCATCGAGACCACCGGCGACGTCCTCGGCAACGAGCTGCTCTTCGAGTTCCCGCAGCAGCCCGCGCTCGCGTCGGAGGGGCTGTACGAGTTCCGGCTCTCCGCGAACCTCGTGGTCGGCGGCACCGACTGCGCCGCGGGCCCGTCGAGCTGCGAGGACACGCCGTGCGACCAGCCGGCGGCGACCTGCCGCGGCCACCGCCCGCTCGGCCTCTTCGCCGTCGGCTACGACGGCGTCGTCACCTGCGGCGCCCGCACCGACGAGGATCCCGAGACCGGCCTCCGCTACTGCGCCGCCGGCTGCGCCGAGCCGCGGCCGGCGGGCTTCACCGCCGACGCCGTCCACGACGTCTACCTCGCGGCGGAGGCGACGTTCGAGGTCCGCGCGCCGCCCGGCCTCCTCCTCGACACCCGGCAGCTCTTCGCCAGGGGCGGCGAGGGCCTGCGCTTCGACGTCCGCGCCGGCGAAGCGGGAGAGGCGCGCGTCGTCTTCGAGCACGAGCCGCTCGAGGCCGTCGTCAACGCCGCGAGCGTCACCTCCGAGGTCTTCCAGCTCACGGTCCGCTTCCCCCTCCGGAACGGCCGCCTGGACTGCCTCGCGCTCTGCGCGCCGTAGAAGAAGGCTCGGAAGAAGGCTCCAGGCTCCAGGCTTCAGGCTCCAGCCACCACCGGCTTCGCCGTGGGGCCGTGCCTCGTTCGGCGCGCGGCCGGGAGCGCGCGCCGCCGGGAGCGCGCGCCGCCGCGTGCGCGAGGCGCGAAGCGTCGAGCGACCTGCCTGCTGGAGCCTGGAGCCTGGAGCCTGGAGCCCGATCTCCCCACATTCCCACACCCAGGCCCCACAAGTTATCCACACCCACCTGCACAAACCGTCAGGTCCGAAACCCCCGGACATGCCAGGAGATTTTGTTTGACGCCGATCCAGCTTCCGGTACAGTGCGCCGCGAGTGGATCGAAGTGGTATGTCGTGGATCGCGGCGGATCCCGGCACCCACGTGAGGGATCGGCGCCTTGTTCCGCGGGACCTTCGAGCACGGGATCGACGGGAAGGGGCGCACGAGCCTCCCGGCGAAGTTCCGCGAGGTCCTCGCCGCGAAGTACGGCGGCGGCGAGCAGCAGACGATCGTCGTGACGCCGAGCCCGTTCGAGGCCTGCCTCCGCGCCTACCCGATGCAGGAGTGGGTCGCGCTCGAGGAGAAGCTCGCCTCGCGCGGCACCGCCTTCGACCCCGCCGTCTCCGCGCTGCTCCGGCTCTTCGTCGGCGGCGCCCAGGAGACGCCGGTCGACAAGCTCGGACGGATGCTGCTCGCGCCGACGCTGCGCGAGCACGCGGGCCTCGAGAAGGAAGTCACCTTCGTCGGCTCGCTGAAGTTCGCGGAGATCTGGGACACGGAGCGCTTCCGCACCTGGAAGCGCGAGCAGAGCGAGCAGGGCCGCGAGGCCCTCGCCCGCGCACTGGGGGACCTCGGCCTATGAACCGGACTGGAAAGCAGATCACCTTCGCCCGCGTGCCCGGGTACGACGCCGCCATCGCCGCCGCCGCGGAGGCCGACGTCCACGTCATCGCCGCGGAGGGCGAGCTCGGCGAGGCCGAGGTCACCGCGCTCGCGGACGAGATGGTGCGGCTCGCCTGCGCGAGCCGGTGCAACCTCGTCCTCGACCTCTCCGCCGTGCACCACTTCGACTACCGCCAGGTGCGGTCGCTCGCGGCGCGGGCGCGGCTGCTCCGCTCGGCCGGCGGCGACCTGAAGCTGTGCGGCCTCTCGGGGTACCTGCAGGCGATCTTCCGCGCGTCCGGCCTCTACGCCGAGTTCCAGCTCTTCGAGGACGCCGAGGCCGCGTCGGCGTCGTTCGCCGCCGAGGCGTAAGACATTGACGTGTTCGCCCACGCCTCCGTCCTCGCCCGCGAGGTGCTCGAGCTGCTCGCCCCGCGGCCGGGCGCGCGGTTCCTCGACGGGACGCTCGGCGGCGGCGGGCACACCGAGCTCCTGCTCGAGGCGGGGGCCCGCGTGATCGGCCTCGACCGCGATCCGGCCGCCCTCGCCGCGGCCAAGGAGCGCCTCGCCCGGTTCGGCGACGCCTTCACGCCGGTGCAGGCGAACTTCCGCGACGCCGCCGAGGTCGTCACCCGCCTCGGCGCGCGGCCGCTCGACGGCGCGCTCGTCGACCTCGGCGTCTCGAGTCCGCAGCTCGACGAGCCCTCGCGCGGCTTCTCCTTCCGCGCCGCCGGGCCCCTCGACATGCGCATGGGCCCCGACGCCGAGCCGCTCGCGGACTTCCTCGCCCGCGTCGGCGAGCGCGAGCTCGCGCAGGTGATCGACGCCTACGGCGAGGAGCGCTTCGCGCGGCCGGTGGCGCGGGCGATCAAGGCCGCGCTGCCGCTCGCGGACACCGCCGCGCTCGCCGAGGTGATCGCCTCGGCGATCCCGCGCCGCGCCTGGCCCGACCGCATCCACCCGGCGACGCGCACCTTCCAGGCCCTGCGCATCGCGGTGAACGACGAGCTCGGCGCCCTCGCGCGCTTCCTCGAGACCGTGCCGCCGCTCCTCGCGAAGGGCGGCCGCCTCGCGGTGATCTCCTTCCACTCCCTCGAGGACCGCCCGGTGAAGCAGGCCTTCCAGGCGCTCTCGAAGGGCTGCACCTGCCCGCCGGACTTCCCCGTCTGCGTCTGCGCGAAGGCGAAGTTCCGCGCCCTCACCCGCAAGGCGGTGGTGGCGTCCGAGGCGGAGCTCGAAGCGAACCCCAGGGCGCGCAGCGCGAAGCTGCGGGCGATCGAGCGCACGCTCGAGGCGGAGCCGTCGTGAGCACCCGGCGCGGGAAGACGAAGAGCGGGGTCGAGACCCGGGGCGTGCTCCGGGACCTCGGCCTCTTCGCGGTGCTCGGGGCGATCGCCGCCGGCCACGCCTGGGCGCGGATCGAGGGCACCCTCGCGGGCTACCGGCTCTCCGCGGCGCACGCCGAGGAGGCCGAGCTGCTCCGCGAGCAGCAGGCGCTCAAGATCGAGCTCGCCACCCGCCGCGCCGCGGGCCGGATCGAGGCCGACGCGCGCACGAGGCTCGGGATGGTCGAGCCCGCGCCGGACCAGATCCTCCTCGTGGGCAAGGCGTCGGCCCACGCCGCGCTGCAGCAGCCCGGGTCCGCGGTGGCGCTCGGGCCCGGCCGGTGAGCCTCCGCGGCACCGGCCCCGCGCTGCCCGACGCGCTCCGCGGCGTCCGGGTGCGGGCGGCGATCCTCGCGGTCGCCCTCGGCCTCGGCCTCGTCGCCGTCTTCGGCCGCGCCGTGCACCTGCAGGTCGTCGAGCGCGAGCGCCTCGGCTCCCTCGCCCGCGACCAGTACGTGCGCACCGTCGAGCTCGCCGCCCGCCGCGGCGAGATCCAGGACCGGAGCGGCGGCACCCTCGCCTCCAGCGTCGAGGTCGACTCGATCCACGTCGACCCCGCCGTCCTCGGCGAGGGCGCGGAGCGCCGCGACCGCCTCGACGCCCTCGCCCGCGCGGCGCAGCTCGGCAAGGAGAAGGCGAAGCGCTTCGTCGCCCGCGCCGAGAAGCCCGGCTCGCGGTTCGTGTGGCTCAAGCGCCGGGCGAGCCCCGCCGTGGTCGCCGAGGTGCGGAAGCTCGGCCTGTCGGGCGTCGCCTTCGTCAAGGAGCCGCGCCGCTTCTACCCGCAGCGCACGCTCGCCGCCCACGTCCTCGGCTTCGCCGGCGCCGACGGCAAGGGCCTCGAGGGCCTCGAGCGCACCCTCGACGAGGAGCTGCGCGGCCGCGGCGCGAGCGTCGACGCCGTCCGCGACGCCCGGGGCCGCGCCCTCGCCGCCGAGGAGCTGGTGCCGGCCGAGGAGCGCACCGGCGCCACCGTCACCCTGACGATCGACCGCAGCATCCAGTACCTCGCCGAGAAGGCCCTCGCGAAGACGGTCGAGTCCACCCGCGCCGCCGCCGGCACCGCGGTGGTGATGGACCCGCGCACCGGCGAGGTCCTCGCCCTCGCCAGCGCGCCGACGTTCAACCCGAACGTCGTCCCGGGCCGGGAGCAGCGCGACGCCGTGCGGAACCGCGCCGTCACCGACTCGTTCGAGCCCGGGTCGACGATGAAGGTGTTCCTCCTCGCCGCCGCCCTCGACGCCGGCGCCATCCGGAAGGACCAGAGCTTCGACTGCGAGAAGGGCGCCTGGCGCGTCGGCCGCCACGTCGTCCACGACACCCACGCGTACACGAAGCTCACCCCGCCGGAGATCCTCAAGGTCTCGAGCAACATCTGCTCGGGCAAGGTCGGCCTCGCCTTCGGCGGCGCGAAGGTCGCCGAGGCGTACCGCGCCTTCGGCTTCGGCGCGAAGACCGGCGTCGGTCTCCCCGGCGAGGCGAAGGGCGTCGTCGGGAAGATGAAGGGCGACATCGAGGTCGTCACCGCGGCCTTCGGGCAGGGGCCGGTCACCGCCTCGCCGCTCCAGCTCGCCGCCGGCCTCTCGGCGATCGCCAACGGCGGCACGCTCCTCGAGCCGTGGATCGTCAAGAAGGTGGTCGAGCCCGACGGCACCGTCTCCCGCGAGGGCGGCCGGAAAGAAGTCCGCCGCGTCGTCTCCGAGCGCACCGCCAGGGAGCTCACCCGCTGGATGGAGGGCGTCACCGACGACGGCGGCACCGCCGAGGGCGCCGCGATCGACGGCTACCCGGTCGCCGGCAAGACCGGCACGGCGCAGAAGGTCTCGCCGGCCGGCGGCTACGGCGCGGGGCGGATCGCCTCCTTCGGCGGCTTCGTCCCGGCCGACGACCCGCGGCTCGTCGTCCTCGTCGTCATCGACGAGCCGAAGACCGAGATCTACGGCGGCCTCGTCGCCGGCCCGGCGTTCCGGGAGATCGCCGAGGGCGCGCTCAAGGTCCTCGGCGTCCCGCCGTCGCGGCCGCTCACCGCCAAGAAGGAGGCGCCGGCGAAGCCGAAGCCGGCGAAGGCCGAGGAGCTCGCCGCCGAGGGCTTCGTCACCGAGCTCGACGAAGGCGCGCCCGCGCCCGTGCCCGGGGGCGTGGTCGTCCCCGACGTCCGCGGCCTCCACGCCCGCGCCGCGGTCCGCCGCATCGCCCGGGCGAGCCTCGAGGTGAGGCTCGAGGGGAGCGGGAAGGCGACCGGCCAGGCGCCACCTCCCGGGGCCGTGGTCCCGCCGGGGAGCCGCGTGCAGGTGCGGCTCTCGCCGCTCTAGCGGGGCGCGGCCCCGCGGCCGCCCCGGCCTGTGGCGGCCGGGCCGCGCGCGTGGTTAAACGCGCGGCGCCCGCGGCCTTTCCGCGTGGCGCCGCGGTTGCATTCCGCGGTTCCGGCGGCGAGAGCGTCCGCGAAGGGTCGAGGAGAGGTTCGATGCGGCTGTCCGAGGTGCTCGAGGGAAGCGGCGCGGCGCTGCCGGCGGGCGCGCCCGACCCGGACGTGACCCAGGTCGCCTACGACTCGCGCAAGGTCGCGCCCGGCACGCTCTTCGTCTGCCTCCCGGGCCTCACCCGCGACGGCCACGCGTTCGCCGCGGCGGCCGCCGCCGCCGGCGCCATCGCGGTGCTCGGCGAGCGCCCCGTCGACGCGCCCGGCGCCGTCGTCCTCGTCGCGCCGTCGTCCCGGCTCGCCCTCGCCGCCGCCGCCCGCAACCTCCTCGGCCGCCCCGACGAGAAGCTCGTCCTCGCCGGCGTCACCGGCACCAACGGCAAGACCACCACGAGCTACCTCTACGAGGCGATCGCCGCCGCCGCCGGGAAGCGCCCGGGCGTCATCGGCACCGTCAGCTACCGCTTCGCCGGCCGCGAGAAGGCCGCCGCGCACACCACGCCCGAGGCGCCCGAGCTCGCCGCGCTGTTCGCGGAGATGGCCGAGGCCGGCTGCGACACCGCGGCGATGGAGGTCTCGTCGCACGCGCTCGCGCAGGAGCGGGTCGCGTTCCTCCGCTTCCGCTCCGCGGCGTTCACCAACCTCACCCGCGATCACCTCGACTACCACAAGGACATGGAGGACTACTTCGCGGCGAAGGCGCGGCTCTTCCGCGAGCGCCTCGCGCCCGACGCGGTCTCCACGCTGAACGGCGACGACGCCTTCGGGCGCCGCCTCCACGAGGAGCTCACGGCGAAGGGCCGCACCGCCTGGCGCTTCTCCACCGAGGACCCCTCGGCCGAGCTCTTCGCCAAGGACGTGGAGGCCGGGATCGGCGGCATCGCCGCGACCCTGGTCACGCCCCGCGGCGAGGTGCGGATCGAGTCGCCGCTCGTCGGCGCCCACAACCTGCAGAACCTGCTCACCGCCGCCGGCCTCGCCCTCGGCGCGGGCCTGCCGCTCGCCGCGGTCGGCGAGGGCCTCTCGCGCTGCAAGGGCGCGCCCGGACGCCTCGAGCGCGTCGACGGCCGCGGCGTCTCCGTCTTCGTCGACTACGCCCACACCGACGACGCGCTGAAGCGCGCCTGCGCCGCGCTCCGCGAGGTCGCGCCGCGGCGGCTCCTGGTCGTGTTCGGCTGCGGCGGCGATCGCGACCGCGGCAAGCGCCCGCTCATGGGCGAGGTCGCCGGTCGCGCCGCGGACCTCACCGTCGTCACCAGCGACAACCCGCGCACCGAGGAGCCGTCGAGCATCCTCGAGATGATCGTCCCGGGCGTCGAGAAGGCCGGCAAGCGGCGCCTCGGCCACGACGAGGCGAAGGCGGGCGCCGACGGCTTCGCGGTCGAGGTGGACCGGCGCAAGGCCATCGACCTCGCCGTCGCCGCCGCGCGGCCCGGCGACGTGATCCTCGTCGCCGGCAAGGGCCACGAGGACTACCAGATCCTCGGCACCACCAAGATCCACTTCGACGACCGCGAGGAGGCGCGCCGCGCCCTCGGGGTGGAGGCGTAGATGGCCGGCACCGGCACGCCGAACCGCGCCATCTTCTGCCTGGCCGACGTCGCCGACGCGACCGGCGGCGCCATCTCCCGCGGCGGCAAGCTCCTCGCCATCGACGGCGTCGGCACCGACTCCCGCGAGCTCCGGCCCGGCCAGCTCTTCGTCGCCCTCGCCGGCGAGCGCTTCGACGGCCACGCCTACCTCGCGCAGGTGGCGGGGCAGGGCGCCGCCGCCGCGGTGGTGCGGCGCGGGACGGCGCTGCCGCCCGGGTTGCCGGAGACGTTCGGGATCGTCGAGGTCGACGACACCCTTCGCGCCCTCGGCGCCCTCGGCCGCACCCACCGCCGCCGCTTCCCGCGGCTGCAGGTCGCGGCGATCACCGGCTCGAACGGCAAGACCACCACCAAGGAGCTCGCCGGCCACGTGCTCGAGGCCGCGTTCGGCCCGACGCTCCGCACCGAGGGCAACCTCAACAACGAGATCGGCGCGCCGCTCACGCTCCTGCGCCTCGACGCCTCGCACAAGGCGGCGGCGATCGAGCTCGGCATGAACCACGAGGGCGAGCTCGACCGCCTCACCCGGATCGTCGAGCCGAAGGCCGGGGTCGTCACCGCGGTGCAGCCGGTGCACCTCGAGGGCCTCGGCTCCATCGAGGCCGTGGCCCGGGCGAAGGGCGAGCTGTTCCGCGCGCTGCCCCGGGACGGCGTCGCCGTCGCCAACCTCGACGACCCGCTCGTCGTCGCCGAGGCCCGCGGCTCCGGCCGCAAGGTGCTCGGCTACGGCCAGGCCGACGGCGCCGACGTCCGGCTGGTGCGGATCGTCTCCCACGACCGTCGCGGCCTCGCCTTCGAGCTCTCGCTCGCGGGCGGCGAGCCCGCCTACGTGCGCGTCCCGCTCGTCGGCGTGCACAACGCGCGGAACGCCTGCGCCGCCGTCGCCCTCGGCCTCGCCCTCGGCGGCGATCCCTCGAAGCTCCTCGACGGCCTCGCCCGCGCGAAGGGCTTCTCGCGCCGCCTCGAGCTGAAGGAGGCGAAGGTCGGCTTCACCGTCCTCGACGACTGCTACAACGGCAACCCGCCGTCGGCGATCGCCGCGCTCCGCACGCTCCGCGAGCTCGCCGGCACGGGCCGCGCCTTCGCCGTGCTCGGCGATCTCCTCGAGCTCGGCGCCTTCGAGGAGGCCGGGCACCGGGACGTCGGCGCCGAGGCGGGCCGCGCGGGCCTCGCGGGCCTCGTCGCCTTCGGCCCCCGGTCGAGGGCGCTCGCCGCCGCGGCGGTCGAGGCCGGCCACCCGAAGGACGCGCTCCTCCACGCCGAGGATCCCGCCGAGGCGCTCGCGTGGCTGCGCGCGCGCCTCCGGCCCGGGGACCTCGTCCTCTGCAAGGCGAGCCGCGGCACCAGGCTCGAGCGGATCGCCGATCCCCTCGTCGAAGGGAGCGCCTAGGTGCTCTACCACCTGCTCTTCCCGCTCGCGGACGAGTTCGCGATCTTCAACGTCTTCCGCTACCCGTCCTTCCGCATCCTGATGGCGGGCATGGCGGCGCTCCTCCTCGGCATGCTGCTCGGGCCGTGGTTCATCACCGAGCTCCGGAGCCGCCAGCACGGCCAGTCGAACGTCCGCGAGGACACGCCCGAGCAGCACAAGAAGAAGAGCGGCACGCCCACCATGGGCGGCGGCCTGATCCTCTTCTCGATGTCGGTCGCGACGCTGCTCTTCGCCGACCTCGGCAACCGCTACGTCTGGATGGTGCTCGTCGTCACCCTCGGCTACGGCGCCATCGGCTTCGCGGACGACTACCTGAAGCTCTCGAAGCGCAACTCGAAGGGCCTCCCCGGCAAGCTGAAGATGTTCGGGCAGACGCTCTTCTTCGCCATCGCCTTCGGAGCGTTCGGCATGGACTGGGACGCGGGCGGGCCGTCGATGCTCGTCGACACGCACCTGACCCTGCCGTTCGTGGCGACGCACCTCTTCAAGATCGACCTCGGCTGGCTCTACCTGCCGTTCGCGTGGCTCGTCATCGTCGGCACCTCGAACGCGGTGAACCTCACCGACGGCCTCGACGGCCTCGCCATCGGCCCCACCATCGTCTCCTCGACGACCTTCGCGATCCTCGCCTACGTCGCCGGCACCGTGATCGCCGGCTTCAACCTCGCCGACTACCTCTACATCCAGCACATCCCCGGCGCGGAGGAGCTCGCGGTCTTCTGCGCCGCGGTCGTCGGCGCCGGCATCGCCTTCCTCTGGTTCAACACCTACCCGGCGTCGGTCTTCATGGGCGACATCGGCGCGCTCGCCCTCGGCGGCTCCCTCGGCACGCTCGCGGTGCTCACCAAGAACGAGTTCACCTCGGTGATCCTCCACGGCGTGTTCCTGGCCGAGACGCTCTCGGTGATGATCCAGGTCGCGTCCTTCAAGACCACCGGCAAGCGCGTCTTCAAGATGGCGCCGATCCACCACCACTTCGAGCTCAAGGGCTGGCCCGAGCCGAAGATCATCGTCCGCTTCTGGATCCTCTCGATCCTGCTCGCCGGCGTCTCCCTGATCAGCCTGAAGCTGAGGTAGCGGCTTGGAGCTCTCCGGCAAGAAGGTCCTGGTCGTCGGCCTGGCGCGGTCCGGCGTCGCGGCGGCGAAGCTGCTCGCCTCGAAGGGCGCGGTGGTCACCTGCACCGACCGGCGCACCGCCGCGGAGCTCGGCACCACCGTCGCCGAGCTCCTGCCGCTCGGCGTCCGCTTCGAGCTCGGCGGCCACGACGTCGCCGCGTTCACCGGCGCGGACCTGGTGGTGGTCTCGCCCGGCGTGCCGCTCGCGAACCCGGAGCTCGTCGCCGCGGCGAAGGCGGGCGTGGAGCTCCTCGGCGAGGCCGAGCTCGCGAGCCGCTTCGTCTCCGAGCCGCTCTGCGGGATCACCGGCACCAACGGCAAGAGCACCACCACCGCCCTCGTCGGCCACCTGCTGGCGTCCGCCGGGAGGCAGGTCTTCGTCGGCGGCAACCTCGGCACCGCGCTCTCCGAGCGGGTCCTCGAGGGCGGCGCGCGCGACGTCAGCGTCGTCGAGCTGTCGAGCTTCCAGCTCGAGGCCGTGAGGACGCTCCGGCCGAAGGTCGCGGTGCTCACGAACCTGACGCCCGATCACCTCGACCGCTACCCGTCGGCGGAGGCGTACTACGAGGCCAAGCGCGCCGTCTTCCGCGCCCAGGGCCCCGAGGACTTCGCGGTGCTCAACGCCGGCGACGAGAAGGTGCTGCGGCTGCACGCCGGCGCCCGCTCCGAGGTGCTCACCTTCGGCCGCGGCGCGCCCGTCGAGGGCGGCGCCCGCGACGACGGACAGGCGATCGTGGTCCGCCTCCCCGGCGGCCCGGAGGAGCGGTACCACGAGCTCGGCAAGACGCTCCGCGGCGCCCACAACCGCGAGAACGCCATGGCGGCGATCCTCGCCGCGCGCCTGCTCGGCGCCCCCGAGGCCGCGGTCCGCGCCGCGCTCCCGACCTACCCCGGCCTGCCGCACCGGCTCGAGCTCGTCCGCACCGCCTTCGGCGCCGAGTGGATCAACGACTCGAAGGCCACCAACGTCGACTCCACCCTCGTGGCCCTGAAGGCCTTCGAGAAGGGCGTCATCTGGATCGCCGGCGGCCTCGGGAAGGGCGCGCCCTACGCGCCGCTCCGGCCGCTCCTCCCCGGCCGCGTCAAGGCGCTGCTCACCCTCGGCAAGGACGCCGACGCCATCGCCCGGGAGCTCGGCGACCTCGTCCCGCCCACCGCCTGCGGCACCCTCGAGGCCGCCGTCCGGCAGGCGCGGTCGCTCTGCGCCGAGGGCGACGTCGTGCTGCTCTCGCCGGCCTGCGCCTCCTACGACCAGTTCCGCTCCTACGACCACCGAGGGGCCGAGTTCCGCCGCCTCGTCGCGGCGCTGTAGCGCAGGCCTGGCGGCCAGGCTCCGGCAGCCAGGCTCCAGGCTCCAGCCACCGGGACGCGCCGGCTGGAGCCAGCCTGGAGCCTGGAGCCCGGCAAGACGCCACAGCGCGAAAACTTCCCCGCGCACCCACGTGGGCCGACACTCGTCTCGTGTCCACCGCCGTCGCCCGCGCACCCTCGCTCGAAGGCACCACCCGCACGCGCACCGCCGCCCCGGCCGACGCAGGTGTGGCCTACGACCGCGTCCTGCTCTGGGCCGTGCTCGCCCTCACCGCCCTCGGCCTGGTGATGGTGTTCTCCGCCTCGGCGGTGAGCGCCTCCGAGAAGCTCGGCGACGCCCTCTACTTCGTGAAGCGCCAGGCCATCGCCGCCGGCCTCGGCGTCCTCGCCATGCTCTTCGCGATGAAGCTCGGGCACCGGCGCCTCGAGGCGCTCGCCTACCCGGTGCTCCTCGTCACCCTGGTCCTGCTCGTGCTGGTGCTGATCCCGGGGATCGGCACCGTCGCCGGCGGCGCCCGCCGGTGGATCCGCTTCGCCGGCTTCTCCTTCCAGCCCGGCGAGCTCGCCAAGGTCGCGCTCGTGCTCTATCTGGCGCGCTCGCTCGCCCGGAAGAAGGAGAAGGTCCTCGACTTCTCGATCGGCTTCGTCCCGCACACCGCCGTCGCCGGCCTCCTCGCGCTGCTGGCGCTGCTCGAGCCCGACTTCGGCACCGCGGTCACGCTCCTGGTCGTCCTCTTCACCATGCTGTTCTGCGCCGGGGCGAAGATCTCCTGGCTGGTCGGCTCGTTCCTGCTCGCGCTCCCGTTCGGGATCCACCTCGTGCTCTCGAGCCCGTACCGGATGAAGCGCATCCTCGCCTTCCTCGACCCGTGGGCCGACGCCAAGGGCATCGGCTACCAGGTCGCCGAGAGCCTGATGAGCGTCGGGTCCGGCGGCATCGCCGGCCTCGGGCTCGGCGCCGGGAAGCAGAAGCTCTTCTACCTGCCCGAGGCGCACACCGACTTCATCGTCTCGGTGATCGGCGAGGAGCTCGGCCTGCTCGGGATCCTCCTCGTCGTCTCGCTCTTCTCGGTGGTGGTCTGGCGCGGTGTCCGGGCCGCCTACCGGGCGCCCGACGCCTTCGGCGCGTACCTGGCCCTCGGCCTCACCTCGCTGTTCGGCCTGCAGGCCGTGGCCAACCTCGCCGTCGCCCTCGGCATGCTCCCCACCAAGGGGTTGGCCCTCCCGTTCCTCTCCTACGGCGGCACGTCCCTCGTGCTATCGCTCGGCGCCGCGGGTATCCTCCTCGCCATCTCGGCCGGCAAGGGCGGCTACCTCCGCCCGGCCACGCGCTGAAGCGAGGCGTCGAAGCGCTTGCTCCTCAAGGTCGTCATCGCCGGCGGCGGCACGGGCGGTCACCTCTTCCCCGGGATCGCCCTCGCCGAGGAGCTCCTCACCCGGCACCCGGAGAACGACGTCCTCTTCGTCGGCACCGAGCGAGGCCTCGAGGCGAAGGTCGTCCCGAAGAGCGGCTACAAGCTCGAGCTCATCGACGTCGCGGGGCTGAAGGGGAAGGGCGCCGTCGGCCTGCTCACCGGCCTCTTCCGCGTCCCCGGCGCGCTCTTCCAGGCGCGGCGCATCCTCAAGAAGTACGACCCGAACGTCGTCATCGGCGTCGGCGGCTACGCCTCCGGCCCGGTGGTCCTCGCCGCCTGGCTGATGGGGATCCCCACCGCGGTGCAGGAGCAGAACGCGCTCCCGGGTCTCACCAACAAGATCCTCGGCAAGCTCGCCAGGCGCTCCTTCGTCGCCTTCGACGAGGCGGCCCGCTTCTTCCCGCGGCCGCGCACCACCAACGTCGGCAACCCGATCCGGCGCGCGCTGCTCGAGAACTTCCTCCGCCCGAAGGCACCGGTCGCGGAGAAGCTCCGGCTCCTGGTCTTCGGCGGCAGCCTCGGCGCCCACGCCATCAACGTCGCCGCGGTGGAGGCCGCGAAGCACCTCGGCGAGCTCGCCGCGCGCGTCGAGATCGTCCACCAGACCGGCCAGAAGGACCTCGAGGAGACGAAGGCCGGCTACGCCAGGGCGGGCGTGAAGGCCGAGGTCGTGCCGTTCATCGACGACATGTCCCAGGCCTACGCCGCCGCGACCCTCGTCGTCTGCCGCGCCGGCGCCACGACCCTCGCCGAGCTCACCGTCTGCAAGAAGGCCGCGATCCTCGTCCCGTACCCGTACGCCGCCGACAACCACCAGGAGGTCAACGCCCGCGCGCTGGTGGAGAAGGGCGCGGCGGTGATGATCCCGGAGCGCGAGCTCACCGGCGAGCGGCTCGCGTCCGAGCTGCGGGCGCTCCTCGAGAGCGACGCGCGGCGCAAGCAGATGGAGCGGGCGGCGGGGCTCCTCGGCCGGCCGGAGGCGGCGAAGGAGATCGCCGACGTGCTGGTGAAGCTCGGCTTCGGCGAGAAGGGAGCCTGACGTGTTCCGCGGGCGCAGCCCGACGATCCACTTCGTCGGGATCGGCGGCATCGGCATGAGCGGCATCGCCGAGGTGCTGCTCAACCTCGGCTACCCGGTGACCGGCTCGGATCTCAAGGAGTCGGAGACCACCCGCCGCCTCGAGTCGCTCGGCGCGAGGTGCTTCGCCGGCCACGACGCCGCGAACGTCGGCCAGGCCGACGTGGTGGTGGTGACGAGCGCGGCGCGGAAGGACAACCCGGAGCTCGTCGAGGCGCGCCGCCGCGGCGTCCCGGTGATCCCGCGGGCGGAGATGCTCGCGGAGCTGATGCGGCTCAAGTACGCCGTCGCGGTCGCCGGCTCCCACGGCAAGACCACGACGACCTCGATGATCGCCCACGTCCTCGCCGCCGGCGGCCTCGACCCGACCGCGGTCGTGGGCGGCAAGCTCAACAACCTCGGCTCGAACGCCAAGCTCGGCAAGGGCGAGTACATGGTCGTCGAGGCCGACGAGTCCGACGGCTCGTTCCTCAAGTTCTCGCCGACGATCGCCGTGGTCACCAACGTCGATCCCGAGCACCTCGACCACTACGGCAGCTTCGACGAGCTGAAGGACGCCTTCGTCGAGTTCGTGAACAAGGTGCCGTTCTACGGCCTGGCGGTGATGTGCCTCGACCACCCGGTGGTGCAGGCGATGCTCCCCGCCCTCGAGCGGCGCCACGTCACCTACGGCCTCGCGCCGCAGGCCGACTATCGCGCCGACGAGCTCGAGGCCTCGGCGTTCCGGGCCCGCTTCCGGGCGCGGCGCCGCGGCGAGGACCTCGGGGTCTTCGAGCTGAACATGGTCGGCGAGCACAACGTGCAGAACGCCGTCGCCGCCATCGCCGTCGCCGACGACGTCGGCGTGCCGCTCGAGGAGATCCGCCACGCGCTCGCCACCTTCACCGGCGTGCAGCGCCGCTTCACCGTCCTCGGCGAGGCCGGCGGCGTCACCGTCGTCGACGACTACGGCCACCACCCGGCGGAGCTGAAGGCCACCCTCGCCGGCGCGCGCAGGAGCTTCCCGCAGCGGCGGATCGTCGTCGCCTTCCAGCCCCACCGCTACACCCGCACCCGCGACCTGCTCCCGGACTTCGCGCGCTCGTTCAACGACGCCGACGCGGTCGTCGTCACCGCCATCTACGCGGCCAGCGAGGACCCGATCCCGGGCGTGACCGGCGAGGCGCTCGTCGAGGCGATCCGCGCCTGCGGCCACCGCGACGTCTCGTACGTGGAGAAGAAGGCGGTGGTGCCGCACCTGCTCGAGCGGCTCCGGCCCGGCGATCTGCTGCTCCTGCAGGGCGCCGGCGACATCAACCAGGCCGGCGCCGAGCTCCTCGACGGCCTGCGGACGCGAGCGCCGTGAGCCTCGCCAACGAGCTCCGCCGCGCGTTCGAGGGCGAGCTCCTCGAGGGCGAGCCGCTCGCCCCCCGCACCTCGGTGCGGGCGGGCGGCGCCGCCGAGCTCTTCGCCCGCCCTCGCTCCCCGGCCGACGTCGCGAAGCTCCTCGCCGCCTGCCGCGCCCGGAGCGTCCCCGTCGCGGTGCTCGGCGGCGGTGCCAACACCATCGTCGCCGACCGCGGCGTGCGCGGCGTCGTCGTCAAGCTGCCGGTCTTCGCCGAGGAGGCCGAAGGCGACGGCGCCTTCGTCCTCGGCTGCGGCGCGCCCATCGCCCGGGTGCCGCAGCTGATGAAGGAGCACGGCCTCGCGGGCGGGGAGTTCCTCGCCGGCATCCCCGGCACCCTCGGCGGCGCGGTGGCCATGAACGCCGGCACCAAGCAGGGGGAGACCGAGCGCGTCGTCGACGCCGTCGAGCTCGCCACCGAGGCCGGCGTCGCCTGGGTCCCGCGCGCCGCGCTCGTCTTCCGCTACCGCGCCTGCGAGCTCCCGGCCGGCGCCGTCGCCACCCGGGTGCGCGTCCGGCTCCGCGCCGTCGAGGGCGACGAGCTCGCCGCCTCCCAGGCGGCGATGGCCGCCGACCTCGCCTACCGCAAGCGCACCCAGCCGCTGACGCTGCCGAACTCGGGCTCGGTCTTCACCAACCCGCCCGGCGACTTCGCGGGCCGGCTGGTCGAGGCGGCGGGCCTCAAGGGCCTCCGGCAGGGCGCCGCGCAGATCAGCGAGAAGCACGCGAACTGGATCGTCAACCACGGAGGGGCGCGGGCGGCCGACGTCCGCTTCCTCCTCGACCACGCCAGGGCCGAGGTGCGCGCGCGCTTCGGCGTCGAGCTCCACCCGGAGGTGAAGCTCGTGGGCGACTGGAGCGGGTGATCATGGGCAAGCGGGTCGGGGTCCTCTACGGCGGCCGCTCGAGCGAGCGCGAGATCTCGCTGCGCACCGGCGCGGCGATCCACGGGGCGCTCGTCGGCAAGGGCCACGACGCGGTGCTCGTCGACGTCGGCACCGACGTCGCCGAGCGGCTCCGCGCCGAGCGGATCGAGGTCGCGTTCGTCGCGCTCCACGGCAGGTGGGGCGAGGACGGCTGCATCCAGGGGCTGCTCGAGTGCCTCGGCATCCCCTACACCGGCTCCGGCGTCGCCGCCTCCGCGCTCGGGATGGACAAGGCGCTCGCCAAGCTCGTCTTCCGCGCCCGCGGCATCCCGGTGCCCGAGGGGATCTCCGTGCCGTCCGCGAAGGCGGCGTCGCTCGGGCCCGCCGACGTCCCGTTCGGCCTGCCGTGCGTGGTGAAGCCGGCGCGCGAGGGCAGCTCGGTCGGCGTGCACCTCTGCCGCGATCCGGCCTCGTTCGCGGCCGCCGTCGCCGACGCCGCGCGCTACCCGGGCGAGGTCGTCGTCGAGCGCTACCACGCCGGCCGCGAGGTCCAGGGCGCGGTGCTCGACGGCGAGGGGCTCGGCGTCATCGAGGTGAAGCCCGCGGCGGAGTTCTACGACTTCAAGGCGAAGTACCAGTCCGGCGGCACCACCCAGTACCTCTTCCCGGCGCCGCTGCCGAAGGACGTCTACGACCGCGTCCTCGACGTCGCGGTCCGCGCCCACCGCGCCCTCGGGTGCGAGGGCGCGACCCACAGCGACCTCATCCTCGGCGAGGACGGCTCGATCGTCCTCCTCGAGGTGAACACGCTGCCCGGCATGACCGAGGCGTCGCTGCTCCCGAAGATCGCCGCCGGCGTCGGCATCGACTTCCCGACGCTCTGCGAGCGCATCCTGGCGACCGCCTCGCTGAAGGCCTGACCGCCGGCGGTCCGGGCGGGCGTGCTGCCCCACCCGGCGCCTCGTGGCCACCTTCCGCACCGAGGAGGTGCGCCCGTGGTCATCCCCGGTCGAGACGTCCCGTTCCGGAAGTTCCTCCACGCCCTGCGCGGCGAGTGGTCGCGCGACGCGGTCGGGCAGGTCGCCGGCGCCGTCACCTTCTTCGGCGTCCTCTCGCTGTTCCCGTTCCTCCTGTTCCTGATCGCGCTCGCCAGCGTGATCATCGACCCGACCCAGGCAGAGGAGCTCGTGCGCCAGCTCGCCAGGGTCGCGCCCGCCCAGGCGACGCGGATCCTCGGTGAGCAGATCCGACGCCTCGGCCAGGCCGAGGATCGAGGGCTCCTCACGGTGTCCGCGCTCACCGCCATCTGGACCGCGTCCGGCGGCGTGGTCGCGCTGACGAAGGCGCTCAACACCGCCTACGGGGTGAAGGAGTCGCGGCCGTTCTGGAGGACCCGCGGCCTCGCCGTCCTCGTCACCCTCGGCGGGGCGGTGTTCGGGATCGTCGCCACGACCATCGCCGTCGGCACCCCGGCGTTCGCGGATCGGCTCGGCGGCGTGCTCGAGACCCTGGTGCTCCTCCTGCGCTTCCCGGTCGCGGCGATCCTGATGATGTTCCTGTGGGCGGTGCTCTACTACCTGCTCCCCGACGTCGAGCAGACGTTCAAGTTCATCACGCCGGGCTCGGTCACCGGCGTCACCCTCTGGCTCCTCGCCTCCTGGGGCTTCTCGACGTACGTCGCGAACTTCGGCAAGTTCGAGGCGACGTACGGCGCCCTCGGCGGCGCGATCGTGCTCCTGTTCTGGCTCTGGATCTCCGCGCAGGTGTTCCTGCTCGGCGCCGAGATCAACGCGCTGCTCGAGCACTGGTCGCCCGAGGGGAAGCGCGCCGGCGCCAAGGCCATGGCGGAGCGCGGCGCCGATCGCTCGAAGACCGAGAAGGAGGCCCGCGGCGAGGCGCTGCTCCCGCACGCCGGCAACGCGCCGCCGCCGCCGGCGCCGCGCCCTCGCTTCGTCCCCGTCCCGACCCGCCGCCCCGCGTCGCTCGCGCAGCGCGCCGGCGTCTTCGCGACGTCCCTCGGCCTCGCGTTCCTCGTCGGCAGGCGCCTCGCCCGCTAGGAGCCTGTTGCAGTAACTGCGTCGCGGTGGGCGGCCGGCTCGGTGCGGCC
>CAZDGH010000068.1:0-18002 GCA_964504805.1 uncultured Myxococcales bacterium | reverse complement strand
GCCCCGCCCGCGCCCCCTTCGCCGCCTGCGCCTCCACCGCCGCCGCCGCCGTCGACCGGGTCGGTCCCGGCCTGGCACTCCTCCGCGTTGCTCACGCCGTCGCCGTCCGCGTCGAGCGCGCCGTCGGCGGCGTCCCGCGGGTCGAGGCCGTGCATGCTCTCGCAGGCGTCGGACGCGCCGTCGCCGTCGAGGTCGCCCTCGGGCAGGCCGGGCAGGAGGTACCGCACCGCCGCCGCCGCGAGGCTCGCCCGCGCCGCGTCCGGCACCACCGCCTCGAGCGGCGCGCCGAGGAGGATCACGTTCGGCTTCGCGGTCGCGCCGACGGAGCCGTCCGGCCAGGTGAGCGCGGCGACCGCGCCCGGCCCCGCGGAGAGCACATCGGGGTAGACGACCTCGTAGACGCCGCCGGTGCCGTCGTCGATGGCGAACGGCCCGAGGTCCTCGAACGGGCCGCCCGCCGCCGCGGCGAGCTCGTAGGCCTCGGCGTCATCGCCGACGTAGCCGGCGCCGAGCACCTCGGAGAGGAACGCGCCGTCGGCGGGATCGCCGGAGACCTCGACGAGGTCGTAACCGATCTCCTCGCCGCTCACGAAAAGCGCGCCGCCGGCGGCGAGGTACGCGCCGAGGAGCCCCTGCATCGCGGTGGAGATCGACTCGTCGCGGCTCGAGTCCTTGCCGGCGGCGAGGTCGACCAGCCGGTAGGGCGCGAGCGAGACGGTGCCGTCCTCGACCACCTCGTCGAGCGCGCCGTCGAAGTACAGCTCGCCCGAGGCGGCGGCGAGCGCGTGCCCGTGCTCCACCGCGTAGGAGAGGTCGTTGTCGACGTCCTGCACCCAGGCGTCGCGACGGTCGTAGGCGCCGACGTAGAGGGCCTCGGACGGGGCGCCTTCGACGCGGGCGCCGCGGAACCGCGCGACGACCGCCTGCGACGGGTAGCCCTCGCCGTTCGCCGACACCGCGGCGACGCGGAACGCGTAGACCTGCCGCGGCTCGAGCGCGTCGAGGACCAGCTCGGTGCCGGGCACCACCGTGCCCTCGTCCCAGCCGCGGCCCACCGTCGCGCGCTGCACCCGGTAGGCGGCGGCCCCGTCCACCGCGCGCCACGAGAGCGCCAGGGTGCCGTCGGCCTGGTTCCGCGCAAAGAGACCGTCGGGCCGCTTCGGCGGCGCGCCGGTGCCGGGCGAGAGGTACGCGGCGAGGCCCTCGGCGAGGCCGTAGGCGAACGCCTCGCGCCAGGCGGGATCGTGGAGCGAGCGGTTGTCGGGGTGGCGCGGCGGCGGCGAGCCGCTCGGCGCGGTGATGTTGTCGAAGAAGCCGGTCTCGATGAGGATGCCCGGCGTGTCGTCGAGCGTGCGGACCTCGCCGAAGTTCGCGACCAGCCGCCCGCGGTCGCGCCAGTTGGCGTCGTAGCCCTCGCGCAGGCTGCCGAGGATCTTCGCGTGCACCGTGTCGAGGAGCGCGCGCGAGCCCGGCGGATCGTCGCAGCCGGCGGCGTCGTCGCTCCGGGTGTGGTCGCCGTAGTCCTGGCAGGAGTAGCGGTAGATCGAGGTGCCGTTCGCGCCCGAGCCGCCGTCGACGCCCGAGGCGTTGGCGTGGATCGACACGTAGACGTCGGCGCCGACGGACTCCGCGTACGCGGGGCGGATGCTCACGTCGCCGTAGGCGGTGACCCAGTCCGCCGCGCCCGCCCAGGGCACGTAGCTCGCGGCCGCCATCTGCCACCACGGCTTGCCGCCCGGGTGCACGCCGCCGCCGACCTTGAGGCCGTCGGCGACGAGGTAGCCGTCGCCCGTGCCGGGGCGCAGCTCGATCGAGGCCGCGCCGGGCACGAACAGGAACGAGCCGAGGTCGAGCCAGGTGTCGCCGAAGCGGGTCTGGTCGAGGTCGAGCAGCGTCTCGCCGCCGGCGTGGCGCACCGCCACCACCGCGGCGGCGGTGCGGTTGTCGCCGTGCACCCAGCGCAGCGAGGCGCGGCGGCGGCCGTGGGCGGCGAGCTCGTAGCGCGCGAGGCCCGCCTCGCCGGGGGCGAGGGTGCGGTAGTCGCCGCCGACGCCTCCGGCGTTCGCGCCGGCGGCCCAGGTGCCCTCCTCCGCGTACGACGCGTCGCCGTCGTCGAGGAGCTCCGCCGGGTCGAGCGAGTGGTCCGGATCGCGGACGAGGATCACCTCGGCGCCCATCGCCTGGAGGAGCGGGATCACCTGGTTCGTCACCACCTCGGCGGTGAAGAAGTCCTCGGTGATGCCGCGGCAGTTGCCGCAGCCCTCGAACGCCCAGCGGCTGCGCTGCGTGCGCCAGCCGCCGGCGCCGTCGTCGAGCCAGCCGTGTCCCGCCGAGAGGGCGATCCGGCGACCGGCGAGGGCGCCGCCGAGCGGCAGCCGCGGCGTCTCGAGCGTCGGCAGCCCCGGCTCGCGCGGCGGGCGCGGCGAGGGGCCGCGGGAAGCGGGCGCTCGCACGTCGGGGCGGCGCGGCAGGCCGTACGGGAGGAGCACGCCGTCCTTCCGCACCAGGAGCTCGACGCCGCCCTCGACCTCGAACGCGGCGAGCGCGCCGAGCAGCGCCTCGCGCCGGAGCTCCTCGACCACCTCGGCCCGCGCGGGATCGACGTCGTCGAAGGAGCCCTCGACCTCGACGACGTGGCCGCCGCCGACGGCCGAGATGCGCCGCACGGCGAGGTCGCGCGGGAACGCCTCGCCCGAGGCGGCGAGCGCCGCGAGCGCGCGCTCGAGCGACGTGGGCTCCGCCGAAGCGGCGAGGGAGGGCAGCGCCAGGAGCGCCGCGGCGAGGACGTGGGAGGAGGTGCGCACAGCGCGAGAAACACCAGATCCGAGGTGGACGTCAAACCCACCCCGAGCCCCGCGGGGGCCTCTCGCGGCGCGCCTCGGAAGCACGCGCCGCGACCGGGGAATTTCGTTGGGTCTTGAACGGAGGATCTCCGGCTTGGTACGGAAGCTTCCCCCACGCTGCCGACGCCGGAGGTCCCGCATGCGCCCCGCGGATCGCCGTACCCGCCCCGAGTCCCGCCGGCGGCACGCGTCGCCGGCGGCGGTGCGGCGGCGGCCGGTCGCGGCGCCGCGCCCGCGCAGGGCCGGCCCGGCGGAGCTCTTCGCCGAGGTGGCGCCGCTGCTCGCCGGCGGCCCGCGCGGCGAGGACGCCTTCGCCCGCCTCGCGGTGCTCCTGCAGGAGGACCCCGCGCTCATCGACCTGCGCCTCGACGGCGACGCCGTCGCCCGCACGGTGGACGCCGCCGCGCCGCACGGCCTCGGCGCCCTCGACGACGCCGCCCGCGACGGCCTCGCCCGCCGCGCCCTGCCCGCCCTCGTCCCGGCGCGCTTCGGCCGCGAGGCCGCCGAGGTGTTCGCCACCGTGGCCGACCGTCGCACCGATCCGCTCGACCACCAGGCCCTCGCCCTCGGCCGCTACTTCGCGATCCTCGACGACGTGGAGGGCGCCGCCGGCGCCGGCACGAACCCGCTCTGGCACCTGCTCTTCGAGCTCACCTGGGCCGAGGCCGCCCTCGACGAGGTCGCCCCGCGCGACCTGCTCGACCTGCCCGCGCCCGACGCCGTCGCCGTGGCCGGCAACGAGCCGCCGCCGCCGCGCCTCGAGCCGAGCCTCGCCGCCGCGTACCAGCACGCGATCGGCCGCGTCCTCGACGAGTAGGCGTCAGCGCGCGGCGACGGAGAAGGCGTCGGCGACGAACCACGCCGAGCCCTGCCGCCCGAGCAGCACCTCGAGGCGGTCGCCCTCGCGCAGGAGCGCGAGCGTCTCCGGCGGGAGGTCGAGCCAGAGCCGCTGCTCGCCCTGCCGGAGCCGCGCGCGATCCTCGCCCACCAGCTCCACCTCGAACGGACCGGCCTGCTCCTCGTCGGCGCGCGGGCGCGAGAGCTCCCAGGCGCGCATCGCCGCGGCGTAGGCCGCCGGATCCTTCCGGAAGAGCGCCTTCCCCGGCCGGTCGCCGACCGCGAGCGCCCGGAGCGCCTTCGCCGCCCGATCGAGCCGCGGCAGCTCGCGCAGCCCCGACCTGAGCGCCGCCTCCGCGCCGTCGGGCACGGAGAGGCCCGCCGTCCGCGCGGCGGCGAGCGCGGCGGCGAGCCGCCGGCCGAGCTTCTCGAGCCGGGTGCGGGGCAACGAGACGTGGCTCGGCAGGTGCGTCGCCGCGAAGGCGCGGAGCAGCTCCGGCCCGAGCGCGTCGAGGCCCGCGGCGATCACCCGGCGCCCGGCGCGCTCGTCCGAGGGGAGACCGCGCTTCTCGAGGAACGTCCCGAGCTCCTCGACGAGCCGCTCGCGCTCCTCGTCGGCGGGGCCCAGGAACGGCACGAGCGCCGTGAGGAGCTCCCCGGCGCCCGCGTCGTTCCCCCCGCCCATGGGGCGGACTCTACCCGCTGAAGAGCTACTTCTCCTCGTAGAACCGCTTGCCCTTCGCGGCCATGTCGACGAGCAGCTGCGCCGGCTTGAAGCGACGGCCGAAGCGGTCCTCGTAGGCGCGCATGCGGCGGACGATCTCGCCGACGCCCACCGCGTCCACGTACCGGAACGGCCCGCCGCGGAACGGCGGGAAGCCGAGGCCGAAGATCGCCCCGATGTCGCCGTCGCGCGGGCTCCTCAGGATCTCCTCCTGCAGGCACAGCGCCGCCTCGTTCACCATCTGCAGCGAGAGGCGCTGCTGGATCTCGTCGGCGGCGAGGGTGCGGCGCTTCCGGCCTCCCGGCATCAGGTCGTAGACCGTCTCGTCCACGGCCTTCTTCTTGTCGCCGTAGGTGTAGAAGCCCTTCTTGTTCTTCCGGCCGAGGCGCCCGTCGTCGACGACCCTGGCGAGGCCCTCCGGCGGCACCATCCGGTCGCCGAACGCCTCGAGCATCGTCTTCGCCGCCTTGTTGGCGACGTCGATGCCCACCTCGTCGAGCAGCATGATCGGGCCGACCGGGTAGCCGAAGTCGACCATCGCCTCGTCGATCTGCTTGATGTCGCCGCCCTCGGCGAGCAGCCACGCCGCCTCGTTCACGTACGGCGCCAGGATGCGCGAGGTGTAGAAGCCGGGGCCGTCGTTGACGACGATCACCGTCTTGCCCTGCGCCTTGCCGAGCGCGACCGCGGTGGCGACGGCGACCGGGCCGGTCTTCTTGCCGACGATCACCTCGAGCAGCGGCATCTTGTGGACGGGAGAGAAGTAGTGCATCCCGACCACGTTCTCGGGCCGCTTCGCCGCCTCGGCGAGCCTGGTGATCGGCAGCGTCGAGGTGTTCGAAGCGAAGATGCACGAGGGCTTGGTGGCCGCCTCGGTCTCGGCGATGACCTTGTGCTTGAGCGAGAGGTCCTCGAAGACCGCCTCGATCACCACGTCGACGCCCTTCATCCCCGAGTAGTCGGTGGTGGCGGTGATCTTCGCCATCACCTCGTCGCGCTCGAGGCGGGTGAGGCTCTTCTTCTTCACCCGCTCGTCGAGGATCTCGCGGACGTAGGCGAGGCCGCGGCCGAGGCCGGCGTCGTCGCGGTCCTTGAGGCGCACCGGCAGCTTCGCCACCGCCGAGGTCACGTAGGCGATGCCGCCGCCCATGAGCCCGCCGCCGAGCATGGCGACGCTCTTCACCGCGAGCGGCTTCACGCTGGCGTCGGAGACGCCGGTGTCCTTCTTGAGCGCCGTCTGGGCGAAGAAGATCCCGCGGAGCTGCGCCGAGACGTCGGAGACGAGCAGCTCGCCGAACAGCTCCGCCTCGCGCTCGAGGCCCTTCTCGAGCGAGTGGTCGAGGCCGTAGCGGATCGCCTCGATCGCCTTCGGGATCGCCGGGTAGTTGCCGCGGCTCTTCCTGGCGGCGAGCTTCTCCGCCTGCATGAAGAGGACGCGGCGGCCGACCGGGTTCTCCTCGAGCGCCAGCGCCATCAGCGCCTTCTGGTCCGCCTTGCCCTTCTTGAGCCGGGCGACGAGCGCGTCGCGGCCGCGGCGCGGCAGCGGCTTGCCGCCGGCGAACTCCGCGGCGCGCTGCCTGGCGATGTCGAGGAGGATCGCCTGCGGCACCACCTCGTCGACGAGGCCCAGCTTCATCGCCTTCTGGGCCTTGACGTTCTTGCCGGTGAGGATGAGGTCGAGCGCCGCCTGCGCGCCGATGAGCCGCGGCAGCCGCTGGGTGCCGCCGGCGCCGGGGATGAGCCCGAGCATCACCTCGGGGAGGCCCACCGCGGTCTTCTTGTCGTCGCTGGCGATGCGGTAGTGGCAGGCGAGCGCGAGCTCGAGGCCGCCGCCGAGCGCCTGGCCGTGGATCGCCGCGACCACCGGCTTCCGCGAGGCGGCGAGCTCGTCGAACATCCGCTGGCCGTCCCGCGACATCTCGGTGGCCTGCCGCGCCGTCTTCACCTCGGAGATGGCGTCGATGTTGGCGCCGACGATGAAGTCCTTCTTGCCCGAGGTGATCACGATCGCCTTCACCTTGGCGTCGTTCTGGAGCTTCGGCCACAGCTCCTTCACCTCCTCGCCCATCGCCGCGGTGAGCGTGTTGACGCTCTCGCCGGGGATGTCGAGGGTGAGCACGGCGACGCCGTCGTCGGAGACGTCGACGCGGAACACCGGACGGTCGCCCTTCTGCTTCGCCTCTGCGGTCGCGCGCGCCATGGCTTAAGCCCTCTCCACCACGACGGCGGCCCCGAGGCCGCCCGCCGCACAAAGGGTGACGAGGCCGAGGCTCTTCCCCCGGCGCCCGAGCTCGTTCAGCGTGTTCAGGATCATCCGGCCGCCGGTCGCGGCGAACGGGTGGCCGAGGGCGATGGAGCCGCCGTTCGGGTTCAGCTTGTCGTCGTCGACCTCGCCGAGCGCCTCGCTGCGCCCGAGCTTCTCCTCGCAGAACTTCTTCGAGGCCATCGCCTTCAGGTTGCACAGCACCACCGACGCGAACGCCTCGTGGACGTCGACGACGTCCATGTCGCCGAGGGTGCAGCCGGCGCGGTCGAGGGCGAGCGGGGTCGCGAACGACGGGCCCATCAGCATCTGCCACTTCGGGTCGATGGCCGCGAAGGCGTAGGAGCGGAGGTAGCCGAGCGGCGTGTGGCCGAGGGCCTTCGCCTTCTCCTCGCTCATGAGCAGGAGCGCCGAGGCGCCGTCGGTGAGGCCGGAGCTGTTGGCGGCGGTGATGGTGCCGTACTTGCGATCGAACGCCGGCTTGAGCTGCGCCATCTTGGCGAGGTCGGTGTCCTCGCGGACGAAGTCGTCCTTGGTGGTGCTGTCCTCGTACCGCGGCGGCGCGAGGACGTGCATCACCTCGCGGTCGTACTTTCCCTCCTTCCACGCGGCGGCGGCGCGGTCGTGGGAGCGCTTCGCGAAGCGGTCCTGCTCCTCGCGGCCGACGCCGTGCTCCTTCGCCATCTTCTCGGCGCTCTCGCCCATGGTGAGGCCGGTCGACGGCTCCTTGAGCGCGGGCGGCACCGGGAGCAGGTCCTTCGCCGAGAGGTGGGCGAAGGAGCGGAGCTTGCCGGGGAGGTCGCGGGCGCGGCTCGCCGAGACGAGCGCGTCGGCGAGCGGGCGGCTCACCGTGATCGGGACGTCGGAGAGGCACTCGGCGCCGCCGGCGATGGCGACGTCGGCCTGGCCGAGGGCGATCTGGTCGGCGGCGGAGCAGGTCGCCTGCACCGCGGTCGCGCAGGCGCGCGACACCGACCAGGCGTCGACCTTCTGCGGCATCCCGGTGCCGAGGACGATCTCGCGGGCGATGTTCGGCGCGTGGATGCTCGGCACCACCTGGCCGTAGACGACGAGGTCGATCTCCTCGCGCGGCAGGTCGCTGCGCGCGACGAGCTCGTTGACGACCGCCTTGCCGAGGTCGAGCGCGGTGAGCTTCCGGAACGAGCCCGCGCTCTTCACGAACGGCGTCCTCAGCCCCGCGACGATCGCGACGCGACGCCCGACCGACTTCCCGTTCTTCGCCATGCCGCCTCCAGGACGGGCCGCCGGCGGCGCGCCGGCTTGACCCGAAAATCAACCGAGGGAGGCGGACGAGATAGCCCCGGTGACGCCGCGCGTCAAGGGACGGAGAGATCGCTAGTAACGGCGGCAGGTTGAAACGTTGAGAGGCGGGCTACGAGGCTGTGAGGCGCAGGCTCCGGTCTCCAGGCTTCAGGCTCCAGCCACCTGCGGGTTGCTGGAGTCTGGAGCCTGGAGCCTGGAGCCTCCCTACAGCAGATCGAGGTGGACCGTCAGGCCGCGGCCGTCGACGAAGAGGCCGGAGGCGGCCACCTGGGCGTCCTCCTCGGAGTCGCCGACCGACATCTCGCGGTAGTTCACGGTGAGCTCGAGGTTGTCGGTGAAGGCCTGCAGGAAGTCGCCGGCGAGCCAGTCGGCCTCGGCGAGGAAGGCGCCGGCGCCCTCGCCCTCGACGACCTCGAGGTTGTCGGCGGCGATGGTGATCTGGCCGCCGGTGAGCGCGAGCGAGAGGTCGCTGGCGACGTCGACGAAGCCGCAGCCGCCGCCGCCGGTGCGCCAGACGCGGAAGACGGTGTGCAGCGCGCCGGCGTCGCTCGCGTCCATGGTGCGGAGGAGCACGTGGTCGTCGCCGCCGTCGGCGGCGTTGCCCTCCTGGTCGTAGTCGCGCGGGATCTCGCCCTCGAACAGGAGGCGCTCGCCCATCGAGAGCAGCAGGCCGGGGTGGAACTGCAGCGAGAGGTCGGTGCCCTCCGGCAGCGTCGCCTGCTCCGCGAGGGTGGTCGCAGGCGGGAGGACGAGGTTCGTGTGCAGGCCGAGGAGCAGCGTCTTCTGCTCGGGGAAGATCCGCAGGCCGCGGCCCGCGAGGAAGACGTCGCCCTGGCCGACCTGGAAGCTGTCGAGGCGGGTGAGGGTCTTGTCGCCGAACTCGTCGCGGAGGAAGTCCTGGGCGAGGCCGGCCAGGATCCCGTTCAGCTCCGGGATCTCCGAGGTGTCGAAGCCCTCGACGGTGACGTTCAGGCCGGCGATCACCACCTGGCCGAGGCCGGCGATGACGTCGGTCTCGCGATCGCTCACCGCCCCGAGCAGGAGCGGCACGCCGGCCTGCACCGCGACGCTGCCGTCGAAGGTGCCCGCGCCCTCGACGTCGAGCCAGAGGTCGAGGCTGAGGTCCGCGAGGATGCAGGTGGGGCAGTCGGCGAGCTCCTGGATCGACAGCACCGGGAACGTCGGCGTCACCCGGAGCCGGCCCCAGTCGTGGGTCTCGCGGATCGGGTCGAGCGAGATCTGGCTCGTCTTCTGGAGCAGCTCGTTGATCGCCGGCTGCGAGATCACCAGCGCCATCGGGTACGGACCCTCCGACGGCACCGCCGAGAGGAGCGCGCCGTCGTCGGCGATCGCCTCCTGGTAGGCGGCCTGGTCGGTGCCGCACTCGCCCAGGGCGCGGGCGAGGTCGCCGCACGCGGTGGTGGCGGCGAGCAGGCCGGCGAGGGCGGCGAGAGGGCGGGAACGCATCGGACCTCCAGGTGGCGGGCCTCGTGGCTACGACACGGGTACGGACGGGAAGGTCAGGCGGACCTTCCACGACGGAATCCCCGAGGCTGCACGCATACCTAGCAGAGGTCGGCCCCAGAAACACGCGAGCACGGCCGACTGCGCCGTGCTCGTGCGTCCCCCCTCGTGGCCCCCGCCGCGATGGTCCGATCGTCCATCGCCGCACGCGGCGCGATCGATGACGACCGTCACGCCTTGTCGGGGCTCGGGGCGGGTGCTACCGACGCGCACCGTGGACGCGCTCGTCGTCGGCGGTGGCATCTCCGGGCTCGTCGCGGCGCTGCGCCTCGCCCGGTCGGGCCTCCGGCCGCTCGTGCTCGAGCAGAACCACCAGGTCGGCGGCCTCGCCGCGGGGATCGTCCGGCGCGGCTTCTCGTTCGACGTCGGCGACCAGTCGGTGGTGGACGGCGGGATGCTGTTCCCGATCCTCGACGGCCTGGGCGCGCTCGACGGCAGGTGGCACCGGGTGCGCTTCCGCCTCCGCGCCGCGGGCGCGGACCTCGTCGCCTGGGACCTCGCGCAGGTGGAGGCCGCGCTCGCGGCCGCACACCCTCCGTCGCGGCACGGGCTCCGCCGCGCCTTCGCGGTGCACCGCCGGGTGTCGGCGCTGGTCTCGCGGGTCGCCGAGCTGCCGCCGCCGTACGTGCGCGACGCCGGCGTCCGCTCGTTCGCGCGGCTCGCCGCCGCGCTCGCCCGCGACGCGCGGCTGGTGCGGCCGCTGCTCGGAGAGCCGCTCCGCGCCTTCTACGAGCGGCACCTGCCGGCCTCGCCGCTCCGCGAGGCGCTCGCCGAGCTCGGCTACCCGCGGATGAGCGCGCTCCTCGCCAGCGCGTTCTGGCACTTCTGGTGCCACGACTACTGGTACCCGCGCGGCGGGCTCGGCGCGTTCTTCGCGCACCTCGTCGGCGTGCTCCGCGCGGCGGGCGGCGAGGTCCGCACCAAGGCGAGGGTCGCGGCCGTTTGCGTCGAGGGCGGGCGTGCCCGCGGCGTGCGGCTCGAGGACGGCACCGCCATCGAGGCGAGGCGGATCGTGCTCGCGCTGGACCAGCCGCAGGCCGCGCGGCTCCTCGGCGGCGACGACGCGCTCGCCCGGTCGCCGATGTCGGCGCCGCTCCTCGCCGCGTACGTCGGGCTGTCGTGGCCGGCGGCGCGGCTCCGCGAGGCGCTCGGGGCGCAGCACCTCTTCGACCTGCCCGAAGGCGCGACCGCGCGTCCCGGCGACGGGCCCGACGGCCACCGCCGCGCCTGGGTGCAGCTCGCCGGGCACGCCGCCTTCGATCCGGCGCTGGCGCCGCCGGGCGCCTCGTCGGTGGTGGTGCAGTGCTTCAGCGACGCGTCGTGGCAGGGCCGCTACGGCCTCGGCGCCGGGCCCGGCCTCCCGCGCACCCGCGCCTACCGCGACCTGAAGCGCCGGCTCGGCGACGACCTCCTCGCCTCGCTCGACCGGGCGCTCCCCGGCGCCCGCGAGGCGGTGACGTACCTCGACGTGGGCACGCCGGCGGCGGCGGAGCGCTTCACCCGCTCGCCGGGCGGCGCCTCGGCGGGCTTCAGCTACTTCTTCCCCGAGGTGCCGCGGCGCGCGCTCGGGCGGTGGCGCACGCAGGTGAGAGGCGTGTTCACCGCAGGTCACACGACGGTGTGGCCGGGCAGCGTGCCCACCGCCGCGCTCGCCGGGAAGGCCGCGGCGGAGCTGCTCCTGCGCGACGGCTAGAGCGCCGCGGCGACCGCGCGGATCGCGGCGGCGATCTCGTGCGGCACCTCCTCCTGGAGGAAGTGCCCCGCCTCGGTGTGGGTCACCGGCACGCCCGGGAGGAGCCGCTCGAGGTGCCGCACCACCGAGCCGAGCACCGGATCGCGATCGCCCCAGACGATCCGCATCGGCCCGCGGAAGCTCGTCACCAGCACCTCGACCTCGCGGAGCGGCAGGATCGACGGGTGGGCGGCGCCGTCCGGCACCATCCGCGCCAGGGCCAGCGGCGCCGCGTTGCCGGCGCCGCGGCGGAGCGGCCAGCGGTAGGCGCGGGCCACGTCGCCGCGGATCGAGCGGCGGTCGCCCTGCGCGAGGGCGAGGCCCACCTGCGGGAAGCCGAGGCCGCGGAAGGCGAGCTCGCTCACCAGCGGGAGCCGCGCGAAGCGGTGGAACGCGGTCGGCCGGAAGCCCGGCCTCGGCGGGCCGACCACGGTGTTGAGGAGCACGATCCCGGCGAGGCGCTCCCGCCGCCGGAGGAACGCGTGGAGGCCGATCGGCCCGCCCCAGTCCTGCACCGCGAGCACCACGCCGCGCAGGTCGAGGGCGTCGACGAGCGCGCCGAGCCACGCGGCGTGACGCTCGATCGAGTGGAGCGACGGGTGGTGCGGCCGATCGGAGAGGCCGAGGCCGACGAGGTCGGGCATCACCACCCGGAGCGGCGCGCCGGCGAGCTCGGCGGCGACGCGCCGCCAGAGGAAGCCCCAGGTCGGGTTGCCGTGGACGCACAGCACCGGCCGCGCGCCCTCGGGCCCGCGCTCGGCGACGTGCATGCGCAGCCCGCCGACGTCCACGCGGTACCGCGGAAACGGCAGCTGCCGCGCGAGCCACGACGGGAGCGCGGGGGCGGGGAGGCGCGCCATGCGCCGTGCAGTCTACGGGAGCAGGAGCGGCAGCGCGCCGATGCCGCCGACGATGAGGCCGGCGAAGACGAGCACCACCGCCGCGAAGAAGCCGAGGGTGCCGAGGAGGCTCGCGAACCGCGGCAGCCCGGCCTCGCGGGCGACGAACGCGGCGACCACGCCGCCCGAGGCGATGGCGCCGAGCCAGCCGAACCTCGTCTCCTGGACGACGCCGCCGACCACCACGCCGAGCACCGAGAGCACCGCCGCCACCGCGATGCTGCGCAGGCCGCGCGTCCACCGCGTCTGCGCCTGGGTGACGAGGTCGGGGAGCTCTTCGGGCGTGGCCAGGTCGAGGTGCACCGGGCACATCAGCTCGCCGAGCAGTACGTGGCGCCGGCAGCCCGGGGTGAGGCAGGTGCGGGCGACGTCGAGCGGGAGCGCCTCGGAGGTCACGTCCACGCCGAACCAGGTGAGCAAGGCTCGTGCCTTGGGCGGAGTGACGAGCTTCTGCGGGCTTGCGGCCCGTGCCGGCGGCGGATTCGAGACAGGCGCGTCCGGATCGCGGACGTCGGAGACGTCCTCGCGTCGCTTCGCGGCTGATGGCTCCGCCCTGGGCACCGTTCACTCCCTCGAAGTCCGCCGGAGGATACGCGAGGCCCGGGTGCATGGCACACCCCGCCCCGGCCCCACGGGGGGCCCTCGCCTACCCCGTGAGCGCCCGTGCGAGCAAGGGCAAGCTGACGTCGTACCGGTACGACAGGCCGCGGTGGCCGTCGTCGAACGTCTCGTACCGGTGAGGAACACCGGACGCCGCGAGCTTCTGCACCAGCTGGCGCAGGCCCCACTGCAGGCCGTGCTCGTCCCGGCTCCCGCAGTCGAGGAACAGCAGCCGCAGCTTCCGCAGGCGCTCCTGGTGCAGCGGGTCCTCGACGAGCCGGAGGGGATCGTGGGCGAGCCACCGCGCCCACACGTCGGGCCGGAGCGCACAGGTGGCGAGGTCCACCGGCAGGTCCACGCCGTGGGGCTTCGACGGATCGGGCGCGTAGCAGGCGGCCATGCAGAGCGCGTTCAGCGCAGACAGGAAGCGGCCGTCGCGCTTCTTCCGCGCCTTGCGGAAGGCCTCGAGGAAGCCGTCGATCCCGCCGTGGGCCTCGGCGGCGGCGCAGAGCGCGGGCAGGTCGGGGCGGTAGACGAGGTCGAAGGCCATGTCGCCCGAGTGGCAGGCGCAGGCCTCGATCACCTCCGGGTGCCGCATCGCCTGCACCAGCGCGCCGTAGCCGCCCGACGACTTGCCGAGGATCCCGTGCCGCCCGGTGGGGAAGCGCTCCCGCACCAGGGGCAGCAGCTCCTGCCAGAGGTGATCCTCGTAGCGACCGGTCGCCGTCGAGTTCAGGTACTGCGAGCCGCCGAGCGCGGTGAAGCAGTCGGGGACGACGGCGATGCAGGGCGGGAGCACGCCCTCGCGGTCGAGGCGCTCGAGGCGCTGCCGGAGCCCCTCGTCCCACGGGTCCTCGGCGACCGCGGCGGCGGCGGTGCCGGCGAAGCCGACCAGCACCCAGAGGACCGGCAGCGGGCCGCGCTCGCCGTCGGGCGCCACGACGAAGAGGCTCCGCTCGGTGGGGTCGCCGAGCGGGTTGCCCTCGAGGACGCGGCTCTTCACCGGGATCGTGTGCAGGGTGTACCGTCGCATCCGCCCACCGTAGCGACTCCGGGGCCCTTCCGCATGGCCGTCGAGCTCTTCCACGCCATCGCCGATCCGCCGAGCGCCGCCGCGCGCTCGCTCGTGGTGCAGCTCGGCCTCGAGGACCGGGTCCGCTTCCGGAACGTCGTCTACGACGAGGTGCGCCGGGACCTCGAGGCGCGCGGCGGCGGCGCGCTCCCCGCCGTCTGGGACGGGGCGTCGCTGCACCAGGGGCCGGCCGCCGTCGAGGCGGTGCTCCGCGCCCTGGCCGGCTAGACCGCGGCCTCCTCGACGACCTTCAGGCCCGGCCGCTCGCGCTGCGCGTCGAGCGCGCGCGCGTCCTTTCGCGCCGGCACCAGGATCCCGGCGCCGCGCAGCGCCGAGAGCAGCCGGTGGGCGACGGTCGGCGGCTCGAGCGGGATCACCGCGTCGGACGGGTAGCCCTCCCGCGCCAGGATCGCGTTGGCGGCGACGCGGCCGGAGACCACGGCCTTCTCCATGTCGTGGACCGGGTGCGGGAGCCGGACGAAGTCGCCGGCGACGTAGAGGTTGTCGAGGCCGGTGGCGGTGGAAGGCGCGTCGACGACGTGCCCCGGCGACCGGCCCGAGAACAGCGGCGGGTTCTCCTGCACGTGCAGGTGCACGAGCTTGCCGGCAAGCTCCGGGAAGACGCGGCCGATCTCCACCTCGGCCTCGGCGCGGAGCTGCGCGGGCGAGAGCGTGCGGGCGCGGTCGCGGGCCAGGTAGACCTGGCACTCGATCACCTCGCCGTCGGTCTCCTCCGACCAGGCGCGGTACTCGTCCTGGATCCGCGAGAGCACGAAGTAGTTGTCGAAGAGGCGGAAGGCGCCGGCGAGGGCGCCGCTCTGGGCGCGGGTCGAGGCGAGGCGGGCGTCGGCGAACCACATCCGGACGACGAGCTGGTCGAGCGCCTCGAGGCGGAGCACGCCCTCGAGGCCGGGCTCCTTCTCGAGGCCGCTCGCCCGGAGGAGCTTCTGGAGGCCGGGGATCTCCACCGCGAGCACCACGTGGTCGAAGGCCTCGCGCCGCGTCTCGCCGCCGGTGCGGTACGTGGCCTCGGCGATGGCGCCGCCCTCGCCGCGGTGGAGGGCGAGGAGCTCGGTCCCGGTGTGGAGCTTCGCGCCGCGGGCGGCGGCGAAGCGCGCGAGCGGTGCCGCGAGGTGGGCGCCGGTCGGGCCCTTCACCCACTCGACCTCGCAGGCGTCCTGGGTGCCGAGGGCGTCGAACGCGAGCAGGTTCTTCGCGAACGCCGCCGAGACCCTCGAGGCCCGCTCGAAGGTGCCGTTCTTGGCGATCCCCTCGAGCAGCGCCCCGAGCTCCTCGCGCAGGCCGTGGCGCGCGATCAGGCCGGCGAGGGTCTCGGCGTCGTCGCCGGCCGCGTCGCGGAGCTCGTCGTGGCCGCCGAGCTCGACGCTGAGGCGGAGCATGTCGCGCAGGTCCTTCGGCGTCGGCGTGAACAGCTCGTTGCCGAAGAGGAGCACCTTTGCGACGTGGAGCGGCGCCGGGAGCGGGAAGCCGCGGAAGTGGATCGTCTGCCGCCGGACCTCGAAGGCGCCGGGCCTCGCGTAGACGAGCTCGCTCGGCGCGCCGGGGACGAGCGCGCCCCCGGCGCCGGCCCGGCGGAGGAGCTCCTTCAGGTTGTGGTAGCGGCGCCAGACGCCGTGCATCCCGAAGTCGGTCGGGAAGCGCCAGAGGCGATCGCGGTGGTGGAAGCGGACCGGCTCGCGGCTGCGCACCTTGCCGCCGGGCTGCGCCTCGCGCTCGAGCACGGTGACGTCGAGGCCGCGCTCGGCGAGGGAGATCGCCGCCGAGAGGCCGGCGAGGCCGGCGCCGACCACCAGCACCTTCGGGGCGCGGTTCTGCGGCGCCCGCGGCGCGCGGGCCGGCGGCCCCTTCGCCACCCGCGGGCCGAGGAGGCGGTCCTTCACCCTCCGCGCGAGCTTGAGCGCGCGGGTGGTCGGGAGGTCCGGGCGGCGGTGCCGCACCTCCTGCAGGGGCAGCCCGCGCTCCTTCAGGATCGCGTTGGCGGCGACGATCCCCGAGAGCGTGGCGCGCTCCATGTCGAACGCTGGGCTCTCGACCTGGACGTGATCGCCGGCGAGGAGCAGGCCCGGCACCGGCGTCGTGACCGTGGCCATGTGGGCGTGGGAGCGGGCCTGCACCCGGGTGAAGGTGGCGTCGTTGCGGTGGAAGGCCACGTGGACGATCCCGCCCTCGAGCTCGGGGAAGGCGCGGAGGACGTCGCGCACGAACAGGTCGCGGCGCTCGTCGTCGGTGAGCCCCGGGAGCAGGTGGCGGGCGAGGTACGAGTGGAATTCGATCACCTCGCCGCCGGCGTCGCGCCGGTAGGTCCGGCACTCGTCGTTGAAGCGGGAGAGCACGAAGAAGTTGTCGAGGGCCTGAAAGCCTCCGGCGAAGGTGCCCGAGTCGGCGCGGTCCTCGCGGAGCGGGCGGTCGGTGAAGACGCGCACCACCCAGTTGTCGATCGCCTCGAGGCGGCGGAGCCTCGAGAAGAACGGGTCGGCCAGCAGGCCCGGGTCGAGGAGCCGCTGCAAGGCCGGCACCTCCACCGCGAGCACCACCGCGGTGGCGTCGAGGGTCGCCGGCCCGGTGAGGAGATCGCCGGGCGCGTAGGGCGGCACGTCCGCGGCGGGGGCGCCCGACGGCTCGACCCGCACGCCCGAGGCGCGGCCGCCCTCGCGCAGCACCTCGGTCACCTTCGCGCCGCGGACGAGCCGCACCCCGAGCTCGGCGGCGTACCGCGCGAGCGGGCGGACGAGGTTCGCGTCCGAGTCGCCGCGGAGCAGCTCGAAGCGGATGTCGCCCACGTGGCCGAGCATCGCGAACGACAGCAGGCTCTTCGTCCAGGCGAGCGAGACGAAGCGGTTGTGGTCGAAGGAGCCGGCCTTGAGCACGCCCTCGAGGATCGCCGCCATCTCCTCGGTGAGCCGGTGCCGCGCCGAGAACTCCGCCACCGTCTCCTCGTCCTCGGCGGCCTCGTCCTCCACCGGCTCGAAGGTGACGAGCTCGAACAGGCAGCGCGCCAGCATCGGCACGTCGGAGAGCCGGTAGCGCACGAGCGTGTTGCGGGTGGTGAGCAGCTCCGACAGGAACCAGAGCGGGCTCTTCTCCTCCGCGTAGGCGAAGTCGAGCGGCTGGGTGATCGTCTCGTCGCCCTTGCGGAAGAGGATCGACGCCGGCCGCGCCGGGCGGAAGCGCTCGCGGCAGCCGGCGCGCTCGAGCAGGGCCTTCATGTTGAAGTACTGGGCCCAGATGGCGTGCATGCCGTGCTCGTCCGCGAAGCGGAACGAGCGGCCGGCGTGGGTGAACTCGATCGGCGGGCGGCCGGCGAGCTTGCCGCCGAGGCGCGGGCCCGCCTCGAGCAGCGTCACCTCCACGCCGCGCTCGGCGAGGTGGATCGCCGCCGAGAGCCCGGCGAGGCCGCCGCCCACCACGATCACCGGGTCGATCGCCATCGACTGCCTCCTCGCCCGCACGCCGGGCGGCCCTCTCTACCGGCCGCGCCGTGCGAGGCGCAACGGCCGGCGCCTTTGACCGCACCGGCCCGCGCACGGTATCGGACGCGCACCACCCCGGGGGGTCCCGTGCGCCGCTCGATCGTCGCCGTCGCTTGCGCCGCCGCCTGCCTCGCCTCCTGCGCCCAGCTCCGCCGCATGGCGCTCCGGGCGCACCTCGACGCCGCGCCTTCGATGGTGAACCCCGCGGTCTCCGGCGCGGTCGACCCGGCGATGGCGGTCGGCCTCGACGGCACGAAGTACACGCTCCGGTCGTTCGGCGCCGACGGCGCCTGCTTCCACCTCGAGCAGCACCTCTCCGGCGCCGCCGCGCAGCAGCTCTCCTGGACGCTGCTCGCGCTCCGCACCGCCGACGACGACGAGACGATCGCCCCGGCGCAGCAGGGGCGCTCCCGGCTCCTCGACACCAAGGTCGACATGGTGCCGGTGGACAAGGTCGTCACCGACACCGTGCGCGACGCGCAAGGGCGGGTGGTCTCCACCACCGACCGCCACGTCCAGACCATGGAGGCGCGCGAGACCTCGTTCGTCGAGGTCTGCTTCGCGGCCCCGACGGTGATCGGCCCCGACGCGCAGTACCTGGTGCTGAAGAGCACCGACCCGCTGCAGTGGGGGCAGGCGCGCTTCGGCGTGTGGCGGCTCGTCGCGCGCTAGGAGCCTGTCGCGGCAAGACGCCGTCGCGAGGCGCACGAGACGGGAGGCGAGGCGGGTAACC
>CAZDGH010000067.1:0-18239 GCA_964504805.1 uncultured Myxococcales bacterium | reverse complement strand
GCCGTCGCCGGGGGCGACGAGCGCCGGGCCGCGGACCGCCGCGGCGCGGACGCCGGCGCCCTCGAGGGAGGCGCCGCCCGAGAGGAGCCCGCGGAGCCCCACCGCGGCGGCGCCCGCCGCGGCCGCGTCGCCGAACGCGAGGAGGAGGCCGTCGCCGAGCGCCTTCACCGCGGCGCCGCCGTGCGACGCCCCGTGGGCCGCGACCCTCTCCCGCAGCTCGTGGAGCCGCGCGAACGCCGCCGGCTCGCCCAGGGCGCGGTAGAGCGCCGGCGCGTCGGCGGCGTCGACGGCGAGGAGCGTCACGCCCTCGAGCTGCACGAGCCGCCCGCGCTCGAGCAGCTCCGCGGGGAAGAGCGCGCGGAACAGCGGCGAGCTCGCGGCCTCCGCCGCGGTGAGCGCGTCGTCGCGGCCCGCGGTGCGCTCGAGCCGCACCAGGAGCTCGCGGCCGGCGCGGTTCTCGAGGACGAGGAGCTGCCGGCCCTCCCGGAGCCCGAGCGGCGCCGGCGAGGCGGGCGGACCGAGCGGGAGCTCGAGCCGCGGCTGCGCCTCCTGCCCCGCCACCCGCACCAGCGCCGCCGTCGGCAGCGCCGGGCTCGCGAGCCGGTACGTGCCGCGGCCGAGCCCGAGCTCGACCTCGAGGCGCTCGTCCGCCGCGAGCCGCACCTGCAGCGCCACGTGCGGGAGCCGCGCAGGGCCGCCGGAGCAGTACGTCGCGTGGTCCGCCTCGCGCAGCTCGTGGGAGACCCGGAACGCGAGCTCCACCGACCGCCCGAGGTCGAGCGGGAAGTCGACGCCGCAAGCCTCGCACCGGGCGTGCTCGCGCACGGCGCGAAGCGTCTCCACGAACCCGGAGGAGACGCGGCACACCGGGCAGAGCAGATCCCAGCGGAGCGCGAGCATCCCCTCGGCCGCGGCGCGGAGGCAGGCCTCGACCACGGGCGCCTCCTCGACGCGGAAGCGCCGCGCCAGCTCGCGGGGACGGAGCCGCGCCACCTCGGCGGCCGGCGCCGAGGCGACGTAGATCGAGAGCCGCTCCACCACGTCGGCGTCGACGCCCTGCGCCAGCAGCGCCGCCACGTGGCGGTCGAGCCGCGCCCGCGCCGGCGCGGAGAGCCGGTGCGGCTCCTCGAACGGCGACGCGAGCACCCGCGTCTCCGGGCCCGGCTCCGCGGCGGCCAGCTCGGCGACGCGCTCGTAGAGCCTCCCCAGGTTGCGCTTCGCCTTGACGCCGATCTCGAGCGCCGCCGCCGCGCGGCCGACGAGCCCGCGGGGCTCGGCCTCGATCACCTGCACGAGCCTCGTGCCGCCCTCTGGATCCGGGCGAAGGTCGACGACGCTGCGGAACCAGGTGAACGGCCCCTCCGAGAACTCGCGGACGACGCCGAAGCGGCGCCCCTCGACCCACTCGAACGGGTGCTCGACCCAGGAGAGGTCCAGGCCGGAGAGCCGCGTGCGCGCCCGCTGCACGCGGGCGTCCGGCGGTCCGTCGTAGGTCAGCGCGAACGCCTCGAGGCCGATCGCCTTGTTGACGCGGTTGGTGTCGGCGACGAAGGGCCAGAGCCGCGCCGGCGGGACCGCGAGCGCCCACTCGAACTCGTAGCGGAGCGCCGGACCCGCGCCGGCGGGCGCGGCGGGGTGGGCCCCGGCGCCGGCGGGCGCGCGGCCGCGGAGCCGGAGCAGCTCGTCGAGCACCGCGGCGCCGTCGGCCGGACGCTCGGCGGGCTCCTTCGCCAGCATGCGCGCCACGAGGTGGACGACGCCGTCCCCGACCTCCGGCGCCAGCGCGCGGAGCGACGGCGGCGGCGCCGACAGGTGCTGGGCGATGACGCCGCGCGCGTCTGCGGCCTCGAACGGCAGCCGGCCGGCGAGCGCCCGGAAGAGCGTCACCCCGAGGGCGTAGACGTCGGCGCGCGCGTCGGCGGGCAGGCCGGCGCACTGCTCCGGCGACATGAAGTGCGGCGAGCCGACCAGCGCGCCGGCCCGGGTGAGGTCGGCCTCGGGGCCGTCCGGCTCGGCGAGCCTTGCCACCCCGAAGTCCACGAGCTTCGCCGAGCCCTCGCGGGCGGAGACGAGCACGTTCCCCGGCTTCACGTCGCGGTGGACGATCCCGAGCGCGTGCACGTCGGCGAGGGCGAGATCGGTGGCGAGAGACAGCGCCTCCTCGACGCCGAGGCGGCCCCGCTCCCGGAGGAGCTGCGAGAGCGTCGGGCCCTCCACGTACTCCATGGCTAGGAAGTGCCGGCCGCGATCGCGGTTCACCTCGAGCAGCGCGGCGACGTTCGGGCCGCGGAGCCGCGCGAGCAGCCGCGCCTCGCGCTCGAAGCGCCTCAGGTGCTGCGCGCTGCGCGCGAGCTCGGGCAGGAGCACCTTCACCGCGACCACGGAGCCGTCGGCGACGTCGCGGGCGCGGTAGACGCGGCCCATGGCGCCCTCTCCGAGCTTCTCGAGCAGCTCGAAGCGGCCGAGCGTCCTCGGGTCCTCCGACTCGGCCTCTGCGGCCGGCGGCTCCACCAGGGTCCGCGGCTCGGGGGCCGAGGCGAGCCGCCGCGCCACCTCGGCGGCCGGCGGCCGATCCTCGGGCGCCGGCGCCAGCAGCTCGCCGACGAGGGCGGACAGCGCGCCGTCCTGCGCGAGGCCCTCCCCGGCGAGCTCCCGCGCCAGCAGGCCGAGCGCGCGCACGTCCCCGGCGGGGCCCTCGTCGGCGTGCGCGGGCGCCCGTGCGCCGGATCGCCCCGGGCGGCCCACGTCCAGGCCGGTGAGGTCGAGGCACGGCGACCCGTCGTCGCGCAGCCGCACCGCCCCCGCGTCGAGGCGCCCGTGGACGAGGCCGAGGCGGTGCGCCCCCGCGAGCGCCTCGGCGAGCGGTGCCAGGCGGAGCCGCAGCTCCGGCGGGAGGAGCGGGCCGCGCCCTTCGAGCTCCGCGAGCGTGCGTCCGACGGCCTCGACCACGACGATCCGCTCCGCGCCGTCGAGCCGGGCCTCGAGCACGCGCAGCACGCCCGGGTGCCCCGCGCGCGCGAGCAGCGGGAGTCGCGCGCGGAGCGACGCCGCCGCGGCCGCGGACAGCCTCCGCACCTCGACCGGGCTCCGGTCCCGCTCGTCGCGCGCCTGGTAGGCGGCGCCGTCCGGCCCCGCGGAGAGCGGCGCGAGGACGCGGTACCGCCCGAGGAGCGGCGGCGGCGCGGCGCGGGCGGTCGTCGGCACGGCCGCGATGTTAGCCCGGTCGCGGCGGCCCGATCCGGGGCATGGGATGTCGTCGAGCCGCGAGCTTCTGCTACGGGTGTCCGCGCCCCGCACACGCACCGGGAGGTGGCTCCATGGCGACGTTCGAGATCGTGAAGGACGGGAAGAAGCTGCGCGACGTCGTCTGGGACGGCTCGTGCATGGTGCTCGGCCGCGAGGCGGGCGCCGCCATCCGCCTCGACGATCCGATCGTCTCGCGCCGGCACGCCCGCGTGTACGGCAAGGACGGCGCGATGTGGCTCGAGGACCTCGGCACCACCAACGGCACCTTCGTGAACGGCCGCCGCGAGTACAAGCGGCCGCTCGCCGACGGCGACCGGATCGAGCTCGGCGCCCACGTCGTCCGCTACCGGCAGGGCGTCATGGAGTCGATCCCGGACACCGCGCTCGTCGAGGAGGAGCTGCCGCTGGTCACCGGCGAGCTGGTCCTCGACGACGGCCCCTCCGGCGGCGAGGAGCGAGAGGCGGAGCTGATCACGCTCGAGGCGCGGCGCTTCGACTACGAGGCGCTGTCGAG
This sequence comes from uncultured Myxococcales bacterium, assembly GCA_964504805.1. Lineage (GTDB taxonomy): Bacteria > Myxococcota > Myxococcia > Myxococcales > Vulgatibacteraceae > CAZDGH01. The sequence goes on along the minus strand of CAZDGH010000067.1, from coordinate 14,479 downwards.
GAGCTTCGAGCCGCTCGAGGCCGCCGGGCGGGAGGACGCGAGCGGGAGCACCACCCGCCACATCGCCCCTGCCGAGCTCGCGCGGCTGCGGCGGGAGAAGGCCGCGCTGCTCGAGCCGCACCTGGTGCAGCACCAGGTGACGCCGGTGCGGGTCCACGCGCTCCGCCACGCCGCGAACGTGCTGGGCGCCTCGGACCGCTGCCAGCTCCGCGTGCCCGAGGTCGGCGCCGACGAGGCGGCGACCCTGGAGCGCCGGGGCGACGGCGGCTACGCGGTGCGGAAGCTCGGCCTCCTCGGCCGGGTGAAGGTGAACGGCGCCCGGGTCCAGAAGGCGCCCCTGGGCGACGGCGACCTGCTCGAGGTGGGCGGTGCGGTGTTCACCTACCGCGAGGGCGCGTAAATCCGAGACAGCGGTTGGTTGACTTTTCGGGTCGTCGCTGCTAGCTTCCCGTTCGTTCGTCGGCGGTCCCCGCCGGCGCCGCAGTCGGATCGAGACGAGGTGGCCATGGCGTGGAACCACGGACAGCGCGACGGCAGGAACGCGGCGACGCCCGCCGGCCCGTGCCCGTACGACGCGGCCAGCGGCACGATCCGCGACCTGGGCTTCTTCCCCTCGGGAGGGCCGGTCCCCTAGGTTTCCCAGCGATTCTCGCTGGTCCTCGGAGGCCGGGCTCCCACGAAGGGGACCCGGCCTTCGACGTTCCTGGGCTCGGCCCGGGCGCGCACGCGGCGGGCGGCGGCGGTGAGGCGGGGGAGCCAAGGGCCCACGGGCACCGGCTCCGGCGCGGCAGAGAGAGACCCGGATCGCACGGGCTGCGATCGGCGCACGGCGAGAGCCGCGGCGCGACGGGAGACGTGTACACAGAATCCGAATACAGAGACACGCGACGGCCGAAGCCCGAGGCCGCTCGTCGTGAGGGATGCGGCGCTGCCGGCTCCGGCCGGGCGCCCCCCCGTCCCGGAGCCCGCGCGCGGGCGCCGCCCCGTCCACGGGGCGTCGTGGCCGCCGTTCGGCAACCCACCCTCGCGGCCCGCCCCAGCCCGTCCCCCCGGTGCGGCGGCGCCCGCGCCGGGCTCCCGCGGTGTAGCAGGCCTTCCGGGCCTGAGGCTCCAGGCTCCAGGCTCCGGGCTCCAGCACCCACCGCTTCGTATCGGCGGCACCAGGCTGGGGGCCCCGGCAAGCTCGCCAGCTGGGGAGCGCGAGGCGCGGAGCGCCGAGCTACCTGCTGGCTGGAGCCTGAAGCCTGGAGCCTGGAGCCTGCTTTCAGCAGTCCAGCACCAGGCCTCCAGCGACCGCGCACGACGTGCAGGAGCCCGGCAGGTCGCCGGCGAAGCAGGCGCAGTCGGTGCCGTCGCAGCCGTCGGGGAGGGGCTGGCAGCCGACGGACGAGCCGGCGTCGCGGCAGTACTCGGTGGCGGCGTCGCAGAGGCGGGGGCCGCAGGCGAAGCGGCCGGCGGGCACCTCGCAGCCGCCGAGGGCGGAGAGGGCGACGCCGTTGCGCGCGGCCTCGCAGGTGCTCGGGTAGACGCTGCCGTCGCAGCCGCAGACCGGCTCGTCGACGGGATCGCACTCGGTGAGCCGCAGGGTGCAGCCGCCGCGCTGCCCCGAGGTGCCGCAGTCGCCGCCGAGGAAGCCGCCGCAGTACTCCTCGGTGTGGCACTCGTCGTTGGTGGCGCAGGTGCCGAGCGGGTTCTCACGCACCGGCTCGTCGCCGGCGCAGGCGCCGAGGACGAGGAGAGGAAGGGCGAGGAGGAGGGCGCGCATGGTGCGCGCATCGTAGAGAAGCCGAGCTTTCATGTCTCGGTGGGAGTGCCCCGCGGGCCCGGTGGGCCGCGGCCGGGCACGGGAAGGAGGGGCTCCGCGCCGCTCCCGCCCGCGTCCCCGGTCCGCGTCGCCACGTCCGGCTTCCGCACCTCGGGTCCCACCCGGCCGGACCACGTCACGGTCCACCTGCCGTCTGCCTGAAACGCAGATGGCTCCGATCGCCCAGCCTGGTAGGGCACCGGCTTTACGCCGGTGGTCGGGGGTTCGAATCCCCCTCGGAGCACGCAACGGGAGAGCCGCCCGAGCGACGCCCGCGGAGCCGGCCCGGCGTGGCCGTGCGGCCCGCGGCGGACGCCGGGACGGGGCCAGCGCAGCGACGGCCCGCCCCGCCCCCGCGCCGCAGGCGCGCCGCATGCCGCGACCCGGGGCGTCGGGGACGGCGACGCGGGCCTCGCGGAGGCGGCGCTCCCACTTTTTCGACCGCAGCAAGGAAGGGGAGAGGAGGTGCAGCATGTACCTGAAGCTCGACGTCCCGCTCGGCCAGCGCGCCGTGGTGCACGTGAACGGCGTGCCGGCGAGGTGGCTCGGGCCGGGCCGCCACCGGCTGTGGCGCCCGTTCCGGAAGCTCGAGGTCTTCCGCCTCGACGGCGAGGCGCTCGTCCTGCCGCTCCGGGCGGAGCAGCTCGCGCTGGCGCCGGAGGGCGAGATCGCCCTCGTCACCGTGCGCCCGGACGAGCGCGCGCTGGTCACCCGGCGCGGCCGCCCGGCGAGGTGGCTCGGCGCCGGCGAGCACGCCGTCGCCACGTGGGAGCGCACCGAGAAGCGGACCGCCGAGGGCGCCCGCGTGCTCGTGCCCGCCGTGACGGTGGAGACGCTCGACGTCTCCGGCGTCGCCACGGCGCCGCTCCGCGACGAGGTGAAGGCGCTCGTCCCGGCGTCCGACCACGTGGAGGTCACCGTGCCCCAGGGCTCGGTCGCGCTCCGCTACGTCGACGGCACGCTCGACGAGGTGCTCGGCCCCGGCCGCCACGCGGCCTGGACGGTGGTCCGCAAGGTGCTGCTCTCGGTGCTCGACCTCCGCGAGCGGCTCCTCCACGTCACCGGCCAGGAGGTGATGACGAAGGACAAGGTCACCCTTCGCCTCAACCTCTCGGCGGCGTACCTCGTCGCCGACCCGGTGCGGCTGGCGACGGTCGCGCGGCAGCCGGACGACGTCCTGTACCTCGCGATGCAGCTCGCGGCGCGCGAGGCCGTGGCGGAGGCGACGCTCGACGAGCTCCTCGCGACCCGCGAGGCGCTCGCCGGCGCGATCGCGGCCGAGGTGAAGACGCGCGCCGAGGTGGTCGGCCTCGGGCTGGTGTCGTTCGGCGTCAAGGACGTGGTCCTGCCGGGCGAGATGAAGGCCCTGCTCAACCGCGTGATCGAGGCCGGCAAGGAGGCGGAGGCCAACGTGATCCTGCGCCGCGAGGAGACCGCGGCCACGCGGTCGCTGGCGCAGACCGCGAAGGTCCTCGCCGAGAACCCGCTCCTCGTCCGCCTCAAGGAGCTCGAGGCGTACAAGGAGCTCGCGGCCAAGGTCGGCCAGGTGCACCTCGTCCTCGGCGAGGGCGCCATGCCGATGCTGCAGCTGAAGGCGCCGGGCTGACCCCGGGAGCGGCACGCTCCCGCGCGGTGCCACGGGGCCGCCGACGAGGCGCCCCCGGTGCGACGGGCCCGCCACGGACGCGACGGCGCTCCGGGGCGGGCCCTTCGTGTTCCTAGGGGCAGACGGGGAACGCCACCGGCGTGCCCGACGGCGCGCCGTCGCCTTGCCCGAGCTGGCCGTTCGCGCCCGTGCCGAACGCGACGACCGAGCCGTCGTCGAGGAGCACCCCCGAGTGCGCGAGCGCCGCCGCCACCTGCGTGGCGCGGCCGAGACCCGGCACCTCCGCGAGCGGCGTCACGCCGACGAACGGCCCGCGTCCCAGGCGGCCGTCGTCGTCGCCGCCGCCGGCGTGGACGACGCCGGCCTCGTCGAGGACGAGGGCGTGGTACGGCCCCGCGGCGACGTCGTGGATCCGCGCGCCGCTCGCGAGCGGGATCGGGGTGGGCGTGGACACCACGAGCTCGGGCGCGTCGGCCGGCGCGCCGGCGTAGGCGATGCGGCCGAGGCCACGGAGCGCGCCGCGGCGGTCGAGGAAGAGCGTGAACTCCTGGCCGGCGGCGGCGCGCACCACGCCGCCGACGCCCACCCGGTCCGGCGCGCGCACGCACACGTTCACGCCGTCCGGGCACGCCTCGGCCACGGCGTGGCCGAGCTGGCCGAACGCCGCCTGGCCGAAGCCCCAGAGCTCGCCCCGCTCGTCGATCGCGAGCGCGGTGTACGGGCCGGCGGCGACGTCGACGAAGCGCACGCCGGCGACCTCGAGCCGCCGTGGCTCGGGCCGGCAGCGGTGGCCGATCGGGCAGGCCTCGACGACGCCGTCGTCGCCGCCGAGCTCGCGGTAGTAGGCGCCGCCCCAGCTCCAGATCGCGCCGTCCTCGTCGAGCGCGAACGCGGACACCGCGCCGGCGGCGACGTCGACGATCGGCGGCAGCCCCGGCACCTCCGAGCGGCCCGGGCGCTCCTCGAGCACGGAGAGCCCGCGCTGGCCGGCGACGTTCGAGCCCCAGGTCACCACCGTGCCCGCGGCGGTCCGCGCGATCACGAACGCCTCGCCCGCGGCGAGCTGCACCAGGCCGGCGCCGTCGAGGTCCTCGGGCGAGAGGACGTCCGCGCCGCGGTCGACGCGGCCGAGCTCGCCCTGCGCGTCGCTGCCGGCGGCCCGCAGCACGCCGTCGGCGCGGCGTACCAGCGTGAACCCGGCGCCCGCCACGAGCTCGACGGCGCCGCAGCCCTCGAAGGCGCACGCGGCCGTGCAGCCCGGGCCGCCGTCGCACGCCTCCGTCGCCCGCGTGATCACGCCGTCGCCGCACGACGGCACGCGGCAGGCGCCGGTGCAGGTCTCCGAGAAGTCGGTCGAGGCCGCCGCGTCGTCGCAGTCCTCGTACGGCGCGTCGACGACGCCGTCGCCGCAGCTCGGCGCGGTGCAGTCGGCGCGGCAGTGTCGGCCGCGCAGGTTCGCCTCGGGGCCTTCGTCGCACGCCTCGGCGGCTTCGGCGACGCCGTCGCCGCACGCGACCGGCACGCAGCGCGGGCCGCAGCCGCCGCCGGCCGAGTTCGCGTCCTCGCCCTCGTCGCAGCTCTCGCCGAGCGACGGCTGCACCACGCCGTCGCCGCACCGGGCCTGGAGGCAGCCGGGGCCGCACGCGCTCTCCGGCGCGCCGTTGGCGGCGCCTTCGTCGCAGTCCTCACCCGCCTCGACGACGCCGTCGCCGCAGGCCTCCTGGGCGCTCGCCTCGACGCACGCGCCCTCCACGCAGCCGAGACCGTCCGCGCAGTCCGCGTCCTCCCGGCACACCGGGTCGACGCAGCCCGCGGCCAGGAGCAGCGCGGCGGTGACCCAGGCCTCACGCACCGGTGAGCCCCGAGACCGCGTCCTGCGTGCCGACGAGCACGAGGTGGTCGCCGGTGCGCAGCGCCTCGGTCGGCGCGGGCAGCTCCACGGTGTGGTCGCGGAGGGTACCGTCGCCGGCGGAGACCGGCCGCCGGATCGCCAGCACGTGCACGCCGTAGCGCTTGCGCAGCTCGAGCTCGGCGAGGCTCCTGTGCGCCCACTCCGGGCGGACCTCGACCTCGGCGAGGGTGTGGCCCGTCTCGAGCGCGAAGTAGGCGTGGACGCCGCGGCCGAGGAGCGACCGCGCCAGCACCTCGCCCATCTGCAGCTCCGGGAACACCACCCGCGTCGCCCCGACGAGCTCGAAGATCCGGCCGTGGGTGCGGGACGAGGCGCGGACGATGATCTGCGGCACGCCGAGCTGCTTGAGCAGCGCGACCGTGAGCACCGCCGCCTCGAAGTCCTCCTCGCCCAGCGCCACCACCGCGGTCTTCGCCTCGGCCACCGCCAGCGCGCGCATCGCGCCCTCGTCGGTGGAGTCGGCGCGGACGGCGCGGGGCACCGCGTCCTTGAGGTCCTCGATCCGCTCCTCGGAGCGGTCGAGGACGAGCACCTCGCGGCCGCGGCCGCCGAGCGTCCTCGCCACCACCTCGCCGAACTGCCCCATGCCGATGACGACCACGAGCTCGTTGGACACGGACGATCCTCCGGGATCAGCCGACGACGACCTTGCCGGACGGGAAGCGGTACGCCGCGGCGTGCCGCGAGAAGCCGATGGCCAGCGCCAGGGTGAACGGCCCGAGGCGCCCGACGAACATGAGGAAGGCGACCACGAGCTGCCCGGCCGCCGAGAGCTTCGGGGTGAGGTTCATCGACAGGCCGGTGGTGGCGAACGCGGACACCGCCTCGAAGAGCAGCTGGTCGAACGGATGGCGCTCGACGGCGAAGAGGACGACGAGCAGCGCGGTGAGCCCCGCCCCGCTGATGAAGATCACCGCGACCGCCCGGTAGATCGTCGCCCGGGGCAGCTCGCGGCCCATCACCTCCACGTCGGGCCGGCCGTGGAGGATCGCGCGCACCGCGAGCAGCATCACCGCGGCGGTGGTGACCTTGACGCCGCCGGCGGTGCCGCCCGGCGAGCCGCCGATGAACATCAGGGCGCAGGTGAGGATCACCCCGGGCTGGGTGAGCAGGCCGTAGTCCACGGTGTTGAACCCGGCCGAGCGCGTCGTCACCGAGGCGAACGAGGCCGCCACCAGGCGCTCGCGGAACGACAGGCCGTGGAGCACGCCGTTCCACTCCACCACCAGGTAGGCCAGCGTGCCGCCGGCGAGCAGGGCCGCCGTCGCCACCCAGACGATCCGGTCGTGCACCGGCAGCCGCCGGAAGAAGAGCCGCGGCGCGCGGAGCAGGTCGAGGTGCAGGAGGTTCGCGATCACCGGGAACCCGAGGCCGCCGGCGATCGCCAGCACCGCGACGGTGAGGTTCACCGGCACGTCGCCGACGAACCGCACCAGGCTGTCGGAGTGGAGCGCGAAGCCGGCGTTGCAGAAGGCGGTGACCGCGTGGAACACCGCGTGGAAGAGCACCGTCCCCTCGCCGCGGAGGCCGAGGACGTCGGCGTAGGCGTCGAAGCGCAGGTAGAGCGCGGCGGCGCCGAGCGCCTCGAGGCCGAGGGTGATCCCGACCGCGCGGACGATGAGCCTCCGGAAGCCGAGGATCGTCTCCTCCTCGTACATCTCCTGGATCGCGCCGCGCTCCTTCAGCGTCATCGTGGAGCGGAACGCCATCGAGAGCGCGGTGGTGATGGTCATGATCCCGAGGCCGCCGATCTGGACGAGCCCGAGGATCACCAGCTGGCCGAAGCGGGACCAGTAGGTGGCGGTGTCCACCACGGCGAGCCCGGTGACGCAGGTGGCGGAGGTGGCGGTGAAGAACGCGGTCAGGAGCGGCGCGCCGGCGTGGTCGGCCGTCGCCGCGGGGAACGTGAGCGCCAGCGTGCCGAAGGCGATCACCACCGCGAACGACGCGATCAGCGACACCAGCGGCCGCGCCTGGAGCAGCGCGAACGCCGAGCCGAAGAGCGGGACGTGTCGCGCGGCGAGCAGGCCGCGGCCGAGCGCGCGCAGGACGGCGACGGCGCCGGCGGCGCGCGGCAGCCCCAGCACGACCAGGAGCAGGCAGAGCGCGAGCGCCAGCACGTCGCCCCAGCGGTCGCGGACGAGGCCGAGGCGCTCGGTGGCAGCCTGGAGGCGCAGGCCGAGCTCCGCGGCGAGCAGCCCGACGAGCACGCCGTCGAGGACCGTCACCGCCAGGAGCACCGCGGGGCGCGAGGCGACGTCGAAGCCCCACTCGAGCCCGGCGATCGCGGCGGCGACGGCGCCGGTCGCGATCCAGAGCCGGGGGAGCCAGCGGGGCAGCGGCCGTCGCGGTGGGCGAGGCGCGCCGGCGAGCACCTTCGGCCTCGCCGCCTCGGGGACCGGGCGTGGGGCCGGCGCGGTTCGCGCGCGTCGGTCGGGGAGCGCCATCGGAGGCCGGATGCTTTCACGGGCGCCGCGGCGGCGCCACTTGCGCGTGCGCCGCTCACGGGCAGGATCGACCCATGCCCCGCGCCGCGCTCGCGCACCTCGAGGAGAAGCTCCGCCGCCGCGGCCGCCTCTCGATCCCGCTCGTGCCGGTGCGCGCCGCGGTCGCGGTGATCCTGCGGCCCGAGGGCGACGCGCTCGAGGTGCTGCTCGTCCGGCGCGCGGAGCGGCGCGGCGATCCGTGGTCGGGGCACGTGGCGCTGCCCGGCGGCCGGGCGTCACCGGACGATCCCGACCTCGAGGCGACGGCCCGGCGCGAGACGCGAGAGGAGGTCGCGGTCGGGCTCGAGGGCGCGCGCGTGCTCGGGCGGCTCGACGACCTGCCCGCGAAGGAGCACGGCGGCCTGCGGCCGATGGCGGTGACGCCGGTGGTCTTCGCCCTCGACGCGCCGCGGCCGGGGATCGAGCTGTCCGACGAGGTGGTGCGCGCCTTCTGGGTGCCCCTCGGCGCGCTCGCGTCGGGCGCCCACGACGCCGAGCACGAGCACAGGCTCGGGCCGCTGCCGGTACGGTTCGCCGCCTGGCGCTTCGACGGTGAGACGATCTGGGGAATGACCCACCGGATCCTGCGCGGGCTCCTCGGACAGCTCGGCGCGCGGGGCGCCTAGAGGTCCGGCGGAGCGGGCGCGGGGGCCGCCACGCGAGGCGACGGCGTCCGGGACGGAGGTCTCGGCGAGACGAGCTCGCGCACCTCGAAGAGCGACATCACCTCGGCGTCGGTCCTGACCAGCTCGCCCTCGACCAGCGCCCCGAGATGGGCGCAGCCCGACATCAGCCAGGGCTCCACCGCGCCCACGTCTCCCGGCTCTCGTTCCAGCGGACGGAGCGCGAGCAGCCAGCTCGTGCCGTCCTCGTAGTTGGCCAGCCACGCCCCGCAGTTGAACCCGTTGGAGCCGAACACCCGGACCGTCTTCGCCGCCGTCGAGCCGCGGAGCACCTCGTCGACGCGGACGTCCATGAAGGTGTTCGGGTCGGCGTCGGTCCCGCCGCCGTGGACCAGGATCTCGGCGCGGATCACCAGCGCAGCGCGCGGCGCGGCCACGCGGAACGAGGCCCGCCCGTAGCACGAGCAGGCCGAGGCGTCGCCCGCGGCGAGGGCGACGAGGACTGCGAGCGCGAGAGCGACGGTCAGCCGCGCGGCGAGCAGGCCCATGGGCCACCTCCTCGGCCGATCCCACCCGAGGCAGGCGGGCTTCGCAACCGGCGCGGCCGCGGTAGAGTCCGCGCCCTCATGGCCGTCCGCTTCGAGCTCGTCGCCGTCGATCCCACCGGCGCCCGCGCCGGGATCCTCTACACGCCCCACGGGTCGATGCCGACCCCGGCGTTCATGCCGGTGGCGACCCACGCCAACATCGAGAGCCTCTCGCCGCAGGAGATCGCCACCGGCGGCGCGCGGACGATCCTCGCCAACACCTACCACCTGTGGCTCGCGCCCGGCCCCGACCGCTTCCTCGAGGCCGGCGGCATCCACCGCTTCATGGGCTGGGACGGCGCGGTCCTCACCGACTCGGGCGGCTTCCAGATCTTCTCGCTCGCCGCCGACTGCGAGGTCGACGAGGAGGGCGCGTTCTTCCGCGGCTGGCCGGTGCCGAAGAAGCGGCGGCTGACGCCCGAGGAGAGCATCCGCACCCAGATCGCCATCGGCAGCGACGTGATGATGGCGCTCGACGTCTGCCCGCCGTCCACGGTGCCGCGCGAGCAGCTCCTCGCCGCCATGGGGCGCACCCACCGCTGGGCGGTCCGCAGCCTCGAGGCCCGGGCCAAGGTCGGCAGCGACCAGGCGCTCTTCGGGATCGTCCAGGGCGGCCTCGACCGCGCGCTCCGGGAGGAGAGCGCCGCCTTCATCACCGCGCAGCCGTTCGACGGCTACGCGATCGGCGGCCTCGCCGTCGGCGACACCAAGGACGCGCTCTGGTCCACCGCCGCGTTCACGGCGAAGCTCCTGCCGCAGGACAGGGCGCGCTACCTGATGGGCGTCGGCAAGCCGGGCGACATCCTCGAGGCGGTCGCGGCGGGCGTCGACATTTTCGACTGCATCATCCCCACCAAGATGGCGCAGCAGGGCTTCGCCTACGTGCCCGGCGGCGTGATGCGGCTGAAGCGGCAGGCGTTCAAGAGCGACTACCGGCCGATCGAGGAGGGCTGCCCCTGCGCGACGTGCACGAGCCACACGCGCGCGTACCTGCAGCACCTCCTCTCCGGCAAGCGCGTCACCGGGCGGCGGCTCCTCGCCATCCACAACCTCACCTTCTACCAGCGCCACGTCGCCCGGATGCGCGAGGCGATCCTCTCCGGCACCTTCGCGTCGCTGCTCGAGGAGCAGCGGGCGCTGAAGCTCGCAGCGTGACCCGCCGCGGCGCGTTCGAGCTGGTCACGCTGCGCTCCGGCGAGAAGGCCGTGCGGCACGTGGGCCACGGCGAGGTGATGCACCCGGGCGACGGCCCGTGGGGCGAGGCGAACGGCCTCTACGTCGACGGCCTGGGGCTGCGGGCGCGGCTCGCGGCGCCCGACCCTTCCCCGCTCCGGATCCTCGACGTCGGCCTCGGCGCCGCGGCGAACGCGGCGGCGGTGATCCTCGCGGCGCGCGAGGCCGGCGGGCGGCACGTGGAGCTGGTCAGCCTCGAGCGCGACCTCGACGCGCTCCGCCTGGCGCGGACCGACGAGGCGGGCTTCCCGTTCCTCGTGCCGCTCGCCCGGGAGCTCGACGCGCTGCTCGCCGGCGGCGCCGCCGCCGCGCCCGGCCTCTCCTGGCGGCTCCTCGAGGGCGAGGCGCTCGCCAGGCTCGGCGAGGCCGGCGGCGGCTTCGAGCTGGTGCTCTTCGATCCGTTCTCGCCGAAGCAGGACGGCGGCCTGTGGACGCCGGAGGCGCTCGCGGCGATCCGCGGCGCGTGCCGGCACGACGGGCCGGGCGCGGCGCTCGCGACCTACAGCGCGGCGACGCCGACGCGGGCCTCGCTGCTCGTCGCCGGCTTCTTCGTCGGCGCCGGCCCGGCGACCGGCCGGAAGGGCGAGACCACGCTCGCCGCCACGAGGCTCGACCTGCTCGAGCGCCCGCTCGGCGCGCGCTGGCTCGCGCGCTGGGAGCGCTCGAGCGCGCGGGCGCCCCACGGCACGGCGCTCTCGGGCGAGCTCGAGGCGGCGATCCGCCGGCACCCGCAGCTCGTAACCCCGGGGCGGGATCCGGCGTAGATCCTCCGGAGACGCTTCACGGGGGAGGCCCGGATGCGAAACGTGGGTCGGATGATCCTGGTCGCGCTCATGCTGGCCGCGGGCGGCGCCGCCGCCGAGGCGCCGCGCCCGGCGGACGCGACGAAGGCGAAGCCGGCGGAGGGAGCGAAGGCCGTGTCGAAGCCCGAGGCGAAGGTCGTGAAGACGGACGAGGAGTGGAAGGCCGAGCTGAGCCCGAAGCAGTACGAGGTGCTGCGCAAGAAGGGCACCGAGTGGGCCTTCTCCGGCGCGTTCTGGGACAACCACGAGCCGGGCACCTACCGGTGCGGCGCCTGCGGCGCGGTGCTGTTCCGCTCCACCGAGAAGTACGACAGCGGCTCGGGCTGGCCGAGCTTCACCGAGGTCGCCATCCCCGGCGCGGTCGAGGAGCACCGCGACGCGAGCCACGGGATGGAGCGGGTGGAGATCACCTGCGCGCGCTGCGGCGGGCACCTCGGCCACGTCTTCCCGGACGGGCCGGGGCCGAACGGCCTGCGCTACTGCGTGAACTCCGCCTCCCTCGCGTTCGAGGGTCCGGGCGGCGCCGTCACGCCGGGCGACGGCGCGCGCAAGCCCGGGAAGTAGCGGCGGCCGGGGCTCCTCGGCGAGGAGCTCCCGGCCGGCGCTGCGGCTACTTCGTCTTCGGCTCGGTGCCGGTGGCGCCCTTGGTGTAGCAGGCCTTCGCGTCGGAGCCGTGGATCTTCTTGCACTCCTGGAGCTCGGTGCAGTCGGCCTCGCCGGTGCACCGCTTCAGGCACTGGTGCTTCTCCTCGAGCATCGCGCAGATCTTCCCGTTCTCGCAGCCCTTGGTCTCGCCGAGCGTCGGGCAGTCGCCCGCGGGCTTGCTCTTCTTCTCGGGGGTCTCGGCACACGCGGCGCCGGCGAGCACGGCGACGAGGGCGAACAGCGGGGCGAAGCGGAGGAGCGTCGAGCGCATCGGGTCTTCCTCGGAAGGGTGTGGGGAAAGTGCGGCGAATCTAGCAGACCCGCCCCGGGAGTGAAGCAATCTCGCCCGGGTCAGCGGAGCCGCGGCCGTCGCACGCGCGCGCACCCGAGCGCCGCCGCGTGCCGCTCGAGCGCGTCGTCGAGCGCGGAGACGTCGAGCGCGCGCCCGCGCTCCTTCCAGATCCGGTCGATCGCGAGCACGCCGTCCCTGGCGCGGCCCTCGAGCCGGCCGACGAGGGCGCCGCGGTGGAGCAGCGGGCAGACGTACCAGCCCCAGCGCCGCGCCTTCGCCGGCTTGTAGACCTCCCAGGCGTAGTCGAAGCCGAAGGCGTCCTTCACCAGCTTGCGATCCCAGAGCAGCGGATCGAGCGGCCCGAGGATCCGGAGCCGCCCGTCGTCGGCGGGGAAGCGGCGGCGCGCGAAGCCTTTCGGCGCGAGGTACCGCCGCGGCGCGCCCTCGACGACGACCTCCTCGAGCGCGCCCTCCGCGACGAGGCGGTCCGGGAGCTCCGAGGTGCGCACGTCCGCGAGCATCGACCAGTGCGGTCCGGCGTTGCGGCCGAGGAGCCCCGCGGCCTCGACGCGCTCCTCGAGCGCCCAGCGCTCGAACGACGCCGGCGCCGGCGCCTCGGCGTGGGAGGGCAGCGCGCGCCGCGGCACGTCGTAGCGCTTGCCGCCCGGACCGCGGCCGCAGACGACGATCTGGCAGCGCGTCCACAGCACCTCGAGCGCCATCGACGCCGCGCGGCCGGTGCCCTTCCAGCCCTGCCAGTCGAGCGGCTCCACCGCGCCGCGATCGGCGAGCTCGCCGGCGGCGAGCGGACCGCGCGCCTCGAGCTCGGCGAGCACCGCCTCGACCACGCCCGAGGGCAGCCGCTCGAGCCGCGTCGCGAGCCGCCACCACGGCGCCTCGGCGGCGCGCTCGCGGTACGCCGGGAACGCCGACGCCGGGAGCAGGCAGCGCTCCTTGGCGAAGTGCTCGAAGGCGTGGCCCGGGAGGAGGTGGCGGTAGACGTCGCCCTTGCCGATGCCGTCGACGCGGGCGAGGGCGACGAGGTCCGCGTTGGTGCCGAGCGGGTCGAGCGGGTCGAGCTGGATGCAGCGGAGCTCGCGGAGCAGCCGGCGCACGCCGGCGGCCCCCTTCGCCGGGAGCGTCCGGCGCAGGCCGAGCTGGCCGACGAGGAAGGCCGCCGCCTCCTCCTTCGCGAGCGTCACCGCCACGGCCGGTCCTCATACATCCGTGCTACAAGCGCCGCCACCCAAGGAGGAGCCATGGAGATCCAGGGAGCGGTCGCACTCGTCACCGGCGGGGCCTCGGGGCTCGGCGCCGCCACCGCCCGCACGCTGCACCGCGCGGGCGCGAAGGTCGTCATCGTCGATCGGGACGCGGAGAAGGGCGCGGCCTTCGCCAAGGAGCTCGGCGACGGCGCCGCGTTCGCGCAGGCGGACGTGCAGAGCGAGGCCGACGTGAAGGCCGCCGTCGCCAGGGCGGGCGAGCTCGGCACGCTGCGCATCGCCGTGAGCTGCGCCGGCGTCGGCTGGGCCGCGCGCACGCTCACCAAGGAGGGCGAGCCGCACGACCTCGAGCTGTTCCAGAAGGTGATCGGCGTGAACCTGGTCGGCACCTTCAACGTGCTCCGGCTCTCCGCCGCCGCCATGGCCAAGGCGACGCCGCTGCCGACCGGCGAGCGCGGCGTCGTCGTCAACACCGCCTCGGTCGCCGCGTTCGACGGCCAGATCGGCCAGGTCGCCTACGCCGCCTCGAAGGGCGGCGTCGTCGGCCTCACCCTCCCGGCCGCCCGCGACCTCTCCGCCGTCGGCATCCGCGTGGTCACCATCGCCCCGGGCCTCTTCGACACGCCGCTCCTCGCCTCGCTGCCCGAGGCCGCCCGCGTCTCCCTCGCCGCCGGGATCCCCTTCCCGAAGCGCCTCGGCGATCCCGCCGAGTACGGCCAGCTCGTCGAGGCGATCGCCCGCAACGCGTATCTCAACGGCGAGACGATCCGGCTGGACGCGTCGTTGCGGATGGCGCCGAAGTAAGGCGGAGAGGCTAGAGGCAGGCTCCAGGCTCCACGCTCCAGCAACCCCCGCCGCTTCGCGGCGGAGCCTGCTGCGACGGTCGAGCGCGAGGCGCGGAGCGCCGAGCCGCCTGCCGGCTGGAGTCAGGAGCCTGGAGCCTGGAGCCGGTCCTCGCCTGGAGCCCGGAGCCTGACCTCACCCGCCCTGCGCCTTCCGCATCCGCGCGAAGTACTCCTCGCGCGAGAGCACGCCTTTCTCCACGAGCAGATCGACGACGGTGCGCAGCACCGTGAGCTCGGTGGAGGCGAGGGCCTCGAGGCGGTCGACGCGGGCGACGAGGTCGGCGAGGCCGGGCGGGCCGTCGTCGCGATCGTCCTCGAGGCGGCCGATGCGCTCCTGCAGCGCGGCGAGCTGCGCGAGGAGCGCGGCGCGGGTGTTGCGCTCGGGCACGCCGGGCGGCGGCGTCGCCGAGGGCACCGGCG
>CAZDGH010000066.1:0-18268 GCA_964504805.1 uncultured Myxococcales bacterium | reverse complement strand
GCGGCAACGGCGCGGGCGGCAGCGGCGCCGGCGGCGCGGGCGGGCAGGGCGGGGGCAGCAGCTGCGCCGACGCCGACGGCGACGGCCACCTCTCCGCGGGCCCCGGCTGCGCGGGCGGCGACGACTGCGACGACGGCGACGGCGCGCGGCAGCCGGGCGCCGACGAGTCGTGCGACGGCCTCGACGACGACTGCGACGGCGAGGTCGACGAGGGGTGCAGCTGCGCCGACGGCACCACCCAGAGCTGCTACGCCGGCCCGGCCTCGACCGCCGGCGTCGGCGCGTGCCGCGAGGGCCAGCAGGTCTGCGACGGCGGCGCGTTCGGCGCCTGCGGCGGCCAGGTCCTCCCGGCCGAAGAGAGCTGCAACGGCGCCGACGACGACTGCGACGGCCTCGTCGACGAGGGCTTCGACGTGGGCGGCCGGTGCACGGTCGGCGCCGGCGCCTGCGCGCTCCCGGGCGTCGTCGCCTGCGGCCCCGACGGCGAGGCGACCTGCACCGGCGAGCCCGGGGCGCCCGCGGACGAGCTCTGCAACGGCGTCGACGACGACTGCGACGGCGCCACCGACGAGGGCTTCGCCGGCCTCGGCGATGCCTGCCAGGGCGGCGTCGGCGCCTGCGCCGGCGCGGGCACGATGATCTGCGCCGCCGACGGCCAGGGCGTGATCTGCAGCTCCGAGACCGGCGGCTCCGACCGCGAGATCTGCGACGGCCTCGACAACGACTGCGACGGCCAGACCGACGAGGACTACCCCGAGCTCGGCGACGCCTGCACCGCCGGCGTCGGCGCCTGCGAGGGCGTGGGCACGTTCATCTGCGACCGCCGGCCGGGCGGCGCCGGCGGCGGCACCGTCTGCACCGCGCTGGCCGGCGCGGCGGCCGAGGTCTGCAACGGCCTCGACGACGACTGCGACGGCGCCGCCGACGAGGACTTCGCGCTCGGCGGCGCCTGCGTCGAGGGCGTCGGCGCCTGCGAGGCGAGCGGCGTCTTCGGCTGCGCGGCCGACGGCCTCGGCGTCGACTGCGACGCGCAGCCCGGCGCGCCGAGGTTCGAGCTGTGCAACGGCCTCGACGACGACTGCGACGGCTCGACCGACGAGACCTTCGGCAACCTCGGGCAGCCGTGCACCGCCGGCGCCGGCGCCTGCGAGGCGCAGGGCAGCTTCGTCTGCGCGGCGGACGGCACCCGCACCGTCTGCGACGCCCAGGCCGGGGCCGGCGCGGCGGAGGCGTGCAACGGCCAGGACGACGACTGCGACGGCGCCGTCGACGAGGGCCTCGGCCTCGGCGACGCCTGCTCCGCCGGCGTCGGCGCCTGCGTGCGCTCGGGCGTGCTCCAGTGCGACGGCGCGGGCGGCACGAGCTGCACCGCGTCCCCCGGCGCCCCCGGCGCCGAGGCGTGCAACGGGATCGACGACGACTGCGACGGCACCGTCGACGACGGCTTCGGGCTCGGCCAGGCGTGCAGCGCCGGCGTCGGCGCCTGCCAGCGCGCGGGCACGCTGGTGTGCGACGCCGCGGGCGCCGTGGTCTGCTCGGCGTCGCCGGGCGCGCCGGGCGTCGAGCTCTGCAACGGCCTCGACGACGACTGCGACGGCGCCGCCGACGACGGCCTCGGCCTCGGCAACGCCTGCTCCGCCGGCGTCGGTCCCTGCCGCCGCGACGGCAGCATCGTCTGCGCGCCGAACGGCTCCACCCAGTGCTCGGCCACGCCGGGCGCGCCTTCCGCCGAGAGCTGCAACGGCGTCGACGACGACTGCGACGGCACCGCCGACGACGGCCTCGGCGTCGGCAACGCCTGCACCGTCGGCGTCGGCGCCTGCCGGAGGAGCGGCGCGCTCCAGTGCGACGCCGCGGGCGGCACCGCCTGCAGCGCCTCGCCCGGCGCCCCGACCGCCGAGGCGTGCAACGGCGTCGACGACGACTGCGACGGCACCGTCGACGACGGGCTCGGCCTCGGCGGCGCGTGCAGCGTCGGCGTCGGCGCCTGCCTGCGCGCGGGGCAGCTCCAGTGCGACGCGTCGGGCGCCGTGGTCTGCAGCGCCAGCCCCGGCAGCCCGTCGGCCGAGCTCTGCGACAACCTCGACAACGACTGCGACGGGAGCGCCGACGAGGGCCTCGGCCTCGGCGGCGCGTGCTCGGTCGGCCTCGGCGTCTGCCAGCGATCGGGCACGCTGGTCTGCGACGGCGCCGGCGGCACCGCCTGCTCGGCCACGCCGGGACCGTCGGGCGCCGAGGTCTGCGACGGCGCGGACAACGACTGCGACGGCGCGATCGACGAGGGCAACGTCTGCAACCGCCCGCCGGTCGCGATGTGTCCCGCGGATCAGACCGTGAACGCCGGCACCACGGTGAACCTCGCCGGCAGCGGCGCGGATCCGGACGGCGACCCGACGAGCTGCGCGTGGAGCATCGTGGCGCGCCCCGCCGGCTCGTCCGGCAACTTCGGCAACGCGTCGGTCTGCACCACCACCTACGACGCCGACACCGTGGGCACGCACACGCTCGAGCTCACCGTCTCCGACGGCCGCGGCGGCACCGCGAGCTGCCAGACGACGATCACCGTCGAGGCGGTCGGCGATCTCTGGATCGAGCTCACCTGGGACGTCCCGAAGGACATGGACCTGCACCTGCACAACAGCGCGATGGGCGGGAACCTGTACCAGAACAACGCGGCGTCGGCCTGGATGGGCAACACCGCGAACGCCGACTGCTACTTCGGCGCCACGAACCCCGCCTGGGACGGCGGCACCCCGAACGACGACCCGTCGCTCGACCGCGACGACATCGTCGGCACCGGCCCGGAGAACACCCGCATCAACGCGCCGGTCACCACCCACGACTACGACGTCGGCGTCCACCACTGGTCGGCCTACGCCGGGAACGTCACCGCCACGGTGCGCGTCTACTGCCGCGGGACGCTGATGACCACGGAGACGCACACGTTCACCGGCAAGAACTTCTGGGTCCCGGGCCGCCTGCGGATGAACGCCGGCAACCCGGCGTGCACATGGACCGACGACGGCACCGTCTTCGCCTGGTAGCGCGCGCCACGTGCGGCGCGCTGCTCGCGCTCCTCGTCGCCGCGCCCTCCGCAGCGGCGGCGGGGAAGCACGACGACACCCGCGAGGCGATCCGCGACAAGTCGAGGCGCAAGAAGGCCTCGTCGTCGTCCTCGTCCGGCTCCGACGTCCCGGGCTGCGCGAGCTGCCTCGGCGCGGCCTGCGAGGTCGGCGCCGAGGCCGCGCTCTCCACCGAGAGCGACGACGAGACGTACGTCGAGGCCGAGGCCGCGCCGCCCGGCTACGTGCCGCCGCCCGGCTTCGCCGACGAGCCGCTCGTCGCCGCCGGCGAGCCGTCGCCGCCGCTCTCGCTCGAGGCCGCGCAGCGCGGCGCGCTCGGGCCGTCGTGGCGCGAGGACCAGGTGCCGCCGCGCCTCGACGCCAAAGCGGGCACGGGCGCGGTGCTCGACGTCTCCGCGGCGGGCTCGCTCCTCCTCGCCGAGCTGCCGAACGCCGCCGCCGACGCCTCGGCGCGGCTCGAGTCGCGCGGCGCCGGCCCCGGCGTCGAGGCCTGGTACACCGGCCTCCTCGAGCGCGAGCCGGGCGACCCGTGGGATCACCTCCCGCTCGGCGGCCTCCGCCTCTCGTTCGCGTTCGCGAGCGATCCGCGGCCGTACGTCCGGCTCGGCGGCGCGGTGCTCGGCCTCGGCCCCGGCGAGGCGTACTTCGGGCTCGACGCCGGCGGAGGCCTCGAGGCCTCGCTCGGCGGCCCGGCCGTCCTCGAGCTCGGCGCCGGCGCCCTCGTCTTCGACGGCTTCGTCGCCGCCGACGTCGACGCCGGCGTCGCGTTCCGGTTCGACCCGGTCTACGTGCGCCCGGGCGTGCGCTTCCTCTGGCTCGAGGGCGCCTACGGCGGCCCGACCATCGGCTTCGGCGCCCGCTTCTGAATCGCGGCGGGCGGGGCGCCGTCCGAGGCCGTGGTACGACCATGTACGTGCGGATCCCGAGCCTCCTCGCCGCCCTCGCCTGCTGCGCCGCGCTCCCCGCCGCCGCCGCGGAGCGCCCGCCGCCCCCGATCGGCGCGCCCGCCCTCGAGGACGAGGGCCTCGGCGCCGCGGAGACCGAGAAGGGCATCAAGAAGAAGAAGGAGAAGGCGAAGAAGCGCGCCAACGAGCCGGTGGGCGGCGGCGGCGGCTGCATCTTCGCGCCGAGCTGCGGCCTCGGCGGGATCTTCGGCCTCGACGAGGGCCGCGACCCGTGGGACGGCGGCGGCGACCCGCCCCCGCGCCGTCCCCGCGGCGGGAAGCGTCCGAAGCTCAAGAAGTACTGGTTCGACGCCGACGTCCGCGGCGCCCTGCCGATCTCGACCGCGACCACGCCCGACGCGCCGGGCGCCGACGCCATGATCGACGTGCAGCTCCGGTTCGAGGTGCGCGACGGCATCGGCTTCGACGGCGAGTCCTTCACGCTGCTCGCGAGCGACGGCACGCTCCCGACCTACGCGTTCCACCTCTCCTTCGGCCACGTCACGAAGCGCCTCCGCGTGCGGATGGGCGGCGGCGTCCGCGTCCTCGACTTCGGCGACCCCGACGTCGCGCAGATCTGGGGGTTCGAGACCGGCCCGTCGATCGACTACCAGCTGACGAAGCGCTGGAAGTGGGACGCGACCGCGCTCTACGGCCAGTTCCCCGGCTCGCTCGTCACCGGCATGCTCGCCACCGGCTTCTCGTACGGCGAGCACGTGGCGCCGAGGGTCGGCTACCGCGTCTTCCTCTGGGAGGGCGTCGACCACGGCCCCGAGCTCGGCGTCTCGCTCCGCTTCTAGACGCCGGGCACGATCCCGTGCCCGTATAGGATCGCGACCACCGACGCCAGCCACAGCGCGAGGTTGGCGACGAACGGCACGTCGGTGATCAGCGCCTCGGTGGGGCTCGAGGCGCGGGCCGACCGCGACACCAGCGTGTGGAAGCGCCACACCCCGAAGGCCGGGAACGGCAGGGTGAGCGCGAGCACGTAGCTGCCGAACTTCGCGTGGGTCTCGGGCGCCACGGTGTAGAGGAAGTAGCTCGTCACCGCGAGCACCCCGGCGGCGGTGAGCCAGCGGCCCACCCAGACGAGGCCGTAGCTCTTGAGCGCGCTCCGCGCCTTCGCGCCGTCGCCGCCGGCCTCCTGCGCCGCGAGCAGCTCGTGCTTGCGCTTGCCGAGCCCCAGGAAGAGCGCCAGGAAGAACGTGCAGACGAAGAGCCACTCCGAGGTCGGCACGTCGATGGCGCGGGCGCCGGAGAGCACGCGGAGCACGAAGCCCGAGGCGATCACCACCACGTCGACGTAGGCGAGCTTCTTGAGCAGCGACGAGTACGCCGCGTTGATCGCCAGGTAGGCGGCGAGGCAGGCGCCGAACGTCGGCTCGAGGAGGTAGCCGAGGCCGGTGCCGGCGAGCGCGAGCCCGGTGGCGGTGCCGGCGGCGAGCCGCGGCGAGAGCCTGCCGCTCGCCACCGGCCGGTGCCTCTTCACCGGGTGGGCGCGGTCGGCCGGCGCGTCGAGGACGTCGTTGGCGAGGTAGACCGCCGACGCCACCATGCAGAAGAGCGCGAACGCCGCCGTCTCCCGCGCCAGCAGGTCCCAGTGGAACAGGTTCCGGGAGAAGACCAGCGGCGCGAACAGGAAGCCGTTCTTCACCCACTGCTTCGGCCGGGCGGCCTGGAGGAGGGCGAGCAGCATCGAGCCGGCGGAGAGTGGCCCCGGCCTGCCGGCGGTGTCAACGAACGGCGGGCCGCTCATCGCAGGGACAGGGCTCCCTTGTCCTTCACGGTGATCGCCGGCCCGTTCTTCTCGTGGATCGTGCCGCGGACGCGGACCTTCCGGCCCTTCACCTTCCCCTCGAGCTCGTCGGCGGCGAGCTCGAGCTGGGCGAGGACGCCGTCCTCCACGTAGACGGAGAAGTCGCGCTTCCAGTCCTCGCCGAAGTTCAGGTACGCGCCGCCGCGGGCCACGTGCACCGCGCGCACCGTGCCCTCGACCTCGGCGGCGCGGCCGACGAGCCGGAGCGTCTCGTCCGGGGTGGCGAGCAGGCGCCCGTCGATCGCCGACGCCTCCACGACCGCGACCTGCCCGTCGCCGACCCGGACCTCGAGCTCGTCGCCGACCTCGCCGACGACGTCGAGCGCCTCGCCGGGCCCGTAGCGCTTCACCAGCTTGCCCTTCGCGTCCACCGCCCGCGCGCCGCCCTTCGCGGCGGCCACGCGGTAGAGCCGGGTGTCGGTCCAGTCGTGGAAGAAGAGCGTCCGGTAGTAGCCGGCGATCGCCGGGTGCGAGACCACCACCCCCACCTCTCGGTTGCCCTTGAACGAGTTCTCGGTCCAGTTGATCGAGCTCACCAGCACCCGCTCGCCGTCGGCGATCACGCCCTTGGTGTGGATCTTCTCGAGGTGCGCCGCGGCGAGGTCGATCACCTTGCAGGCGAGGTCGAGCTCCTCGGCGGCGGCGAGGCCGTTCAGGTAGCGGCAGGTGTCGTCGTTGTCGCGGTCGTCCCGGGCCTCGACGTTGTACCAGGTGGAGTCGATGAGCACGCGGGTGCGGACGCCGCGCCGCGCCGCCGCGACCGTGGCCGCGAGCGGCAGCGTCGGCGCGGTCTCGGTCGTCTCGTGGCGCTTGCCCCAGTGGAGCGGGATCGAGTTCTGGATGACGAGGAGCTCGCGCTTCGCGCTCTTGATCAGCCCGAGCACGGCGTGGTTCTCGTCGAGGCAGGTGTCGGGGCAGGTGACGAGCTCGAGCCCCACCTCGCCGCGGACGATCCTCGGCGGGATCCGCCGCGCGTACTTGCCGGTGCGCAGCGCGCGCTCCGGCTGGAAGGCCGGGTCCTTGTAGGGCGGGCCGTACTTGTCGTCGGCGGCGTCGTCCGGCGCCACCAGGTCCGGGTACGCCCGCGACGCGTGGCTCGTGCCCTCGAGATCGGGGAACGGCCGCGAGGTGTCGTCGAGGAAGACGCGGCGGAGCTGCGCGGCGAACGTCGCCTCGTCGATCCGGATCACCCAGCCGCGGTTGCCGTACGAGGGGTCGACCGGCATGCCGCTGTAGCCGTAGTTTTCGCTGCCGATGATCGCCGTCTTCTGGTCGATCACCACGTACTTCGCGTGGTCGAAGCGGTAGCGGACCCGGAGGCGCTTGGCGCCGTCGGGCGCGCCGAGGAAGAGCACCGGGATCCCCGCCTCGCCGAGCCGCTTGACGATGTGGCGCTCGCCGTCGGGGATGCCGCCGACCGGGCTGCCCTCGAGGTAGACGCGCACCTCGACGCCGCGCTCCTTCGCGGCGACGAGCTCGTCGCAGAGCAGCTCGTGGCGGAACTCGTAGACGTGGAGGAGCAGCTCCTCCTTCGCCTCGCGGATCGCGGCGACCATGACGCCGTACGAGTTCTCCGGCGAGGACGCGGCGATCACCCGCGCCTTCCGCCGCCGCGGCGCGGCGACGTGGTGGGTCTGCCCCGGCAGCTCGATCCGGTGCACCTCGTCGACGCCGAGCCGGGTGCGGCTCGCGCCCGAGTCCCAGTCGGTGGCGAGGTCGTGGTCGTCCTGCGCCCACCCGTCGGAGCGCTTGTCGCGGGCGAGGATCCGTCCGGTCCAGCCGTACGGATCCGAGCCGTCGAGGACGACCGGCGGGCCCTTCCAGAGCGACGGCGGTAGCTCGGCCGGGAGGCCCTTCCCCTCGCGGTCGTAGGCGACGAGGTCCACCGCCGCGCCGTCGGGGCCGTGGAGCGTGGCCACGCCGCGGGCCGCGTTGAACGTGGGCCAGCCGTCGGGCGCCGAGGCCTCGGGCACCCCGGGCAGCGTGTCCACCGCCTCGTAGTCGGGCGGGTAGCCGAAGATCTGCTGGAAGGCGTCGCCGCGGTGCGCGATCCACAGCTCCTCGCCGGGGCCGAGGGAGGCGCCGGGCGGGAGCCGCACGTGGCGCGGCGCGTTCTTCGGCGAGCCCGCCTCCACCACCGCCAGGCGCGGGGGACCGAACTCGTCGGAGATCGACCAGCCCGACGCGTCGGCGTCGGCGCCGCGGCCGAGGTTCTGGATCCGCACCGCCTCCTCGGGCTCGGGATCGCCCTTGAGGACGCCGTCGAAGAGGAGCCCGGTGATGACGAGGCGCGCCGGCGCCCGGGGCCGCTGCGGCTTGGCCGCGACGGCGGGCGGCGGTGCCAGGGCGCCCACGGCGAGCGCGAGCGCTGCGAGGATCGATCTCGTCACGAGCCAGCGAAGCTGGCGCGCGGCAGGTCCGGAGCGACCCTCGCCCGGCCGGCCGCCCGCCCGGTCAGGGAGCGTCGATCGGCGCGACCAGCTCGACCATCGAGGTCAGGTCGGGGATGCCGGCCTTGACGCGCGTGTGGGTGACGTAGGCGCGGCCGCCGTCGACGACGACGTCGGCCCAGAAGCCGAGGGCGCCGTCGCCGTGGCGGTCCGGCAGGCCCCAGGCGCCGTTGGCGCGGGAGCGCCGCGCCACCAGCAGGTCGCCGCGGGTCTGGTCCTGGTAGGCGACGATCAGGTCGCCGATCGGCGTGATCGCCAGCGAGGCGTCGGCGCCGACGAGCATCACCTCGCCGCTGCCGACGCCGGGGTCCACCGTCTCGCGGAGGTTCGGGGCGGAGGCGGCGATGCTGGCGTCGACCCAGCCGAGGGCGATCACCGAGTGCGCGGTCAGGTCGCCGAAGACGACGAAGAGCGAGCCGTCCGGCGCCACCGCCGCCGACGGGTACCAGCCGCTCGACCGGGCGTCGGCGCCGCCCGCGTCGGGGCCGCCGTCGACGACGACCGGCGGGCCGAAGGTGCCGGCCGCCGACTCGACGGCGCGGAGCGAGTCCTCGAGCGAGGAGAAGTAGAAGATCACCGGCTCGCCGTCCCGGAAGACGAGCGACGGGAACAGGCCGACGCCCTTCGGCAGGTCGCCGGCGAGCGACTCGTCGGCGAGCGTGCCGCGGCAGCTCGGGCCGGCGCCGTCGCCGAGGTCGACGCAGGCGTCGCCGCTCCCGCAGTTCTCGAGCTCCGGCGTCCCCGGGTCGGCGTCGCAGCCCGCCACGGTGGCGACGCAGGTGCCGGTGCCGCCGTCGTCGACGCACGCGGAGGAGGCGTCGCACGACGCGCTGCACGGCGGGACCGGGCCCTCGGCCTGGTCGAGGAGGCCGGAGAGGGTGAAGTCGGCCGCGGCCGCCGGCGCCGCGGTGGCGGCGCGGGCGAGCTTGAGGCCGGTGGTCCAGGGCGCGGCCTCGCCGCCGCCCTGCTGGTAGTAGGCGATCGCCGGCGCGCCGGCGGCGTCGAGGGCGATCGAGGTGAAGCGGCCGACGTCGGCGTCGGCGCCGTCCACGGTGATCACCGTCCAGGCGCCGGCGGGATCGCGGCGCGCGTACTTCAGGTCGCCGGCGTCGCCGTCGTAGTAGCTGACGTGGATCGCGCCGTCGGGGCCGGTGACGAGGTCGGTGTGGCGGCCGACGTCGGGGCCCGGATCGGCGATGCCGTTGCGGGCGCCGGACGGGCCGCCGACGACCTCGCCGGTCGCGGGCACGCCGTCGACCCACTCGGTCGACTCGCGGCGCCCGGTGGTCGGGTCGAAGGTGTGCAGCACGAGATCGCCGAAGGTGCCGTCGTAGGCGGAGACGACGACCTTGCCGCCGGCGAAGCCGTTCGCCGCGTAGCGGCCCTGGTCGGTCGAGGTGAGCGGCGGCAGCTCCTCGCAGTGGCAGGGGCGCTCGCGGCACTGGGCGCCGTCGTAGACGTTGTCGGGATCGTCGTAGACCATCACGAAGCCGCCGGCGCAGGCCTCCGCGGTGCAGAGCGGGTCCTCCTGGCAGCGGTCGTTGGCGAGGACGCAGACCTCGCCGGCGTCGCAGCCGCCGTCGCACGGCGGCGCCTGGATGCAGCGCTCGGAGAAGCAGGTGAAGCCCTCGCCGCAGTCGGCGGCGCTCTCGCAGGGCTGGTAGTCGCAGCGCTGCGTCGTCTCCTGCGAGTGCGGATCGGTGTAGCTGGTGCAGACGCGGTCGGGGCGGCCGCAGTCCTCGTCGGTGGTGCACTCGTCGAAGCGATCGAAGCAGCGGCCGAGGTTCTCGTTGCAGGTCTGGCCCGGGCAGCACTCGGTGTCGGCGGTGCAGGTGCGGGGGCAGAACTGGCAGGTGAGGTTGTTCGCGTCACCGTCCGTCGGCAGGCAGCACTCGTGCTCGGGGCAGTCCGTGTCCGTCGCGCAGGTCGAGACGACGTGGCAGCTCGGATTGTCGTCGGGGCAGGGGCAGTCCTCGCCCTCGCACGGGTCGACGGGTGCGCCGTCCTCGATGGAGACGAGATCGTCCTCGCAGCCACACCCGCCCGCGAACACGAGCCCGATCATCGCGCCAAGCCGCGCGAGGCGGTTGCCTGCCATGGAGATCCTCCGGAGCTGCCGCAGAGCCTGCGATTCTACCCGCGCCGCGCCCCCGGGAACAGGCCGCATCCCGGCAGCTTGCCGCGCCGCGTCAGTCCTGCCAGCTCTCGGCGCCCGCCGCGCCGCCGGCCTCGAACACCAGCCACAGATCCGTGACCTTGCCGACGTTCCCGAAGTCGAGCGCGGTCCCTCGGAGGACGAACGGCCGGCCCTCGGGGAGGTGGCTGGTGACGTCCACCTCGCGGGCCTCGAACTTCAGCCCGTTCTTGCCGGCGTTCTCGATCTCCTGCCCGTCGGCGGTCACGCCCTCGTGGAACCCCACCACGAACCGGTGGCCGACCTTCCCGTCCTCGACGACCTCGAACAGCACGAAGTTGTCGACCTCGAAGCCCTCCTTGCCGGCCTCGTCGCCGGCGAGGAAGACGCGGACGCCGGGCGGGATCCGGAGCGGCGCCGTCTCGCCCTTCGACACCACCAGCGGCTGCCGCTCGCCGGTCTCGGTGCGCACGTCGAGGTCGGTGCGGCGGGCGGTCCGCGAGCCGGTCTCCGCCTCGGCGGCGGCCGGCATCAGCTTCACGGGCTTCGGTGGGTCCACGGGGCCCGCGGACGGCGTGCCCGCGCAGGCGGCGAGGGTGAGGACGACGAGCGAGGAGATCGCGGCGCGCACGTTGGGCTCCGGTCGGGCGGCCCCGTCGGGCCGGTGGTGGGACCTTGCTACGATACCAAGGTGCGACCCGCCCGAAGCACCTTCGCGCTCTGCGCGCTCGCCCTCGTCGCGGCGGCCGAGCCGGCGCCGCCGGACGATCCGGAGCTCGCGCTCCTCCGCACCGGCCTGCGGCCGTCGGAGCTCGCCCGGACGGAGCAGGCGGTGGGCGGCCTCGCCTCGCTGCCGCGCTACCTCGCCGAGGTCGAGGTCGATCCCGACGCCGGCGTCTACCACGGCCGCGTGCGCATCTCGTTCGTGCACCGGGGCGACGCGCCGCTCGGCCGCGTGCCGCTGCGCACCTACCCGAACGGCCTCCCCGGCCTCCCCGCGGGACGCCACCTCGTGCTCTCCGGCGTCGCGCAGGACGGCAAGGCCTGCAAGGTCGTCGAGCGCACGCCGACGTGGCACGAGGTCGAGCTCGCCGCGCCGGTCGCCCCCGGCGCCCGGGCGGTCGTCGACGTCGCGTTCCGCGGCGTCGTCCCCGAGCTGCCGCCGGGCTCGACCGATCCGGGCCTCTCCGGCGCCGACGCCATGGCCTCGCTCCTCGGCTCCGCCCTCGGCGGCGCCGCGAGGACCGAGGTGAAGCCGACCGGCGTCTACGGCCGCGCCGACGGCCTGCTCTCCCTCGGGCACCTCCTGCCGTCGCTGCCGTCGCGGCGCCTCGACGGCGCCTTCGAGCCCGACGAGCCGCCGCGGCTCGGCGCGGTGCCGCGCACCACGCCGGCCACCTACCTCCTCGCGGTGATCGCGCCGGAGGGCGTCGCCGTCTCCGGCTCCGGCTGCGAGGTCGGCTCGGTGCCGACGCCCGACGGGCGGCGCCGCACCTCGCTCGTCGCCACCGCGGTGCCCGACGTCGGCGTCGTCCTCGGCCGGGGGCAGGTGAAGGCCGAGCGCGCCCAGGGCTCGCTGCGGCTCCGCGTCGTCGTCCCCGAGGCGCACGCCTACGCGGCGGAGCGCCTCGCCGACCTCGCCGCCTCCACCGTCGCGTCGCTCGAGAAGGCGACCGGGCGGCCGTACCCGTGGGCCTGCCTCACCGTCGCCGCCGCCGGCCTCGACGGCGGCGCCGCCTCCGCCGACGCGCCGGCCCTCGCGCTCGTCGGCTCGGGACACCTCCTCCCGCCGCCGCCGGGCCTGCCGTACCTGCTCGACGACCTCGTCGTCCACGGGATCGCGCACCAGTGGTTCGGCACCCTGGTGGCGAGCGACCGCGCCCGCGAGCCCGTCGTCGACGAGGCCTTCGCCCTCTTCGCCGAGGCGCTCGTCGCCGAGGACCAGGCCGGCGCCCGGGCCTACGAGGCGCGGCTCGCCGAGCTGGTGCAGCCGTACCACGCGTACCGGTTGCTCGGCGGCGCCGACGGCAAGGCCGCGCGCCCCGCCGACGCCTTCGTCTCGCGCCTCGAGCTCGGCGCGCTGCTCCACGGCAAGGCGCCGCACGCCCTCGCCGCGCTCCGGAAGGCGCTCGGCAAGAAGGCGTTCCAGAAGGTCCTCGCCGCCTACGTCGAGCGGGGCGCGTTCCGGATCGCCGATCGCAAGACGCTCCTCGACGCGATCCCGGCGGCGAAGCGGAAGCAGGCCGCGGCGCTCCTCGCCGCCCACTGGGACGACGCGCGCGGCGACGAGCTCCTCGGCGCGCCCGATCCGGCGGCGATGCTCGGCGCCACCGGCTTCGGCGCGGGACCTCCGCCGGGGCTCCCGCAGGCGTTGCCCGGCCTCCCGGGCGGCCGCGCGCTCACGCCCGACGAGCAGCGGCAGGTCGAGGAGCTGTCGAGGCAGCTCGCGCCGATCTTCGACCAGGTGCTGAAGGGGCTCGGCGGCGGCGGACCGTAGCCGCCCGTCGCGGACGCGCCGGCCGCGGCGGGCCGCGCGGGACGCCCGCCTAGCCGAGCACCGCCTCGAGCGCGCCCGGCGCCGCGAGGTCCGCGAACGCCGCGTCGGCGCCCGAGGCGAGGAGCTCCTCCTTCGTGAAGGCGCCGGTGCCGACGCCGACGCACGAGGCGCCGATCGCCTTCGCGGCGGCGACGTCCTTCGGCGTGTCGCCGATGACCACCACCCGGCACTCGGCGAGCGACGCCCCGAGCCGCGCCGCGCCGCGCTCGGCGCCGATGCGGATGAGGGCGGCGCGGTCCTCGGCGTCGCAGCCGAAGCCGCCGAACGAGAACCGCTCGTAGAGGCCGACGCGGGCGAGCTTCACCCGGGCGCCCTCCTTGATGTTGCCGGTGCCGAGGCCGACCGCGTGGCCGCGGGCGTGGCCGCCCTCGATCGCCGCCTCCATGCCCGCGTGCACGCGGTACACCGGCGCCGCGCGGACCTCCTCCTCGAGCACCTCGACGTAGCGGGCGAGGACCTCGTCGATCGCGCCCTCGGTCGCCTCGACGCCGAGGCCGGCGAGCGCCTGCCGGACGATCGCCCGGTCGGTCATCCCGTCGAAGCGGAAGGTGCGGCACGCGTCGGGGCGGCCGTGGCAGCGCTCGAAGGCGCGCTCGATCGCCCGGCGGCCGGCGCCGCCGGTGGTGACGAGGGTGCCGTCGATGTCGAAGAGGAGGACCGTGGGCATCGCTAGCCGAAGAGGGCGGAGACGAATTCCTTCGGCTCGAACGGCCGGAGGTCGCCCAGCGATTCCCCGATGCCGACCAGCCGCACCGGGATCTTGAGCTCGTCGGAGATGCCGATCACCACGCCGCCCTTCGCCGTGCCGTCGAGCTTGGTGAGGACGATCCCGGTGACGCCGAGCGCCTCGTGGAATTGCCGCGCCTGCTGGATGGCGTTCTGGCCCATGGTGGCGTCGAGCACGAGCAGCACCTCGTCGGGCGCGCCCTCGCGCGCCTTGCCGACGACCTTCTTCACCCGCTTCAGCTCCTCCATCAGCGGCGCCTTGGTGTGCAGGCGGCCGGCGGTGTCGCAGATGACGACGTCGAGGCCCTCGGCGACGCCCTTCTTCACCGCGTCGAAGACCACCGCGCCGGGATCGCCGTTCTCCGGCCCCTTCACCAGCGGCACCTCGGCGCGCACCGCCCAGACGTCGAGCTGCTCGGTGGCCGCGGCGCGGAAGGTGTCGCCGGCGGCGAGCACCACGCTCTTGCCGCGGGCCTTCAGCTTCGCGGCGAGCTTGCCGATGGTGGTGGTCTTCCCGGCGCCGTTGACGCCGACGACCATGATCACCCACGGCTTCTTCGACCCGTCGAGCGGCAGGCCGACGCCGTCGAAGGTCTCGCGGCGGTCGCCCTCCATGGCCCGCGACAGGATCCCCTCGATGTCGCCGCGGATGGTCGCCTTGAGCTTCTCGGGGTCCGAGAGCTCCCTCGCCCGGAGCCGCTCGCGGGCGTGCTCGACGAGGGTCATCGACGTCTTCACGCCGATGTCGGCGGTGAAGAGGATCTCCTCGAGCTCGCCGATGGTGGCGTCGGAGACCTCGGCCCTGGCGCCGCCGAAGAGCCCGGCGAGCCTCGCGACGAAGCCGCCCTCGCGCGTGCGCGAGAGGCCCTCGGAGAGCGTCTTCCCCGCCTCGGCCTCGGCGCGCTTCTTCCGCGCCTCCTCCGCCGCGCGCTTCGCCTCCTCGGCGGCGCGCTTCTCGTCCTCGATCGCCCGGAGCCGCGCCGCCTCCGCCTCCTCGGCGGCGCGCTTCTTCGCCTCCTTCTCGGCGCGCTCGGCCTCCTTGCGGGCGCGGTACTCGGCCTTCTTGCGCTCGTCCTCGGCGGCCTTCCTCGCGCGGCGCTCGGCGGCCTCGGCCTCCTCGCGGGCGCGGGCCTCGGCGTCGGCCTTGGCGTGCTCCGCCTCGCGGGCGGCGCGCTCGTCGGGCGTCAGCTTCGCGAGCTCCTCGGCGCGGCGCGCCTCGAGCTCCGCCTTCGCCTTCTTCCGGGCGTCGTACTCCGCTTTCTTGCGCGCCTGCTCCGCGGCCTTCTCGGCCCGGGCCGCGGCGCGGCGCGCCTCGAGCTCCGCCGCGGTCTCGCCGGGGACGGCCTCGGGCTCCTCCTCCTCTTCCTCCTCCTCGAGCAGCTCCTGCGCCGGGCGGACCCGACGCTCGGGCAGGGCGGCCTGCTCCGCCTTCTTCTTCCGCGCGAGCTTCACGCCGGCGGCGACGAAGAGCGCGACGATCGCCGCGAGGATGAGCCAGCCGACGATCCCGCCGGCGCCGGCCTCGGGCGCGGGGATCGGCGCGGGGACGGAGGTGCCCGGCTGCGTGGGCGGGCCCGCCGGCGGCGCAGCCGGGGACGCGGGCGCGGAGGTGGGAGCGGGCTCGGCCATAGGGCGCGGTCCATAGCGGACGCTCCCGCGGCCGTCAAACGCGCAAGCGCCCGCGGGCAGGGCATTTTCACGCGCCCGCGGCTACGCTCCGGCCCGTGCGCCGCGCCCTCCTCGCCTTGCCGCTGCTCCTCGCCGCGTGCATCGACCGCCAGCCGTCGGTGCGCGAGGCGCGGGAGCGCTTCGACCGCTCGGACCTCGGCGGCCTCCTCTTCGATCGGCTCCCGGACACCGTCGACGGAGCGCCTGCCGAGGCGCAGGGCGTCTTCGACGGGGTCGTCCGGCTGCGCGCGGTCGAGCTCTCGCCGCCGGTGCCGATGCCCGGCACGCCGGTGGACGTGACGCTCTGGCTCGAGGTCCTCGGAGAGCCGGAGGCGGACCTGCGGCTCTTCGTCCACCTCGAGGACCGCGCCGGCAAGCTCGAGCGCGTCATCGCCGATCACGACCCGCTCGGCGGCGCCTACCCGATGACCGCGTGGAGGCCGGGCGAGGTGCTGAAGGACACCTTCCGCGTCCACGTCGCGCCGTACACGCCGCCGGGCACCCACCTCGAGCTGTGGGTCGGCTTCTTCCAGGGCGAGCGCCGGGCGACGATCACCAACCGGGCGGAGGTGCGGGCCGACGGCGCCTCGCGCCTCCTCGCAACCGCCTTCGTGGCGCGGTAGAACCCGCGGAATGGCCGGAGCCCCCGCGGGTTCCTGCCTGCCAGGAGAGCTACGATCGTGATCTCGACCCCGCGCTGGGCCCTCATGGGCGGCCTGTTCGCCGCGACCGCCCTCGGCGACCTCGCCACCAAGCTCCTCGCCGAGGCGCGCCTCGCCGACGGCCCGTTCACCATCGTCCCGGGCTGGGTCTCGCTGCGCCTCGCCTACAACCGCGGCGTCGCCTTCTCCGCCTTCGAGGGCCTGCCGCACTGGGTGCTCGGGGTCGGCGCGCTCCTCCTCCTCGGCGGCGTGCTGTGGTCGCTGCGCAAGCTCTCCGAGCGCGCGGCCGGGGCCTCGGCGCTCGCCCTCGTCGCGGCGGGCGGCCTCTGCAACGCCATCGACCGCCTCGCCGACGGCCGCGTCACCGACATGATCTCGGTGTGGAAGTGGCCGGTCTTCAACGTCGCCGACACCGGCATCTCCATCGGCGTCGGCCTGCTGCTCATCGCGGGCTGGAAGAAGGAGCCCGCCGAGGCGCCGGCGGCCACGCAGAAGGCCGGCTGACGCGCTTCGGGTAACACCTGCGCGCCGTCCCGTGTTAGGAGGACGGCGCCGGAGCCGTCCGGACGGACGCCGGCAGGTGCAGGAACGGCCTGCGGGAGGAAAGTCCGGGCTCCACAGGGCAGGGTGCTGGCCAACGGCCAGGCGGCGTGAGCCGACGGAAAGTGCCACAGAGAACAGACCGCCGACCGCTCGCGAGGGCGGCCGGCAAGGGTGAAACGGTGCGGTAAGAGCGCACCGCACCCGTGGTGACACGGGTGGCAGGCCAAACCCCACCTGGAGCAAGACCGAATAGGGTGGCGCCGAGCCGCGCGAGCGGGGAGGCAGGGACGGCCCGTCCCGCGACCACCGGGTACGGTCGCTCGAGCCTGCCGGCAACGGCAGGCCTAGAGGAATGTCCGTCGCCCGTAGCGATACGGGACCAGGACCCGGCTTACAGGGCGGCTCCGGCGTTTTTTCCCGGCCCTCGGCGTGGATCCCACGCCGAGGGACCCGCGGGTCCGCCGCCTCGCGGCGGAGGCTCCAGGCTCCAGGCTCCAGGCTCCAGCCAGCAGGTCGCTCGCCGCGTCGCGCCGCGCGCGCGCCCGGGGGGGCGCCCAGGCTCGGGCCCCCGTTGCGGCGGTGCCGGTGGTGGCTGGAGCCCGGAGCCTGGAGCCCGGAGCCCCGAGGCGCGAAGCGCCGAGGTCCGGCTACTCGAACAGCTCCGGCACCACCGCGCGCACGACCTTCTCGATCGCCTCGCGGTCCTCCGGGAGGAGGAAGCCGAACTTCAGGCCGATGCCGGCGGGGGCGCCGGGCGCGGCGGCGCGGTGCCAGACGACCGTGGTCTCGGCGCGGATCGGGGTGCCGTCGGGCAGGGTGAAGTCGACCGTCGCGCGGGAGCCGGCGGCGAGCGGCGCGGTGGTGGCGACGAAGAGGCCGGTCGAGGAGACGTCCTTCACCCGGCCCTCGAAGGTCGTGCCCGAGCAGCTGCCGCGGCAGGAGAGGTCCACCGGCGCGCGCGGCTCGTTGCGTGGCTCGTGGAAGCCGGCCAGCTCCTGCCCGATCTTGTCGACGAGCTCGCGGGCGGCGGCCGCCGCGGCGGGCGGCGCCTCGACCAGGCCCTTCGGCCCCGGGGTGACGTCGACCTCCACCCGGCGCGTCTCCTCGTTGGCGCCGGCGAGCGCCTCCTCCACCGCGCCCCTGGCGTCGAAGAAGAGCCGGTTCTTCTCGAACCAGCCGTCGGCGCCGACGATCCGGCAGCGCGCCTCGATCTCGAGCGGCGCCAGGTTCGAGATGAGGATGGTGCGCACGCCGAGCGCGCCGCGGAGGTTCTGCACCAGCGGCGCGAAGCGCTCCGGCGCGACGCCCGGCAGGTCGAGGCCGCAGAGCACCAGCGCCGGGCGCACCGCGCGGATGATCGCCCCGGTGATCTTCTCGGCCGAAGGATGGATGAAGACGTCGTACCCCGCGGCCTCGAGCTGGTCGCGGAGCACCTCGCGGCTCATGGCGTCGTCGTCGACGACGAGGATCCTGGCCATCGCTGCCCCCCGTCGCTTCCTCGGCCCGGGCCGGGCCGGATCGGATGCTACATCCGCTCGTCGATGGCGCGGTTCGACATCTCGTCGGCCTCGGCGTTCAGCTCCCGCCGCACGTGCGCGAGCCGCACCCGGTCGAAGCGCGCGAGCAGCGCCCGCGCCTCCTCGTAGAGCGTCTTCAGGTGCTCGGCCTTCACCTTGTAGCGGCCC
>CAZDGH010000065.1:0-18299 GCA_964504805.1 uncultured Myxococcales bacterium | reverse complement strand
CCGCGCCACGCCCGCCGCGGCCGCCGCCGCCGCCAGGGCGTCGGGCGTCGCGCCGGGCGCCGCGGCGACGACGGCGTCGAGCACGCGCGCCGCCGCCGCGAGCTCGGCCTTCGTCGCCCACGAGCGGTGGATGACGTAGCCGCAGGCGCCGACCACCGCGGCGGAGAGCGCGAGGCCCGAGCCGCAGGCGAGCATCACCTTGCGCGAGATCCCGCCGGCGCGCGACGCGGTGGGCGCGGCCTCGCCGGCGAGGTGGTTCACGACCGGCCGGGCGAAGAGCGTCGCGTTGTGCAGGTTGAAGAGCGAGGAGACCGTGCCGGCCGCGACGCCGAGCGCGAGGCCGAGCACGGCGACGTCGGGGAGCACGGCGGCGAAGAGCCACAGGTGGAGCGTGGCGCCGGTCGTGGCGATCGCCCACGCCGCCGCGGACGCCCAGAACGCATCGAGCGGCAGGCGCCGCACCGAGATCTCGGCCTTCGCGCGCGCGTCGCCTTCGAGCTCGCCGCGGGCGTGCCGGCGGGCGGCGTCGACGATCCCGGCGAGGCGGCGCCTCACGAACCAGAGGTGCACCGCCAGGATCGGCAGCGGCGTCACCAGGAAGAGCGCGCCCAGCCGGGCGCCCTGTCCCTCGTGGAGCGGGAACACCAGCGAGAAGACGAGGGCGAGGAACGCCAGGGCGATGGCGACGGAGATCGCGATCGCGACGAGGAGGCTTCGGGCGAGGACCGCGGGATCCCGTCGCATGGGCGGCATCGTACGGGCGCCGCCGCCCCGGAGCGATCCCGGGTTGTCCACAGGGCGACCGCCGGGACCCCCTCCCGCCGTACCGCCCCGACCGGCTACAGTTCGGCACGAATGGGGGAGCTATCGCCTCGGCGCTTGCGACCCCGCTCGGCGGCGTGCTAAACCCCCGTCACGCTTCATGACCATACGTGGCGTGACGATACCCTCGGCTGGGCCGGGCCGGTGTCGCCGCTACGATCGGCCCCGGGGACGACAGCGGATGCGCATCCAGCGCCTCGACATCTGCGGCTTCAAGTCCTTCATGGACCGCACGGTCTTCGCGTTCGACGAGGGCGTCACCGGCATCGTCGGTCCGAACGGCTGCGGCAAGTCGAACGTCGTCGACGCGATCCGCTGGGTCATGGGCGAGCAGTCGGCGAAGCACCTCCGCGGCCGCTCGATGGAGGACGTGATCTTCAACGGCTCCGAGCGCCACGCGCCGCTCGGGATGGCCGAGGTCTCGATCACCTTCAAGAACGATCGCGGCGACGTGCCGCCGCAGTACAAAGACCTGCCGGAGATCACCGTCACGCGGCGCCTCTTCCGCAACGGCGACTCCGAGTACCTCATCAACAAGGCGGCGTGCCGGCTCCTCGACATCGTCGAGCTCTTCCTCGGCACCGGCGTCGGCACCAAGGCGTACTCGATCATCGAGCAGGGCCGGATCGGCCTCATCGTCTCCGCCAAGCCGGAGGACCGCCGCTCGCTGATCGAGGAGGCGGCGGGCATCACCAAGTACAAGGCGCGCCGCAAGGCGGCCGAGCGGAAGATGGAGTACACGGAGCAGAACCTGCTCCGCGTCGGCGACATCCTCGGCGAGCTCGGCAAGCGCCTCGAGGCCCTCGACCGGCAGGCGCGCAAGGCCGAGAAGTACAAGCGCCTCAAGGCCGACATGCGCGAGATCGAGCTGCACCTCGCCTCGCTGCGCTGGCTCGAGCTCCGCGCGCTGCTCGGCTCGCTCGGCGAGCGCCGGGCGGCGATCGAGGCGGAGCTCGCCACGCTCGCGGGCGAGGTCGACGCCGCCGAGGGCGCGATCGCCGAGGCCCGCGGCCGGATCTCCGCCGAGGCCGCGCACCTCGAGGAGCGCGCCGCCGAGGTCGCCTCGCTCGAGAAGGGCTCCGCGCTCAACCAGACGAACCTGGAGTTCTACGGCCGCGAGCGCGAGGGCGTCCGCGCGCGCCGCGACGAGCTCGAGCAGGAGCTCTCCCAGCTCGCCCAGAAGCTCGAGGCGCTCCACGAGGAGGAGCAGGCCGCCCGCGGGCAGCTCACGGCGGCGTCGCTCCCCACCGGCGAGGAGAAGGAGGCGCTCGACGCCCTCGGCCGCGAGCTCGAGGAGGCGCGCAACGCCGAGATCGACGCGACCGCGCGGCTCGAGGTGGAGCGCGAGGGCGCGATGGCGGTGCTCTCCGAGGCCGCGGCGCGCAAGGGCGACCTCATCACCGTGGACCGCCGGCGCGGCGACCTCGTCGACCGGATCGCCAAGCTGCAGGCCGAGGACGACGAGCTGCAGGCCGAGGCGGCGCGGCTCGGCCGCGAGCGCGAGGGCCTCGCGGCCCGGGCCGGCGAGAAGCGCCAGCTCAAGCTCGAGCTCGAGGCCCGCAAGACCGACGCCGAGGAGGCGGGCGGCCGCGTCCGGCAGGAGCTCGCCGAGGCCGAGGCCGAGCTGATCGCGCTCCGCGAGGAGCTCGCCGACAAGCGCTCGCGGCTCCAGTCGCTGGTCGAGATCCAGCGCTCCTACGACGGCTGCGACCGGGGCGTCCGCGCGGTGATGACCCGCGGCGCGCCCGCGGAGGGCGAGCTGCCGCCGGGCGTCGTCGGCCTCGTCTCCGACCTGCTCGAGGTGGAGCCGGCGCACGAGCGCGCCATCGAGGCGGTGCTCGGCGAGCGGCTGCAGGCCGTGGTCGTCGACGGGCAGGAGCTGGCGGTCGAGCTCGTCCGCTACCTCGCCGACGCCCGCGAGGGCCGGAGCACGTTCCTCCCGCTCTCGCTGCGGTCGGGCGAGCCGCTCCCGGCGCCGGAGCACCACGCGGTCCTGGCCCGGGCGGTCGACGTGGTGCGCGCCGACGGCGCGCCGGCGCCGCTCGTGCCCGCGCTCCTCGGCGACGTCTGCATCGTCCGCGACCTCGAGGCGGCCCTCGAGCTCGGGGCGCAGGGCGGCCCACACACCCTGGTCACCGCGGCCGGCGAGGTGGTCGGCCCGGCCGGCGGCATCACCGGCGGCGAGGCCGACGGCCCCGGCGCCGGCCTCCTCCAGAAGCACCGGGAGGTCGCCGAGCTCGGCGAGGTGGTCCGCGCGCTCGAGGCGAAGGTGGGCCTCGCCGCGGAGCGGCACCGCCGCCTCGCCCGCCACGCCGAGGATCTCGAGCAGTCGCTCAAGTCGATCGAGCAGAGCGGCCACGCCGAGGAGATCGACCTCGTCCACGCCGAGAAGGACCTCGGCAAGCTCACCGAGGAGCTGGCCCGCGCCCGCGCCCGCGGCGAGCAGGTGCAGCGCGAGCGCGACGAGGCCGAGGGGCAGCTGCTGCTCCTCGACGCCGAGGCCGAGCGGGCCCGCGGCGCCGCCGCGCAGGCCGAGGCCGAGCGCGCCCGCCGCGAGGAGCGCATCGCCGCGCTCTCCGCCGAGCTGTCGGCGCTGCGGCAGCGGGCGACCTCGCTCGAGGCGAAGGCCACCGAGCTCCGCATCCAGGCCGCCGCCGACGCCGAGCGCCGCGAGGCGGTCGAGCGCACGGTGGCGCGCATCCACGAGGGCCGCGCCGAGGCCGAGGAGGCCCGCGGCCGCGCCGAGCGGCAGCGCGCCGACTGCGACGGAAGGCTCGCCGAGCTCGAGGCCAAGGTCGCCGAGGCGTCCGGCTCGGTGACCTCGATGGCCGACGAGCTCGAGGCCGCCCGCGCGACCCTCGCCGCCGAGCGGGCCGCCCACGCCGCCCGGGCCGCCGAGGTGGCCGCGCTCGACGAGGGGACCCGCGAGAAGCGCACGCGCCACCGCGAGGTCTCGGCGGCGGCGTCGCAGGCGCAGATCGAGGACCGCGAGCTCTCGCTCGAGCTCGACCACCTGGTCGCGGGCGTCCGCGAGCGGCACAACGTCTCGCTGGTCGAGCAGGTGTCGAGCTGGCACCTCCACGCGCCGCCGCCGGAGGGCTCCGAGGAGAAGCTCCGGTCGCTCCGCGAGCAGGTGGAGCGGATGGGCGAGGTGAACCTCACCGCCGTCGAGGAGCACGAGGAGCTGAAGGGCCGCCACGCCTTCCTGGAGAAGCAGAAGGGCGACCTCGAGCAGAGCCTGTTCACGCTGCGGCAGGCGATCGCGCGGATCGACAAGACCTCGCGCGAGCGCTTCGAGCAGACCTTCGAGATCGTCGACGCGAAGTTCCAGCAGATCTTCCCGCGGCTCTTCGCCGGCGGCCAGGCGAGGCTGGTGCTCACCGCGCCGGAGACGCCGGGCGGCGAGCCGGGCGTGGAGATCCTGGCGCAGCCGCCGGGCAAGAAGCTGCAGAGCGTCTCGCTGATGTCCGGCGGCGAGAAGGCGCTCACCGCCGTCTCGCTGATCTTCGCCATCTTCCTGATCAAGCCGACGCCGTTCTGCCTCCTCGACGAGGTCGACGCGCCGCTCGACGAGGCCAACGTCGGCCGCTACAACGACATGGTGAAGGAGATGTCGAAGACGTCGCAGTTCATCCTGATCACGCACAACAAGCGGACCATGGAGATCGGCGACACGCTCTACGGCGTCACCATGGAGGAGCCGGGCGTCTCGAAGACCGTGAGCGTGAAGCTCTCGCGCAGCGAGCCGAAGCCGGCGCCGGACGCGGTCGAGGGCGCGGCCTAGCCGGGCTGCCATAGCCACGCCGACCCGCTTCCGGTACACCTCTCCGTGCGGGGAGGAGGACCGGATGCCGCCCAAGAAGGATCGCCGTCGCGCGCCACGCGTCACCTGCGGCGGCAGCGCCAAGGCCTTCGGGGCCCGCACCGTCTCCGGCGTGCTCAAGGACGTCTCCCGGGGCGGCGTCTTCCTGCAGATCCCGCTGCCGCTCTTCACGATCGGCGGCGAGCTGACGCTCAAGTTCTCGATCCCGGGCGACGCCCGCGTCTTCGAGGCGACCGCCGAGGTGCGGTACCACGCGCACCTGCCGGCGGAGGAGGGCGGCCCGGGCATGGGCCTGCGCTTCGTGCGGCTCCCGAACGAGGCGCAGGAGGCGATCGACGCCTTCGTCGCCGCGCGGCACAGCCCGGAGACCGAGCCGCCCTGGCGGGAGTGACGTGGAGCCGTACCGCCCGCCGTCGTACCCGGCCGTCCTCGGGGACCTCGCCTACGCGGCGGCGCTGGCGCTGTTCCTGCTCCTCCAGCGCCTCGGGGTGAGCCTGCGCGCCCACGAGCGCGACACCTGGTGGGCCTCGAACGGCCGCGACGTGGTCAACGCCTTCGCGGTGACCACCGTCGCCGGCGCGATCTGGCTGCAGGGGATCGCCTTCCCGCTGGCGCTGCTCTTCGGCGCCGGCCTGACGCTGGTGC
This sequence comes from uncultured Myxococcales bacterium, assembly GCA_964504805.1. GTDB lineage: Bacteria > Myxococcota > Myxococcia > Myxococcales > Vulgatibacteraceae > CAZDGH01. Next base: position 13,009 of record CAZDGH010000065.1, on the reverse strand, counting down.
TCTCGCTGCTGCACGAGGCGGTGCTCGGCCGGGTGAAGCGGCCCGACGCGGTGGTGGTGGCGGTCGCGGTGGCGATCGGCGCGCCGCTGGTCCTCGCGCCGCGGCCGGTCGCCGAGGCGGCGGCGCGGGCGCTCGAGCTCGCGTTCAGCGCGCGGTGACGAGGACGTCGCGCTCGCGGCCGTCCCGCTCGACCCGGAGCGGGAGGCGACCGCCGGCGGGCACCTTGCGGAGACGGCGGTGGAGGAGCTGCGGGCCGCCGAGCGGCACGCCGTCGACCGCGACGATCAGATCGCCCCTCGCCAGCGCGCCGCCCTCGTCGGGCTCGAGCACGTAGAGCCCGCCCCGCCTCGCGGCGAGGAGCCGGCGCACCACCGCGTCGCCGGCGGCCGGCGCCGCGAACCGCACCCGCCCGTCGCGGAGCACGTCGGCGGCGAGCGGGTCGAGGCGGGCGGCCTCGGCGGCGAGGGCGTCGGGCGCCGCGCCGAACGCGCCGAGCGGAGAGCGGGCGTAGGCGAAGGGCGCCGCGGTCCGGCGCTCGGGCAGGGCGTCGAGGCCGTCGACGAGGGCGAGCGCCTCGCGGGCGAGCGACGACACCAGCTCGGTGGCCTCCGGGAGCGGGTCGTGGTCGGGGCGGTCCTCGGCGAACGGATCGACCGCCTGCTCCGCCTCGAGGACGAAGAGCCGCTTCCGCGAGCCCGGGTGGATCACCTCGAGCTTCGCCACCAGCGTGCGCTCCTCGGTCCCGGCGCGGCCCACGAGCTTGCCCCTGGCGTCGACGATCGCCGTCGACGAGCGGGCGACCCGCTGGTCGACCGTGGTGCGGAGGACCAGGAAGCGCTTCAGGTCGGCGGGGATCCCGAGCACCAGGTTGCCGACGTCGGAGCCGCGGATCGGCTCGTCGTCCCAGGCGCCGACGCGGAGCTCCTCCGGACCGATCACCGCGGCGCGGCCGTCGGCGAGGAGCTCGTCGACCTGCCGGTGGCCGAGCTCGAGGCCACGATAGGCGGGCTCGTCCCAGGTGAACCGCACCGGGTACACGGCGACGGCGTCGACGGCCAGGCCTTCGGGCGGGACGGCGCGGCGGACGGTGGGGCCCGAGGCGCAAGCGGCGAGGAGCAGGGCGGCAGGGACCGCGAAGCGGACGCGCACGACCGACCCGTACCACAGGCGGGCGCCGGAGACACGACGGCCCCGCGCTCGTCGCCGAGCCGCGGGGCCGCGTGCTGCTCCGGGGACCTGGGCGGTCCTTACATCATCCCGCCCATGCCGCCCATGCCGCCGTGGGCGTGGCCGCCGCCGCCGACGTCCTTCTCCTCCTTCGGCTTCTCGGCCACCATCGCCTCGGTGGTGAGCATGAGCGAGGCGACCGACGCCGCGTTCTGGAGCGCGGTGCGGGAGACCTTGGTCGGGTCGATGACGCCCGCCTTCACCAGGTCCTCGTACTCGCCCGTGGCGGCGTTGAAGCCGTAGGCGCCCTTGCCCTCCTTCACCTTGTTGACGACGACCGAGCCCTCGAGGCCGCCGTTGCCGGCGATCTGCCGGAGCGGCTCCTCGAGCGAGCGGCGGATGATGTTGACGCCGAACTGCTCCTCGCCCTCGGTCTTGACGCCCTCGAGCACGGAGAGGCAGCGGATGAAGGCCACGCCGCCGCCGGGGACGATGCCCTCCTCGACGGCCGCGCGGGTCGCGTGGAGCGCGTCCTCGACCCGGGCCTTCTTCTCCTTCATCTCGGTCTCGGTCGCCGCGCCGACGTTGATCACCGCGACGCCGCCCACGAGCTTCGCGAGGCGCTCCTGGAGCTTCTCGCGGTCGTAGTCGGAGGTGGTCTCGTCGATCTGGGCGCGGATCTGCTTCACCCGGGCCTCGATCGCCTTCTTCTCGCCGGCGCCGTCGACGATGGTGGTGTTGTCCTTGTCGATGGTGATCCGCTTGGCCCGGCCCATGTCCTTCAGGGTGAGGGACTCGAGCTTGATGCCGAGGTCCTCGGCGATCATCCGGCCGCCGGTGAGGGTGGCGATGTCCTCGAGCATGGCCTTGCGGCGGTCGCCGAAGCCCGGCGCCTTGACCGCGGCCACGTGGAGGGTGCCGCGGAGCTTGTTGACCACGAGGGTCGCCAGCGCCTCGCCCTCGACCTCCTCGGCGATGATGAGCAGCGGCTTGCCGGCGCGCGCCACCTGCTCGAGGACCGGAAGCAGGTCCTTCATGTTGGAGATCTTCTTCTCGTGGATCAGGATGTACGGATCCTCGAGGACGACCTCCATCCGCTCCGGGTCGGTGACGAAGTACGGCGAGAGGTAGCCGCGGTCGAACTGCATGCCCTCGACCACGTCGAGGGTGGTGTCGAGGCCCTTGGCCTCCTCGACCGTGATCACGCCCTCCTTGCCGACCTTCTGCATCGCCTCGGCGATGATGTTGCCGATGGTGGTGTCGCCGTTGGCCGAGATGGTGCCGACCTGGGCGATCTCCTTCTGGTCGTTGGTGGGCTTCGAGAGCTTCTTCAGCTCGGCGACGATCGCCTCGACCGCCTTGTCGATGCCGCGCTTGATCGACATCGGGTTGTGGCCGGCCGCGACGAGCTTCGAGCCCTCGCGGAAGATCGCCTGGGCGAGCACGGTCGCGGTGGTGGTGCCGTCGCCGGCGACGTCGGAGGTCTTCGACGCGACCTCCTTCACCATCTGCGCGCCCATGTTCTCGAACTTGTTCTCGAGCTCGATCTCCTTGGCGACGGTGACGCCGTCCTTGGTGATCGTCGGCGAGCCGAACGACTTCTCGATCACCACGTTGCGGCCCTTGGGCCCGAGGGTGACCTTCACGGCATCGGCGAGGACGTTCACGCCGCGGAGGATGGACTCGCGGGCGCGGACGTCGAAGAGGATTTCCTTGGCCATTTCGTGTGCTCCTTGAGGTTCGGAAGGGGAGAAGCGGGAAGGACTACTTGCCCTCGATCACGCCGAGGATGTCGTCCTCGCGGAGGATGAGGTGCTCCTCGCCGTCGATCTTGATCTCGGTGCCCGCGTACTTGGAGAAGAGGATCCGGTCGCCGGCCTTGACGTCGAGGGGGCGGACCTTGCCGTCCTCCTGGACCTTGCCGTTGCCGACGGCGATCACCTTGCCCTCGAGCGGCTTCTCCTTCGCCGTGTCGGGGATGATGATCCCGCCCTTGGTCTTCTCCTCCTCCTCGACGCGCTTGACGATGATGCGGTCCTGCAGGGGACGGATCTTCATGGATGCCTCCGTTGGGGATGTCGGTCGGGTTTCGGCTGGCACTCTCGCTGCGGGAGTGCCAGCGGCGGCGCCATATATAGCGCAGCTCTCTCGACCGTCAAGGCGGGTCGGGAAAGGGGATACATCCCCCGGAAAGGCCCGTATTTGCAGGTGTTCGGAAGCGGACCTGGCAATCGTCCCGCGCGAGCGCCAGGCGGCGCCGACTGCCAGCTCCTGGCGCTCGCGAGCCGTCCTTGCCAACGTAACATGGCGTAACTACAGGCGTTCGGTTGGCTCCCGGCCCGCCCGCTTGTTATCCTTCTCCCCGGATCCTGTGCAGGAGGTTCGAAGCCGGGATGAGGAGCGAGAAGGTCGTCACGTCCGCGAGCGCGCGGGAATACTTCAAGGATCTCCTGGACCGCGCGCGGGAGAGCCAGGGCGTCCTCGTCGGGGACGGCACCGAGTACTACCTGGTGAACCTGCTGGCGCAGTTCCTCGAGTCCGAGCGGCTCTACCGCCGCGACTCGGACGGGTCGCTCCGGGAGGAGCCGCTGGCGCTCATCCTCAAGCGCGCCCTCGAGCAGGAAGGGCCCGAGCGGCAGAAGGAGCTGCGGCGCCTCGGCGACGTCAGCCTCTACGTCTCCGGGTTCTTCTCCGACCACCTCGAGGGGAAGGTCGTCGACGTCGACTACTACGTCGGCATGGGGCAGGAGGCGTACGGCTCGCTGGCGCGCATGCTCGAGGTCGGCCGCGGTCGCGATCTCGGCTTCGCCAGCGTCTTCGGCGAGCTCGCAGACAAGTTCACGCAGCTCGTCGACCTCTTCAACGAGGTCTCGGAGCGCCTCGCCCTCACCAGCCAGCAGGGGCTGCTCCGGCTCTACGAGCGCTTCCAGCGCACCGGCTCGACGCGCCTCGCCCGGCTCCTCGCGGAGCAGGGCATGGTGCCGGTGGTGGCGAACCGGTCCCGAGGCCTCGCGTGAGCACGATCCTCGGGCACCTGCAGCGGGAGCTCGAGGCGCTGCACGCGGTCGAGAGCGAGCACCGCGTCGAGGACTACCTCATCGGCGAGAAGGCGCTCGGGCACCTCGGCGTGGCGCGGCCGCGGGCGGACGAGGAGCTGCTCGTGCTGGAGGAGGGCGGCGAGCTCTCCCTCGGCGTCTGGTACGCGCCGCGGGTGCTCGAGGCGCTGCGCGACGTCGCCCGCGACGTGGGCGCGCTGCTCGGCCGCGGGCTCCACACCTTCTGCCTCGCGCTCGAAGGCGTCTCGCACTTCCTCTACGTGACGCACCGGGCGGCGATCCCGCGGCCGGTGTCGCTGCTCGAGCTCGAGGTGCAGGCAGAGATCGACAAGTTCGCGCTGGCGGCGCTGCACGTCGGGCGCCGGGGCGGCCCCGAGGGCCTCCGCGAGCTGCTCCGACGGCTGTTCGAGGACGTGCGCTACCTGCCGCACCTCGACGGCGATGCGATCGAGCGCTACCGCACCGCGAACCGCCTCGCCGGCGGCTACTGCCGGAGCCTCGCGCGGCACCTCGCCTCGGGCTCCATCGACGAGCTGCTCGCCGAGCTGCGGCGGTCGTACCGCCTCGGCGCCGGCGAGAAGCTGGGGCACCTCGCCGCCCGCGCCGCGTAGTCCCGGAGCCCGGAGCCTGGAGCCCGGAGCCCGCTTCGGCTACCTTCCCCCGTCCCAACGGAGGATCGACATCGTGCCGAAGGCAGAGCCCACCGCCGGAGCGTCCGGCATCGCCACCCGCGTCGTCCAGGAGTCCGATCTCGCCTCGAAGCTCGCGGCGGAGCCGGGCGAGGCGTTCCCGCCCGTGCTCTCCACCACGCGGATGATCGCGCTGATGGAGATCGCGGCCGCGCGGGCGCTGCGGCCCATCCTCGAGCAGGGCGAGCTCTCGGTCGGCGTGCACGTCGACGTCCGCCACACCGCGGCGACGCCGGTCGGCGGCTCGGTGCGCGCCAAGGCGAAGTACACCGGCATGGACGGCAAGCTCTACGTCTTCGAGGTCGTCGCCGAGGACGAGGGCGGCGAGATCGGCCGCGGCACGCACCGCCGCGCGATCGTCGCCACCGACCGGCTGCTCGACGGCGCCAAGAAGCGGATGGTCTAGGGTCGCCGAAGCGCAGGAACGGCGAGGCCCCTCCGGCCTCGCGGCGGGGAGGGGCCCCGGTGCGCCTCTGCGCGGGAGCGCTACGGGCGGCCGCCGGTCGACGGCGGCGGGATCGCGCGGAGCACGGTCGGCGCCACCGGCTTGTCGAACTTGCCGGCGAGGGCCTCGCGGACGTCGCGGTCGAACCGGACCTTGCCGGTGGCGATCTCGCGGAGCCCGAGGACCGCGGGCTTGTTGCGGCCCGGATCGAGGAGCGGGCGGGCGCCGGCCATCAGCTGGCGGCAGCGCTTGGTCGCGAGCAGCACCAGCGCGAACCGGTTCTCGACGATGGGCAGGCAGTCTTCGACGGTGACGCGGGCCATGGTGACCTCCGGGCCGGAACGCCCGTGGCGTTGGAACAGCGGGTACTACCGCCCCATGCCGGGCCCGTCAAGGCGAAGGCAGGGGCACGCCCCGATCAGCCGGGCGTGGGCTCGGTGGCGGCGGTGCTCTGGGTCTCCTCCACGTCGGCGACCTGCTTGGGCAGCTCGTCGACCTTCTTCTTGTCGACCGCGCTCACCCGCGCCGACGAGGCGCTCTTCACGTAGACCTTGCCGCCCTCGGCGTCGCCTCCGACGAGGAGCTTCGCGAGCTCCTTGCCGCCGTCGCCGTAGACGGTGAACGTGCGCGACGGCTCGGCGAGGCCGTACTTCGCGAGGTCCTTCGCCTCCTCCTCGACGAAGGTCGCGGCCTTCAGCGTCGAGAGCGAGTGGAGCACCGACGACAGCTTCCAGCGCTTCGCCGGCGCGACCTTGGGCGAGAGGATCGTCCACTTCTCCTCGGGGATCGTCGAGCCCTCCTTCGGCTCCTTGCGGCGCTCGACCACGAACGCCTCGCCGCCCTGCTGCACCTTCACCTGGGCGACGAGCTCCTTGTCGAACGGGGCCACGGTCTTGTCGCGGAGGTCGAACACCGTCTTGTCGAGGTCCTTGGGGGAGGTGGCGGCGACCTCCGCCACCGGGCCGTCGCCGACCCGGGCGTAGGTCTTGCCGTCCCTCTCGCCGAAGGCGAGCGCGAACGAGGCGCCCGCCCGGGTGGCGATCGACACCTTCGCCTTCGGCGCGTCGAGGCCGAACGGCGCGAGGTCGGCCGCGGCCTCGGCGGCGAAGCGCGTCGCCCGGAGGTTCTTCGCCACCGAGAGGATCCGCGTCGCCGTCTGGTCGTCGGCGCGGTCCTTCACCGGCTCCTCGAGGCGCCACGAGCCGGCGTCGTCCCGGGCGAGGGCGTAGCCCAGGCCCGAGCCCTCGACCCTCACGGTGCGGACGTCCTTGTCCTCGAAGGAGAGCAGCTTCTTCTCGCGGAGGTCGAAGGTGCCCTTCTCGAGCGCGCTCTTCAGGCCGCCCTCGACCGAGAACAGCTTCGGCGAGCCGGAGGCGGTCGCGAACAGCGAGCCGTCGAAGGTGTTCTCGCCGCCGAGCGCGAGCTCGTGGGTCGAGCCGTCCTCGAGGGTGACGGTGGCGCGGACGCGCGGCTCGGTCAGGCCGTAGCGGGCCGGGTCGGCCTTCGCGTCCTCGGCGACGACGCGCTTGCGCTTCGCGCCGGCGAGCCGGTCGACCACGCCGCCGACGACCGACCTGTCCGCGGCCGCGGCGATCGGGGCGGTGATCGCCCAGGCGCCGTCCTTCTTCTCGACGGTGGTGGTCTCGCCCTTGGCGGCGAGGACGAGCTTCGTGACCTTCGCGCTCTCGAAGGAGAAGAGCTTCTCCTCCGCTTCCTTCGCCTCGGTCTCGGCGAGCTCGGCCTCGTGGACGCCGTAGTACGCGTAGAGCGCGACGCCCGTGGCGAGGACCGCGGACGCGCCGAGGGTGACGACGAGGCGGGTTCGCTGGGTCATGGCCATGGCTACTTCGCCTTCCGCACCAGCCACACCGAGAGGCCGAGCCCGAGGACCAGCATCGGCAGGGCGTTCATGGAGAAGAGGTTCAGGAAGACCGCGTCGGACTCGGTGAGGAGCAGCCGCGTCGCCTCCCGCCGCTTCGGGCGGATGGTGATCCGGGCCTCCTGCGAGGCGAGCCACGACACCGAGTTGAGGAAGAGGTCGGCGTTGCCCGCCTGCGGCTCGAACTGGTTCGCCGCGAAGTCGGCGTCGCCGAAGGCGAGGAGGCGGGCCTCCTTGTCGCCGTCGAGCTTCTTCTGGGCGACCACGGCCAGGCCGAGGGCGCCGCGCCGCTCGCCCTCGTCCTGCTGCACCTGGCCGGCGGTCGGGTCGGTCTCGCCCCAGGCGGTCGGGTTCGTCAGCGCCAGCACCAGCGGCCGCGGGGTGACGTCGCCGCGGGCGGTGAGCGGGCGGGCGGTGGGGAAGAGGGTCTGCAGGCCGAAGTCCTTGGTGACCTCGTGCTCGGCGTACTGCCGCACCACCGGCACCGCGGCGCCGCCGCCCATCACCTTCGAGAGCGGGTCGACGACCAGCGAGTCCTCGAACAGCACGCCGTAGGAGGCGAAGAGGTCCTCGAGGGCCGGGTCGTCGTAGCCCGGCTCGAGCGCCACGAGCACCCGGCCTCCCTTCTCCAGGTAGGCCTTCACCGCCGCCACCTCGGGCTCGAGGAAGCGCGTCTGTGGCCCGGCGATGATCAGCGCGGCGGCGTCGGCCGGCACCGTGCCCTGCTCGGCGAGCGCCACGGTGGCCGAGGCGAGGCCCTCGTCGGCGAGCTTCCTGGCGACGCGGCCGTAGGCGCGCTCGGCCTTGTCGTCGGCGGGGTCGCCCTCGCCGTGGCCGGTGGTGAAGTAGACCTTCTTCTCGGAGGTGCGGAGCACCTTCACCAGCGCGTTGGTGAGCGACTCCTCGGAGAGGTCGCCGGCGCGGGCCTCGGTCTCGCCGCGGGTGAAGATCACCCGCGGGCCGCCCTGCTTGATGCCCTTCTCGGCGACGCGCTCGGGCGCGGTCATCGGGTCGACCCACTCGACCACGAGCTTGTCGCCGGCGCGCTGCTCGTACCGGTCGAGGAGGTCCTTCAGCACGCCGTGCTCGGGCTCCGCCGCGCCGTAGAACGCGGTGACCTTCACCTCGGCGGGGAGCGTCTCGAGGGTCTTCACGGTGTCGGGGGCGAGGGTGTGGATGCCGCCCTTGGTGAGGTCCCAGGAGAGCTTCTTCTTGGTGACGACGTAGTTCGCCGCCACCAGCGAGCCGAGCAGGAGCACGCCGACGACCGCGGAGACGCCGTAGAACATCGTGGCGCGCCCGGCGAAGGTGCGGCCGAGCGAGTCGCGGTTGGTGACGAAGTAGAAGATCACCGCCGAGAGGCCGAAGGCGGCCTGCCCGTAGGCGATCGGGTGCGTGGCCGAGACGAAGATCAGCGTCGCCACCGCGGAGACGAGCAGCGCGATGCCGAGGCCGAGGGCGATGCGGCTGAGGGTCTTCATGGGCGCTCCGTTCACGCCCACCGCCGCGCTTCGACGGCGCGGTGGGTGAGGAAGAGGCCGAGCGCCACCACCGAGAGGTAGTAGGCGACGTCCTTGAGGTCGAGGGTGCCGCGGCCGAACGAGGCGAGGTGCGAGACCGAGGAGAGGTAGCCGAGGACGTCCTTCCACACCCCGTCGACCTCGGCGGCCTTCCAGCCGATCACCCAGGTGAGGAAGAGCAGGAAGAACGTCAGCAGCGCGGCGACGACCTGCGACTCGGTGAGCGCCGAGACGAACAGGCCGAGCGCCACGAACGAGGCGCCGCAGAGGAAGAGGCCGCCGAGCGCGAGGCCCACGGTCTGCCACTCGACGCCGCCGGCGCCGGTGGTGCCGGCGCCGTACACGTGCAGGAGCACCGGGAACACCGCCACCAGCGCGACGTAGACGCCGATCATCGCCACCGCGGCGAGGTACTTGCCGAGCACGATCTCGATCGAGCGCACCGGCGCGGTCATCAAGAGCTCGAGCGTGCGCGCGCGGCGCTCCTCGGCGAGGAGGCGCATCGAGAGGAAGGGCGCGATGAAGATGAGGATCACGCCCATGTTGAGCACGAGCGGGAACGCCACCATGTCGGTGAGGTTCAGCCGCTCGAGCAGCTCGGGCTGCTGGTACTGCATCACCTGCAGCGACTGCCGCTGGAACGACGAGGTCGCGGACAGGAAGATGAACGCCGCGATGAAGCTGGTGGCGAAGAACGCCACGTAGGCGATCGGCGTGGTGAAGTAGAGGTACAGCTCCTTCTTCGCCAGGGCGAGGACGTTGCGCATGTCGGGTGGCTCCTCAGGCGTTGGCGGCGGGCTTCTCGGACGCTTCGGCCGGCGCGGGCACGGGCTGCGCCGCGGCGCCGTTCGTGGCCAGGGCGGTGTCCGAGGTGAGGTGGAGGAAGATCTCCTCGAGGCTCTTGCCGGGGTGCGCGGCCTGGAGCTTCGGGAGCTCGTCGTGGGCGACGATCCGGCCGCGGGCGATCACCAGCACCTTCTCGCAGGTGGCGGTGACCTCCTGGAGGATGTGCGTCGAGAGCACGACGGTGTGCTTGCCGGCGAGGCTCTTGATCAGCGCGCGGACCTCGAGGATCTGCGACGGGTCGAGGCCGACGGTGGGCTCGTCGAGGACGAGCACCTCGGGCGACCCGAGCAGCGCCTGGGCGATGCCGACGCGCTGCTTGTAGCCCTTCGAGACGTTGGCGATCAGCCGGTCCATCACGTGGGCGACCTTGGCGGCGTCGGCCACGCGGTCGACCTCGGACGCGAGCTGCTTGCGCGGGACGCCCTTCAGCTCCGCGACGAACCGCAGGTAGGCCTTCACGGTCATGTCGGGGTAGACCGGCGGGATCTCCGGCAGGTACCCGATGCGGCGCTTCGCCTCGAGCGGCTGCTCGAAGACGTCGTAGCCGGCGATCTTCGCCGTGCCCGCGGTCGCCGGCTGGAAGCCGGTGAGGATCCGCATGGTGGTGCTCTTCCCGGCGCCGTTCGGCCCGAGGAAGCCGAGGATCTCGCCCTTGCCGACCTGGAAGGTGAGGTCGTCGATGGCGGTGAGATCCCGGTAGCGCTTCGTGAGGTGGGAGACCTCGATCATGGCGAGCTCCGTCGGCCGCGGCCGGTGGGCCGCGCGGAGATCGCGGCCGGCCGGCGCGGGAAGTCCCATCGCGTTTCGTGCCCCGCCCGAACGCGGCGCGGCGCGTTCCATTCCGGCCGACCTCCACGCATCCCCGCCTCGCCCGGGGGATTTCCTGTGCAATCCCGGACGCTTGCGTCCGTAGGTCGTCGGCGCGCGGCAAGATAACACGGCAAGGAGCCGAGTCAACCTGGCACTCCCCGGGATCGACTGCTAGACCGGCGGCCGCGCCTCGGCGGGGGCGGACCCAGGCTTGCACGCCGCCGGGGCGAGGAGGTCGTGCGTGGGCATCGTGGTCCAGAAGTACGGCGGCTCGAGCGTCGCCGACGTGGCGCGGATCCAGAAGGTCGCGGACAAGGTCGCGGCGACGAAGGCGGCGGGGAAGGACGTGGTCGTCGTCGTCTCGGCGATGGGCGACACCACCGACGAGCTGCTCTCGCTCGCCAGGCAGGTCTGCGAGAGCCCGGCGCGGCGCGAGCTCGACATGCTCCTCACCGCCGGCGAGCGCATCTCGATGGCGCTGCTCTCGATGGCGCTCAACGCCCGCGGCGTGCCGGCGGTGAGCTTCACCGGCTCGCAGTCGGGCATCGTCACCAACGACGCGCACACCAACGCGCGCATCGTCGAGGTGCGGCCGTACCGGGTGCAGGACGAGCTCGAGCGCGGGAAGGTGGTCATCGTCGCCGGCTACCAGGGCGTCTCGTACAAGCGCGAGGTGACGACGCTCGGCCGCGGCGGCTCCGACACCACCGCGGTGGCGCTGGCGGCGGCGCTCGCCGCCGAGGCCTGCGAGATCTACAGCGACGTCGAGGGCGTCTACTCCGGCGATCCGCGGGTGATCGACGGCACGCGGCGGCTGTCGGAGATCTCCTACGAGGAGATGCAGGAGCTCGCCGAGTCCGGCGCCAGGGTGCTGAACGCGCAGGCGGTCGAGTTCGCCAAGGACAAGGGAATCGCCATCTTCGCGCGGTCGACGTTCGGCGGCCCGGGCGAGACGGTGGTGCGCAAGCTCGCGCCGGGGGCGCCGGGTCGGGTGGTCGGCGTCACCAGCGAGAAGGAGCTGGTCACGCTCTCGGCGGGGCCGGGCGGGACCGGGGCGCTCGGAGAGCTGCTCGAGCTCCTCGACGCGCGCGGGACGTGCGGCAAGCAGCTCCTGTTCGAGCCGGCGGCCGGGCAGGGCGACGGCGCCGCCTCGCTCGTGCTCTCGCTCGAGAACCTCCACGACTTCGAGGTGCTGAAGCGCGAGCTCGCCACCCGCTTCGGCGGGCGCGTCCGGCTCCGCGAGGGCGTCGGCGCCGTCTCCGCGATCGGCGCCGGCATGAACGCGACCTTCGCCAACGTGCGCGCCTGCCTCGAGGAGCTCGACCGCCTCGGGGCGCCGGTGCTCGGGCTCTCCACCTCGAGCTTCCGCGTCAGCGTGCTCACCGAGGAGCGGTGGCTGCCGGAGGCGGTGCGGGCGCTGCACCGCCGGCTGGTCGCCGCGTAGCTTCTACGCGTGGCGGCGGCGATCCCGCCGCCCGGGGATCTCGTAGAACGCCGCCATGGCGTGGAGCCGCGAGAAGATCCGCGGCCCGACCTTGTCCTCGAGCGACTCGGCGAACGGCTCGGGCCGCGCGCGCGGGTCGGCGCCGGCCGGCGCCTCCCTCCGGTGCAGCGGGTGGTTCGAGGCGAAGAGGGTGAGGCGGCCGTTGTTGTAGCGGCGGCTCACCAGCTCGTCGAGGATCTCGAGCTCGAACTGCGAGGCGCGGCCCTTGCCGAGCTCGTCGATGGCGAGGATCTCGACGCTGGCGAGCCGGTCGAGGCGCTCGAGCGCGGCGCGGGCCCGCTCGTCGGAGATCGCCGCCTTGTGGTCGGCGAAGAGCAGCGACATCTCGAGGTAGCGGCACGGGATGCCGCGCTTCAGCGTCAGGTGCGCGAGCGCGGCGACGAGCAGGTGCGTCTTGCCGGTGCCGGGCTGCCCGAGGAGGCCGACGCCGATGCGGCTCTGGCCGACGAGCGCCGTCTCGGCGAACTCGCGGAGCTGGCGCTTGGCGATGCGGAGCTCCTTCGGGTCGTGCTCGTCGACGTAGAAGCCGTCGAAGCCCTTCTCGGCGAACAGCGCCGGGAGCTGGGCGGCGTCGTAGAGGGCGATCCGCCGCGGCAGCGTCTGGCACTCGCACGGCTCGTGGAACTCGTAGCCGCGCTCGTTGCGCCGGATCGAGAAGCCGCGGCCGCCGCACCGGCCGCAGGCGCGCTCGCAGCCGCAGGGGACGGCGACGGCGGTCGGGCCCTTCGCCTCGATGCGGTAGCCCTCGCCCTTGCAGCGCGGGCAGACCGCGGTCCCGGCGGGGCGGGGCGCCTGGGTGGCGCGGACCTCGTCCGCCTGCCGGAGCAGGCCGTCGAGGATCCCGCCGAGGTGCGGCTTGAGGCTCTGGTTGCGGTGCTCGCTCACGTGAGGTCCGAGGCCCGGACGAGGGCGCCGTGGGTGCGCGCCGCCTCGCCGAGGCAGGCGCGCAGCGTAGCGCGATGGACGCGCCGGGGCACGTGGCCGCGGCCGCCGACCCGGGCGACCGCGGGCCGCACCACCGTCCGTTGCGCGGGGCGGGGCAGGGCGCGGAGGTACGCGAGCGCCTGGGCGTCGTCGGCGGCCCGGTCGAGGG
>CAZDGH010000064.1:18153-18546 GCA_964504805.1 uncultured Myxococcales bacterium | reverse complement strand
CCACGCGCACGCCCCGCTTCGCCGCCCGCGGCACCTCGGCGATCGCCGTCGCCGCGAGCGCCGCCGCGGCGGCCGGCGCGGGCGCGGGCGCGGGCGCCGCCGCCCGCGGCGACAGCTCCGACGACGGCCCCTTCGCCACCTCGAGGTACCCGAGCACCTCGTCGAGCGTCACCGTCGCGGTCGCGGTGCCCGAAGGCGCCGGCGCCACCGCCGCCTTCGCGCGCTCGCCGAACAGCTCCGCCATGTACGCCGACAGCTCGCGCTGCCCCACGCGCCAGCGCTCGTCCTGCAGGTAGCCCTCGAGCAGATCCTGCAGCCCCGCCGCGGTGGGCCGGTCCTCCGGCCGCGGCGCCGGCGCGAAAGTCCGTATAACCGGAGGCCTGCGATGGGCAC
>CAZDGH010000064.1:14968-18143 GCA_964504805.1 uncultured Myxococcales bacterium | reverse complement strand
CGGCCGCGGCGCCGTCGCGGCGGCGATCGCCCGCGCCACCGCCTCGGGCAGCGCGCCGCGATCGGCGCACAGCTCGCGGAGCACGCAGCCCGCGGCGAAGACGTCGGCGCGGCCGTCCACCTGCGCGCCCGCCTCGAGCTGCTCCGGCGCCATGTACGCGAGCTTGCCGCGCACCTGCCCGGCGGGGCCGATCCGGGCGTGCCGCGCCCGGGCGATCCCGAAGTCCACGAGCTTCACCTGGCCGTCGAACGAGAGCAGCACGTTCTGCGGCGAGACGTCGCGGTGGACGATCCCGAGCGGCCGGCCCGCCTCGTCGGCGCGCCGGTGGGCGTAGTCGAGCGCGGCGCAGAGGTCGGCGGCGATCCGCGCCGCGTACGGCGCCGGCAGCCCGCCGGCGTGCTCGACGGCCCGGAGCCGCACCCGGGCGAGGTCCTCGCCGAACACGTACTCGAGCGCCATGAAGAAGGTGCCGTCGACCTCGCCGAGCTCGTAGACGTGGGCGACGTTCGGGTGCGAGAGCGTGCCGGCGATCCGCGCCTCGTCGAGGAAGAGCTGCCGGAGATGGCCGTCGGCCGCGAGCTCGGGGAGCAGCTGCTTCAGCGCCACCAGCCGCTCGAAGCCCGCGGGCCCCGCCTGCCGCGCCAGGTAGACCTCGCCCATGCCGCCCGCGCCGAGCTTCCGGAGCAGCGTGTAGCGGCCGAAGGCGATCCCGTCGGTGGCCATGGGGCGGCGCATCGTATCATCGGGCGGTGATCCGCCCGCTCGTCTGCACGCTCGCGCTCCTCGTCGCCGCGATCGCCTCGCCCGCCCACGCGAAGAACCCCGACCTCGCCGCCGCCAAGGCGCGCTACGCCGAGCTCCGCTACGACGAGGCGGTGGTGAAGGCGACGCGAGCGCTCGCGCGGGAGGGCAACTCCGCCGAGGAGCTGGTGCAGATCTACGAGCTGCTCGGCCTCGCCTACGCGGTGCTCGCCGATCCGGGCTCGGCGGCCCGCGCCTTCGATCGCCTCCTCGCCCTCGACCCCGCCCACGAGCTGCCGCGCGGCACGAGCCCGAAGCTGGTCGAGGCGTTCGAGGCGGTGCGGAGGGACCGCGCCACCCGGCCGGCGCTCGCGCTCGACGGCCCGCCGCGGGCCGTGGACGACGGCCTCCGCGTGGCCGCGCGCCTCCGCGATCCGGAGCGCCGCACCGCGGCGGTGGTGGCTCTCACCCGGGGTGAAGAAGACGACTACACGGAGCGGGCGCTCGGCTGCGACGAGGCGGGCGCCTGCGAGGGCGTCGCCGCCGCGCCCGAGGCCGGCGACGTGCGGCTCTACCTCGAGGCCCGGGACCGCTCCGGCGCGGCGCTGGCCCAGGTCGCCTCGCCCGAGGCGCCGATGTACCTCGTGCTCGTCCGCGACGATCCCGCCTGGTACGAGCGCTGGTGGGTGTGGGCCGCCGTCGGCGCCGTCGCCGGCGGCACGGCGATCGCCCTCGCCGTCTCCGGCGACGACGCGCCTCCGCCGCCCGAGGGCTCGTGGGGCCAGGTCCGCTTCTGACGGTTGCCGCCGGCCGGCGTCGCGGCTACGAAGGCGTGCTCGATGAGCCTCCCCCTCCGACTCCTCACCGTCGTCCTCGCCGCGCAGCGCGGCCCGCGCCTCGCGCTCCTCGGCGAGTCCTCGATCTCGCTCCGGGTGATGCCGACCGACCTCGACCTGAACGGCCACATGAACAACGGCCGCTACCTCACCTTGATGGACCTCGGCCGGCTCGACTTCGTGGTCCGCACCGGCCTCGGCCGCGCGCTCTGGCGGCGGAAGTGGCGGCCGATGGTGGGCAGCGCCACGATCCGCTTCAGGCGCTCGCTCCTGCCCTTCCAGCGCTACGACCTCAAGACCCGCGTCCTCTGCTGGGACGAGAAGTGGGTCTACATGGAGCAGCGCTTCGTGGTCTCCGGCCACACCGTCGCGGTCGGCCTGGTGAAGGGCCTGTTCCGCGGCCCCGCGGGCAACGTGCCGCCGTCGGAGATGGCCGAGGCGGTGTCGCAGCCGGACGTAGTCTCTCCGCCGATGCCCGCGTCGATCCGCACCTGGCTCGAGGCGGAGCGCCTCGCCGCCTAGAAATCGCGACACGGACGTCAGGGACACCGCGACGCCGGCGCCCCGCCGGTGGGCGGAGATCCAGTGTTTCATGCGGTCCCCGCGCTGGCAGGCAACCTGCAATCGCCTGGGCCCGCCTCGCGACGAACGGTCGCCCGCGAGGCCCGGCCGCCTCCCTCTCCCCGGCCGGCGCCCACCCCGACACCCGACGCGATCGCGCCCCGCGCGATCCGATGGAGAGAGCCGTGTTCCTTCGCTTCTTGTCTGTCGCCCTGCTCGCCCTGCTCTGCTGTACCGGCTGCGTGATCGAGGACTGCTCCGACGACTACGGAGGTTGCGTCGGCGACGACTGCGGCTGCGAGAGCGACGCCGCGTGCGCGTCGACCCACGTCTGCGACGAGGCCACCGGCAGCTGCGTCTCCCAGGATCTGCGCCGCTGCGCCACCGACTGGGATTGCCGGGCCGGCTACGTCTGCGACGAGCCGAGCGGCGCCTGCGTCGACGCCTCCGCCCCGCCGCTCGTCTGCGCGTCCGACCGCGACTGCCCCGCGGGCGATGCCTGCGTCGGGGGTCGCTGCGTGACCCCGGTCGACCCGCAGGCCTGCCGCTCCGACGCCGAGTGCGAGGCCGGCTGCTACTGCGACCGCGGCGCCTGCGTCGAGGGCGAGCGCCCGCGGCCGCCGCCGGATCGCTCGTGCGTCTTCTCGGACGACTGCGGGGCGGGCGAGGCCTGCGTCGACGGCGACTGCCGCACCACCTGCAGCGACGACGCCACGTGCGCCGCCGGCGAGCTGTGCCAGGGCGGCCTCTGCCTGCCGGCGCCGGTGCGCGAGCCCGAGTGCTTCGGCTCCGACGACTGCGGCGCCTCCGAGATCTGCGTCGACGCGCGCTGCGTGACGCCGTGCCGCGCCTCCTGCGAGTGCCCGGCCGGCGACTGGTGCGCCGAGGGCCACTGCCAGGCGCCGCCCGAGGAGCGGCTCGCCTGCCGCGCCGACTGCGACTGCCCGAGCGGCGACGCCTGCGGCGCCGACGGCTTCTGCGTCCGCTGACCGCCTCCGGCATGAGCGCCCGCGCCCGCTCGTTTCCTCCGGGAACGA
>CAZDGH010000064.1:0-14958 GCA_964504805.1 uncultured Myxococcales bacterium | reverse complement strand
GCGCCTCGTGCTGCCTTGCTTCCACGGGTCCTCCCGACTAACCTGCGCCGCTCTCTTCGGGCGGCGGAAGGCCGCGACACGCGCCGGCCGCCTCGGGCGGTCCGGGAGGATCCAGCACGATGCGGAAGGACTTCATCTTCACCTCGGAGTCGGTCACCGAGGGGCACCCGGACAAGATCTGCGACGCGGTCTCCGACGGCGTCCTCGACGCGGTCCTCTCCTCCGATCACCGCGGTCGCGTGGCGGCCGAGACGCTGGTGAAGACCGGCTACGTCAACGTCGCCGGCGAGATCACCACCACCGCCGTCGTCGACGTCCCGGCGGTCGTCCGCGAGACGATCACCCGCATCGGCTACACCGACTCGGCGATGGGCTTCGACGGCAACACCTGCGGCGTGCTCGTCGCCCTCGAGCGGCAGTCGCCCGACATCGCCCGCGGCGTCGACGCCGGGAAGAAGAAGGAGCAGGGCGCCGGCGACCAGGGGATGATGTTCGGCTTCGCCTGCGACGACACCGACGTGCTGATGCCGGCGCCGATCCACTTCGCGCACGCGCTCACCAAGCGGCTCGCCGACGCGCGCAAGAAGAAGCAGCTCCAGTGGCTCCGCCCCGACGGCAAGTCGCAGGTGGCGATCGAGTACCGCGACGGCCGCCCGCACCGCATCGACTCCGTCGTCGTCTCCACCCAGCACTCCGAGGACGTCTCGAACAAGGCGCTCCACGACGGCGTGATGGAGCTGGTGATCAAGAAGGCGCTCCCGAAGAAGCTCCTCGACAAGAAGACGCGCTTCTACATCAACCCCACCGGCCGCTTCGTCATCGGCGGCCCGATGGGCGACTCCGGCCTCACCGGCCGCAAGATCATCGTCGACACCTACGGCGGCATGGGCCGCCACGGCGGCGGCGCCTTCTCGGGCAAGGACCCGTCGAAGGTCGACCGCTCCGCGGCGTACATGATGCGCTACGTGGCGAAGAACGTCGTCGCCGCGGGCCTGGCGCGCCGCTGCGAGGTGCAGGTCGCGTACGCCATCGGCGTCGCCGAGCCGGTGTCGGTGCTCGTCGACACCTTCGGCACCGAGAGCGTGCCGGTGGAGCGGATCGAGCGCGCGGTGCGGGCGGTGTTCGGCCTCAAGCCCGCGCAGATCATCGAGCACCTCGACCTGCTCCGGCCCATCTACCAGAAGACGTCCGCGTACGGTCACTTCGGCCGCGAGGACGCGGACTTCACCTGGGAGAAGACCGACAAGGCCGAGGCGCTCCGTGACGCCGCGAAGCTCCGGGTCGCCGTCTAGCCCCGCTCACCCTTCCAAGCATCGAAGCACCCCAAGAGGACATCGATGGAAACCGTGACGACCAAGAGCCACAAGAACGGCGTGAGCGCCAAGCCCGCCAAGGCGAAGAACGTGGCCAAGGGCCTCGCCGGCGACGTGAAGGACATCGGCCTCGCCGCCAAGGGCGAGGGCCGCATCGACTGGGCCGGCCGCACCATGCCGGTGCTCGCCCAGATCAAGGACCGGTTCTCCAAGGAGAAGCCGCTCAAGGGGCTGCGCGTCTCGGCGTGCCTCCACGTCACCACCGAGACCGCGAACCTGATGATCGCCCTCAAGGCGGGCGGCGCCGACGTCGTCCTCTGCGCGTCGAACCCGCTCTCCACCCAGGACGACGTGGCCGCGGCGCTCGTCGCCCGCGGGATCCCGACCTTCGCCATCAAGGGCGAGGACAACGACACCTACTACGCGCACATCCGCGAGGTGATCCGGCACCGCCCGCACCTCACCATGGACGACGGCGCCGACGTGGTCGCCGAGCTCACCAAGAACCCGGAGCTCCTCGACGGCGTCATCGGCGGCACCGAGGAGACCACCACCGGCGTGGTCCGGCTCCGCGCGCTCGCGGCGCAGGGCAAGCTCGCGTACCCGATCATCGCGGTGAACGACGCGCTGACGAAGCACCTCTTCGACAACCGCTACGGCACCGGCCAGTCGACGGTGGACGGCATCGTCCGCGCCACGAACCGCCTCCTCGCCGGCTCGGTGTTCGTCGTCGCCGGCTACGGCTGGTGCGGCCGCGGCCTGGCGATGCGCGCCAAGGGCATGGGCGCCGACGTCGTCGTCACCGAGATCGACCCGATGAAGGCGCTCGAGGCGGTGATGGACGGCTTCCGGGTGATGAACATGGACGCCGCCGCGAAGATCGGCGACTTCTTCTGCACCGTCACCGGCAACAAGAACGTGATCCGCGCCGAGCACTTCAAGTCGATGAAGGACGGCGCGATCGTCTCGAACTCGGGCCACTTCAACGCCGAGATCGACATCCCGGCGCTCGAGAAGCTCGCCAGGTCGAAGACCACCGTCCGCGACTTCGTCGAGGAGTTCACCCTCCCGGGCGGCAAGCGGGTGGTGCTGCTCGGCGAGGGCCGGCTCATCAACCTCGCCTCCGCCGAGGGGCACCCGTCCGCGGTCATGGACATGAGCTTCGCGAACCAGGCGCTCTGCTCCGAGTACATGGCGAAGAACGCCAAGAAGCTCGAGAAGCGCGTCTACACCGTGCCGGACGCGATCGACCGCGAGATCGCCCGCCTCAAGCTGAAGGCGATGGGCGTGAAGATCGACAAGCTCACCAAGGAGCAGCAGGAGTACCTTGCCTCCTGGGAGGCGGGGACCTAACTCCCCTCTCGTGACGCTCGTCGAGGCGGCCGTACTGGGGATCGTGCAGGGGCTCACCGAGTTCCTGCCGATCTCCTCCACCGCCCACCTGAAGATCGTGCCGGCCCTGCTCGGCTGGCAGGACCCCGGCGCGTCGTTCTCGGCGGTCATCCAGATCGGGACGATCGTCGCGGTCTTCGTCTACTTCCGGCGGGACCTCCTCGCGATGGCGGGCGGGGTCCTCCGGGGCCTGAAGGCGGGGAACCCGCTCCACGATCCGCAGGGCCGGCTCTTCGCGTTCATCTGCGCGGGGACGGTGCCGATCGTCGTCTGCGGCCTCCTCTTCCAGAAGTGGATCAAGCACGAGCTGCGCAGCCTCTACGTGATGGCGGCCGCGCTCGTGGTCGTCGGCGTGGTGATGGCGGTCGCCGACGTGCTGGCGCGGCGGCGGGCCGCGGCGCCCGCCCGCGACGACGAGCTCGCCGGCCGGATCACCCTGAAGGACGCGCTCTTCGTCGGCCTCGCACAGGCGACCGCGCTCATCCCCGGGGTGTCGCGCTCCGGCTCGACGATCTCCGCCGGCCTCTTCCGCGGCCTCGACCGGGCGCAGGCGGCGCGCTTCTCGTTCCTGCTCTCGATCCCGGCGATCACCGCCGCGGGCCTGAAGGAGCTCTACGAGCTCGTGCGCGAGGGCGGCCTCGCCGGCGACGGCGCGCTGCACCTCGCGGTCGGCACGGCCGTCTCGTTCGCGGTCGGCTACGCGGCGATCGCGGGCCTGCTCGCGTTCCTGCGCAGCCGCTCGGTGATGGTGTTCGTGGTCTACCGCGTGGTCCTCGCGGTCGCGCTGGTGGGGCTCTTGTGGACGGGGGTCCTCGTCGACGCATGAGCGAGGACCCGCGGCTCTCGGCGCTCCGGGGCGCGCTCGCGGCGCGGCCGCCCGGCCACCACGGCGACATCGACGGCCTCGGCGCCCGCGAGGCGTCGGTGCTGGTGCCGCTCTTCACCGCCGGCGGCGACCTGCACGTGCTGCTCACCCGCCGGGCCGACTCGCTCGGCCAGCACGCCGGGCAGATCGCGTTCCCGGGCGGCGGCCGCGAGCGCGGCGAGGACGAGCTCGCCTGCGCGCTGCGCGAGGCCCAGGAGGAGATCGCGCTCGCGCCCGCCGAGGTCGAGCCGGTGGGGCTCCTCGATCGCTACACCACCGTCTCGAGCTACCTGGTCTCGCCGGTGGTCGGGCTGCTCCGGCGCTGGCCGCTCCCGCTCCGGCCCGAGCCGTCGGAGGTCGCCGGGATCCTGCCGGTGCCGTTCGACGCGCTCCTCGCCCGGGGCGCGCTCCGCGTCGCCGAGCGCCCGGGCACCGGCCGGATCGTGAACTTCTTCGAGGTCGGCGACGAGGTGATCTGGGGCGCGACCGCGGCGATGCTGCGGCAGCTCGTCGAGCTCGCCACCGGCCGGCCGCTCGAGCCCGAGGGCGACGTGCCCTGGGACAAGGTGCGCTGGTAGCTCGCTGACGCAGAGCGCCACGGACGAGTTGCTGCGCGTGCCGGGCGCCCCTGCTAGATAGCGGCTCCCATGGCCAAGAGGCTCCATCCCGTCATCCTCGCGGGCGGCAGCGGCACGCGGTTCTGGCCGCTCTCGCGCAGGAAGCTCCCGAAGCAGCTCCTTCCCCTCGCGTCGAAGAAGCCGCTCGTGCAGGAGACGTTCGAGCGGGTGCTGCCGCTCGCGCCGCCCTCGCAGACGCTGGTGGTCTGCGGCGCGGCGCACGCGAAGCCGATCGGGAGGCTGCTCAAGAAGCTCCCGGCGAAGAACGTGCTCGTCGAGCCGGCGCCGCGGAACACCGCGCCGGCCATCGGGCTCGCCGCGCTCGTCGCCCTGGCCAAGGATCCCGACGCGATCCTGGTGGTGCTGCCGAGCGACCACGCCGTCGACGACGACAAGGGCTTCGCCGCCACCGTGCAGATCGCCGCCGCCGCCGCGGAGCAGGGCGCGCTGGTGGTGATCGGCGTCCGGCCCACCCGCGCCGAGACCGGCTACGGCTACGTGAAGGTCGGCGAGGCGTACGCCAGGGAGCGCCGCGCCAAGAAGGTGCTCGCGTTCGTGGAGAAGCCGGACCGCGTCAAGGCCGAGAGCTACTTCGGCGCCGGCGACTACCTCTGGAACGCGGGCATGTTCGTCTTCCGCGCCGACCGGATCCTCGAGGAGCTCCGCGCCCACCTGCCGGCGGCGGCGAAGGCGCTCGACGCCATCGCGCCCACGGTGGGGACCAAGGGCTTCGAGAAGGCGGTGGCGAAGCACTTCCCCGCCGCGCCCTCGATCTCCATCGACTACGCGGTGATGGAGAAGGCCCACGAGATCGCGGTGGTGCCGGCGGAGTTCGGCTGGAGCGACCTCGGCTCCTTCGGCTCGATCCCCGACGTGCGGGCCGCCGACGCCGAGGGCAACGTCGTCGAGGGCGACGCGCTCCTCCTCGACGCCAACGGCAACCTGGTGATCGGCCACGCCGACCGGAAGATCGTGCTCATCGGCGTCGACGACCTGGTGGTGGTGGACGCCGGCGACGCGCTGCTCGTCTGCCGCCGCGACAACTCGCAGGAGGTCAGGAAGGCCGTCGAGGCGCTCGAGGAGAGCGGCGACGAGCAGCTGCTGTAGCGAGGACGAGCAGCCCGAGCAGCGACCCGCCGGGCGCCGCGCCGCAGCCGGCGCAGCTCGCCGCCGGCCGCTCGTCGACCGTGGTCTCCTGGACGCCGCCGCTCGCGTCCCGCGGCACGCAGACGCCGTCGAGGCAGCGCTCGCCCTCGGGGCAGGTCACGTCGGCGCAGAGCGCGGCGCGATCGAACGGCACGCAGGCGCCGGCCTGGCACACCTCGTCGAGGGCGCAGCGCGCGCACGGATCCGGCTCGCAGCTGCTCCCCTCGCAGGGCGCGACGCAGCGGCCGTCGACGCACGCGTGGCCCTCGGCGCAGATCACCGCGGCGCACGGGCCCTCCGCGCGGGGCACGCAGGCCTCGTCGACGCAGCGCTCGCCGGCCGCGCACCCGAGGTCGTCCACGCAGCCCGGCGG
Source organism: uncultured Myxococcales bacterium (assembly GCA_964504805.1). Taxonomy (GTDB): domain Bacteria; phylum Myxococcota; class Myxococcia; order Myxococcales; family Vulgatibacteraceae; genus CAZDGH01. Next base: position 9,252 of record CAZDGH010000064.1, on the reverse strand, counting down.
CTCGGCGGGCACGCACGCGCCCGCCTCGCAGGCCATGCCGTCCGGGCACAGGACGCCCTCGCACGGATCGACGCAGCGGCCGCCGGCGCAGACGAGGTCGCCGGGGCAGGTGACGCCCAGGCAGGCGTCGACGCAGGCGCCCCCCTCGCAGCGCTCCCCGTCGGCGCAGGTGACGCCCTCGCACGCGGCGGCGGCGCCGCTCAGGATGGTGAGCCGCGACAGCCCGCGCGTCATGTCGCTCCACAGCTCGGCGTGGCGCCGGACCACGCGCTCGTGGAGCCCGAGCAGGGCGGCGTCGTCCTCCTGCCCGGGGCGCACCACCAGCACGAACGCGATCCGCACCTCCGCCGGAGCGGAGGCGCCGGGGCTGCGCGGCCCCTCGACGGCGATCACGTCCTCGACGCCGAGGTCGGTGCGCACGCCGGTGATCCGCACGTCCTGGGCGAGCGAGGGCGGCGACGAGGCCTCGAGCGGCCGGCCGAAGTCGTCGCGCTGCCCGCGGGTGTCGGGGCTCTCGACCAGGAAGAACGGCGCGACCTGGTCGGGCGGCAACAGGCCCATCAGGTAGAGGTCGAGGTCGGAGAACGCCACCGAGCCGACGTCGTTCGCCGTGCGGAAGACGCCGTTGCCCTCGTCGCGCCAGGCGTTGCCCTCGAGCGGCGAGCCGCCGGTGTCGAGGAAGTACGACCAGTGCGCCGCGTCGCGGCCGAGGAGCGCGCCGCCGAGCCCGTCGGCGTGGACGAACGCGCCCCAGCGGTGGCCGAGCTCCTGCCCGAAGACGAGGCGGGTGAAGGCGTCGCCCTCCGGCGTGCCCGGGTCGTAGGAGTGGACGTCGTTCTGCAGGAGGAGCCCCTCGAGCTCGTAGCCCGGCAGGAAGTCGAAGGTCTCCTCGCCGAGCGTGTGGACGTAGCCGAGGCCGTGCACGTCGTTGGCGATGGGCGCGTAGAACGCGGCCACGTTCCGGAGCGGAAAGCTCGCGTGCACGACGAGCTGCTCGGCGTCGGGCCCGCCGGCGTCGAAGTACGCCTGGAGCACGTTGCCGAGCTCGTCGTTGGCGGCGTTCGGATCGGACCAGTCGGTGCGCTCGAAGGTGCCGCGATCGTCGACGAGCACGACGCCGTTCGCGGTCTCGGTCGCCGCGCGCAGCATCAGCCTGCGGATCGGCGGCTCCGGCCGGAGGTCGGGGCGGAAGGCGGGCCGCGGGGGAGCGGCGAGCACGGCGAGCGCGGCGAGCGCGGGGAGCACGGCGGGCGACATCGAGCCTCCGGGAGCGGACGATGCTACCCCGCCGGCCGCCTCCCGCCCGGGGGCCGCTCCCCTTTCGCGTTGATCGCCCCCGGTGCGGTGCCTACAGTCCCGCGCACCCAGGCCACCGGAGCCCTCATGTCGCCGACCGGCGTCCACCCGCACATCTTCCGCGAGTACGACATCCGCGGGCTGGTCGAGAAGGACCTGCACCCCGACTCCGTCGCCGCGATCGGCCGCGGCTTCGCGAAGATGCTCCGCGACGCCGGCGGCAAGACCGTCGTCCTCGGCCGCGACTGCCGCGCCTCGAGCGAGCTGTTCGCCGGCGTGCTGCACAAGGCGTTCAACGAGTCGGGCGTCGACGTCGTCGACATCGGGATGGTGCCGACGCCGCTCACCTACTTCGCCGCGAACGTGCTCCCGGTCGACGGCCTGTGGATGATCACCGGCTCGCACAACCCGCCCGAGTACAACGGCTTCAAGATCGGCGTCGGCAAGACCACGCTCCACGGCGCCGAGATCCAGGAGCTGCGCCGCATCGTCGAGAAGGGCGACTTCCCGACCGGCACCGGGACGACGCGGCAGGAGGACGTCCTCCCGCGCTACCTCGCCCACGTGAAGCAGAACCTCACGCTCGGGCCGCGCAAGCTCCGGATCGCCATCGACGCCGGCAACGGGGTCGGCGGCCTGGTCGCGAAGCCGCTCTACGAGTCGCTCGGGTTCGAGGTCACCGGGATGTACCTCGAGCCCGACGGCACCTTCCCGAACCACCACCCCGACCCGACGGTGGAGGAGAACGTCGAGGAGCTGCAGCACAAGGTCACCGCCGAGCGGCTCGACCTCGGCCTCGCCTTCGACGGCGACGCCGATCGCCTCGGGGTCGTCGACGACCAGGGCAAGGTGCTCTGGGGCGACGAGCTGATGATCCTCTACGCCCGCGCGGTCCTGAAGGAGGAGCCGGGCGCGGCGATCGTCGGCGAGGTGAAGTGCTCGCAGACGATGTACGACGCCATCGAGCAGGCCGGCGGCAAGCCGGTGATGTGGAAGGCCGGCCACTCGCTGATCAAGGCGAAGATGAAGGAGACGAACGCGGCGCTCGCCGGCGAGATGAGCGGCCACATCTTCTTCAAGAACCGCTGGTTCGGCTTCGACGACGGCGTCTACGCCGGCGCGCGGCTCCTCGAGCTGCTCACCCACGAGTCGCGGCCGCTCTCGCAGCTCCTCGCCGACGTGCCGAAGATGGCCTCGACCCCGGAGCTGCGCCGCGAGGTCTCGAGCGAGGAGAAGAAGTTCGCGCTGGTGAGGGCCGCGGTCGAGCACTTCAAGCGGGCCGGCCACCAGGTCGTCGACGTCGACGGCGTGCGGGTGATCTTCCCCGACGGCTGGGGCCTGGTGCGCGCCTCCAACACCCAGCCGCTGCTCGTGCTCCGCTTCGAGGCGAAGACCGCGGCGCGGCGCGACGAGATCCGGAAGCTGTTCGAGGACACGCTCTCGGAGCTCGAGCGGAGGATCGGCTGATGGCCACGGCAGGGAAGCTCGCGTTCGGCTGCGATCTGGGCGGCACCAACCTGCGGGTCGCGGTGGTGGACGGCCGCGGTTCGCTCCAGGCCGCGGTGAAGCGGCCGCTCGGCGACCGCACGCCGTCCGTGGTCGCCGCCGACATGGCCGCCGCCGCCCGCGAGGCCGCCAAGGAGGCGGGCGTGGCGATGGCGAAGGTCGAGGGCGTCGGCGTCGGCGTCGCCGGCCAGGTGCTCGGCTCCTCCGGCGTCGTCCTCGTCGGCCCGAACCTCGGCTGGCGCGACGTGCGGTTCGGCGCGCTCTTGCAGCGCGAGTTCGGCAGGCCGGTGCGGGTGGTGAACGACCTCGCGGCCGCCGCCTGGGGCGAGGCGCAGGTCGGCGCGGCGCGCGGCGCCCGGGACGCGATCCTGGTCTACGTCGGCACCGGCGTCGGCTCCGGCCTCATCCTCGACGGCAAGGTGTACGAGGGCTCGGGCGGCATCGCCGGCGAGTTCGGGCACGTGAAGGTCGTCCCCGGCGGCCGCCGGTGCGGCTGCGGCGAGCTCGGCTGCCTCGAGGCCTACGTCGGCGGCGCCAACCTCGCCGAGCGGCTCCGGCAGCTCGCCGCCGAGGGCCGGGCCAAGGCGCTCCTCAAGGAGGCCTCGGGCGATCCGGCGAAGCTCCACGCCGGCGTCCTCGACAAGGTCGCCGAGGCCGGCGACGCCGAGGCGCTGGCGATCCGCGAGGAGGCGGCGCGCTTCCTCGGCGTGGCGGTGGCGAACCTCGTCACCGTGCTGAACCCGCAGAAGCTCATCCTCGGCGGCGGCGTCCTCGCCGGCGCGCCGGGGCTGAAGCGGGAGGCGATCGAGCTCATCCGCAAGCACGCCGGCCGCGCCCACCTCGGGCAGCTCTCCACCATCGACGCCGCCCTCGGCGACGACGGCGGGGTGATCGGCGCGGCGCTCCTCGGCGCCGCGGCCTAGGCCACCTCGCGGAGCCGGACCACGCCGGTCCGGCCCTCGATGCCCTTGAGCGCCGCGGTGTCGCGACGCGAGGCGAGGCCGGCGGCCCTCGCCACCTCGCCGACGCCGGGGAGCCCGAAGGCGCTCTCGGTGACCACGATCTCCTGCGCGTCGGCGATGCCCTGCACGCGGGCGGCGATGTTGACCGTCTGCCCGAAGTAGTCGAGGCGCTCGTTGGAGTCGACGGCGATGCACGGCCCGGTGTGCAGGCCGATCTTGAGCAGCAGGTCCTCGCCGGCGCCGACCTTCCGCATCTCCCGGTTCATCTCCGCCGCCGCGGCCATCGCCGGCGCCGGCTCGGGGAAGCTCGCCATGATCGCGTCGCCGATCGTCTTCACCAGCGAGCCGCCGCGGGCGGCGACGATCCGGCGCAGCACCCCGAAGTGCTCGCGGACGAGGGCGTAGGCGCGGAAGTCGCCGATGCGCTCGTACATCTCGGTGGAGCCCTTCAGGTCGGTGAAGAGGAGGGTGAGGCTCTTGAACTCGAGCCCGGCCTCCGACGGGAGGCTCTCGGCCCGGAAGAGATCGCGGAAGGTCTGCGAGGTCAGCACCCGCTTGGCGGTGAGGTACGGGTCGCGCGGGATCACCGGCCCGCCGTTCAGCGACGCGAGCAGCGCCTCGCGGGCGGGTCCCGGCGGCGGCCGCGGATCCCTCCGGATGCCGAGCGGCGTCTTGGTGCCGGTGCGGTTCTTCACCCGGACGGTGACCGCGCCGGCGCCGACCCGCGAGAACGAGGGCATGAGGCCGGCCTCGGTGAGCTCGAGCTCGACCTCGCGCGGGCCGTCGCCCTCGACCTCGAAGCGGGCGACGCTGTGGTGGTGCACCGCGAGCACGTCGTACGCGCCGGGCCCGAGCTCGAGCGTCTTCGACGCGGTCTCGCCGACGGGGACGTGCATGCCGTGCAGCCCGGCGTCGTCGATCCGCTTCTGGAACATCATCGTGTGGGCGACGCTCGGCGAGAAGACGAGCGGCATCCACTCGTGCACCGGCAGCTTCTCGGGGTCGGCGTAGCGGAGCCGCCGCACCGTCGGCGCGAGGCTGAACGCCACCTCGACCCCGGTGTCGGCGTCGGCCGCGTAGGGGATCTCGCAGAGCTTGCAGTGGCCGTCCTGCCGCACCGAGCGGAGGCCCGCCGGCGTGGTGATGAACGCGGAGCAGACGGGGCAGAGCACGCCCCAGGCGAACTCGAAGATGCCCGCGTGGGTGCCGTGGAGGAGCAGCTCGAGGGCCGTGTCCTCCGGGAGGCCGGTGAGCTTGGAGACGCGGTAGGGGTTGGTGCGGAACAGCTCCCGGTCCTCGCCGTCGGCGACCAGCTTCCGAAGCTTCTCGAGGGAGGCGGCGTCGAGGCCGGACGTCTTCCGCACCGAATCGAGGCGTTCGTCGAGGAGGCTCATAGGTGGAGGCGATCCTAACCGCGATGCCGCCCGCTCGCTTGGCCGCCCTCCGGGAAAGCGATAAGACGCGCCCCGATGAACACCTTCCTGATCGAGGGCGGCTGGCCGCTCCGCGGCGAGATCACCGTCGCCGGCAACAAGAACGCGGCGTTGCCGATGCTGGCGGCGACCCTGCTCACCGACCAGCCGGTCCGGCTCGAGAACGTGCCGGACATCCGCGACGTGCGGGTGATGCGGTCGGCGCTCGAGGACCTCGGCGCCTCGATCACCTCCCACGGCCCGGGCTCGGTGTCGTTCCACTGCAGGTCGCTGCGCACCACCGCGCCGTCGCCGCAGATCTGCGCCCAGATGCGCGCGAGCTTCGTCCTCGCCGGGCCGCTCCTCGCCCGGGAGGGGCGGGCGGAGCTGCCGGCGCCCGGCGGCGACCGGATCGGCCGGCGTCCGGTCGACACCCACATCCACGCCTTCCGCGCGCTCGGCGCCGAGGTCGAGGTGCGGCCCGACCGCGACGTGATGAACCCGCCGAAGGGCCTCACCGGCACCGATCTCTTCCTCGAGGAGATGAGCGTGATGGCGACGGAGAACGCCGTGATGGCGGCCTCCCTCGCCAGGGGCACCACGGTCCTGCGCAACGCCGCCAGCGAGCCGCACGTCCAGGACCTGTGCCGGATGATCGTCGCCCTCGGCGGCAAGATCGAGGGCATCGGCACCAACACCCTGGTGATCGAGGGCGTGCCGAAGCTCGGCGGCGGCACCGCGGCGGTCGGCCCGGACTACCTCGAGGTCGGCAGCTTCATCGCCCTCGCCGCGGTCACCGGCGGCGAGGTGCTGATCAAGCGCGCGCGCCCCGACGAGCACCGGGTCACCGCCTCCGCGTACGGCCGCCTCGGCGTGCGCTGGGAGGTCCGCGGCGACGACATCTTCGTGCCGAAGGACCAGGAGCTGGTGGTGCAGGACGGGCTCCACGGCGCGGTGACGCGGATCCACGACGCGCCCTGGCCGGGCTTCCCCGCCGACCTCACCTCGATCGCGCTCGTGCTCGCGACCCAGGCCCGCGGCACCTCGATGATCCACGAGTGGATGTACGAGAGCCGGCTGTACTGGGTGGACCGGCTGATCTCGATGGGCGCGCGGGTCATCGTCTGCGATCCGCACCGCGCGGTGATCATCGGCCCGGCGAAGCTCTACGCCCAGACGGTGTCGAGCCCCGACATCCGCGCCGGCATGGCGCTGCTCATCGCCGCGCTCGCGGCCGAGGGCAAGAGCACCATCCACAACGCCCAGCAGATCGACCGCGGCTACGAGCGGATCGAGCAGCGGCTCCAGGCGCTCGGCGCGAAGATCGAGCGGATCGAGTCGCGCGGCGTGTGAGCCTGCGCCCGGCCGCCGGCACGGGCGGCGAGGGCGCGGGCGGCGGGGCCGGCACTGCACGGGTGGCTACCTTCTCCCGGGAGGTGGCACCCATGGCGCACGAGCACGAGCACGAGCCGGAGCAGAAGCCGGCGCAGAAGCCGGCGAAGGGGCCCGCGTACGCCGGCGACGATCTCTCGCGCCGGGCCCGCTACGAGGACGTGCCCCCGAAGCGCGAGGAGAAGAAGGAGGGCCCGTACGTCCCGGGCAGCGAGCCCAGGCACGACGAGTACCTCGAGGGCATGGAGCCCGCGCCGCCCGAGGTGGCGGAGGGCCGCTGGGAGCACGAGTAGGCGGTCAGCGCAGCGTGACCGCGAGCGACGAGAGCCCCGGCAGGTCGATCGAGAGCTCGATCGCGCCGCCGGCGTCGAGCTCCGCCTCGAGCTCGGCGAACCGCTCGTCGCCGAAGAGCGCGCGCTCGAGCGGCGTCGCAGGCGTCCGGTCGAGCAGGATCGCGCCCTGCGCCGCCTCGACGCTGCCGTCGTCGCGGCGATCCGGCCGGATCAGGTGGAGCGGCACGGCGAGGGCGCCGATCGTGAGCGTCGCCGGGGTGCAGTCCGGGTCGAAGCCCGGGAGCGAGACGGGGAGGCCGCCGAGCGGCGCCGGGCCCCGGGCGATCCCGGCGAGGTCGCGGGCGGTCGACGGCGCGAGGTCCTCGGGGCCGGGCTCGACGAACGGCCGCGTCGCCTTCGCGCCGGTCGCCCGGAAGCTCCACGCCGCGCCGCGCAGCGGCTTGTGGAAGTAGCCGCCGTCGCCCTCGACCCGGAGCTCGCGGCCGGCGTTCCCCGGCCCGGTCTGGACGATGGTGATCCGGTCGGTGTGGGGCCCCGGCACGGGCGGCTGCGCGGCCCACGGCTCGCCGGGCAGCGTGCGCGCCTCGTCGTCGCCGCGGACCTCGCGCCGCCACGAGTACGAGAGCAGCGGGTCGTCGCCGACGGTGTCGAAGTCGGCGAGCCGGGTGAAGGCGTGGCCGTGCCGGTCCATGACGAAGAGCGTGGACGCGCTGGCGCTCATCGCGGCGGCGACGAGCCGGCCCTCCCGCGGCAGGCAGACGCGGCGGTTCCAGTGGGCGGGGAGCCACGGGTCGGCGTACTCGATCCGTCGCCCGTCGGCGGAGAGGCGGTAGAGGGTGGTGACGCCGTGCGACTGCGGGTGGGTGTTGCCGTCCACGTCCTCGTAGCGGCCGACGAGCGGGCCGCGGTGCGACATCGCCAGGGCGCGGTGCGGCCCCTTCGCGTGGAGCGGCTCGCCGAACGGCGGCAGCCCCCAGAGGTCGATCCAGCCGAAGTCGTGGAGCTTCAGGTAGTGGACGAGGCCGTCCTCGCCGAGGGCGACGAGGTTGTCGCCGTCGGCGCCGATCGAGGCGAGCCGCGGCGGCGGCCCCGCGCGATCGTGGAGGCGGTGCCGCGCCAGGCCGTCGGGCGGGAGCGGCCGCCACGGCCCCGGCGCGGCGCCGGCCTCGTGGTTCGGCTTCAGCCAGACGCGGCCGTCGCGGAGGGCGACGAACCACTCGTGGGTGAGGTCCTCGGTCGGCGACTCGAGGTGCACCGCCTCCGGCAGGTCCGCCGGCGGCGGTGGCACCGGCGGCGCGCCGGCGTACGGGCCGTCGGTGGCGCAGCCGGCGAGGAGCAGCGCGAGCGCCGCGGGCCGCATCGGCCTACTCGACGCGGACCTCGCGGACCGACCACGACATCCCGCCGCGCAGGTCGCGCACCACCGCGTAAAGGAACACCCGGCCCCCGGGCGGCACCGGCTCGTCCTCGAGATCGCGGGGCGCGAGCCACGCCTGCACCTCGCCGGCGCCGCGGGTGCGGAGCTTGTCGAGGGTGCCGGCGGTGGTGAACCAGGAGTAGAGCCACTCCTCGCTCTCGGTCCCGAGCGGCGTGCCGTAGACGTCACGGCGGGTGAAGCTCTGGTAGATGCTCTCCTGCGGCAGCGGCTGTCCGTCCTCGCCGAGCCCCGGCGCCGGGAGCCGCGGGAGCAGGTCGGCGACCTCGCCGCGCACGTAGGTGGCCTGCTCCGGGAGCGGCTCGGCGAGCTCGGCCGGCAGCGGCGCGCCGCCGGCGGTGATCCCGGGGAGCCCGGGGTTCACGTTCGGCGCGTCGGTGGAGTCGGGCCCGCGGATCTGGATCCGCTTGACCGCCAGCACGTTCTCACGGGTGGTGAACAGGGTCTGGAGCCGCGCCGGCACCGCCTCGGCGAGGGCGCACGGATCGAGCAGGTCCACGCCCTCGACGAGCTCCTGGGCGGTGGCCTGCATGGCGAGGGCGAGCACGGTGACCTGCGCGCCCACGACCCGCTGCGGCGCGCCGTCCGGGAGCTGGTCGAGGCGCAGCTCCGGCGGCAGCACGTACACCGGCGGCGGGAGCGGGATCGCCGTGCCGGGATCGGCCGGATCGAGGAAGACGGTCGCCGGGCCGCAGCCGGCCTCGTGGGTGCACGACTCGATGCCGGCGAGCGAGATCCCGCCGACGACGCCGACGCCGGAGCCGAAGCCGCCGGTCGGCGGGCCGCCACCGCCGCCGCCGGCCCCGCCCGCGCCGTCGCAGCCGTCGGGCGCGCCGCCGCCGCCGAGCGCGCCGGCGAGGGCGGACGGAACGCGCAGCGCCCCGATCGAGGTGCAGAGCCCCCCGGTCGGGTCGAGCGGGTCCGGCGTGCAGGCGAGGTGGATGACGAGCACCTCG
>CAZDGH010000063.1:0-18622 GCA_964504805.1 uncultured Myxococcales bacterium | reverse complement strand
GGCTGCACGCCGGACTGCGCGGGACGCGCGTGCGGCGACGACGGCTGCGGCGGCAGCTGCGGCCAGTGCGCCGCCGGCCGGAGCTGCACCGCCGCCGGCGCCTGCGTCGCGCCCGCGGGCTGCGTCACGGACGCCGACTGCGCCTCGGGCAACTGCGTCAACGGGACGTGCGGCGACCGCCTCGAGTGCGCGCCGTCGCAGCTCGCCAGCGTCGGCGCCGCGTGCGGCCAGGGCGGCGTCTGCCCCGGCTACCTCGGCTGCGAGGGCATGGGTCCCTTCGGCGGCGGGCTGTGCTTCGAGCCGTGCGCGGCCGATCCGGCGGGGAACTACTTCGGCTGCTGCGACGCCGGGTTCTTCTGCGGCGAGGTGATGCTCGACATCTTCACCGGGGTCCCGTCGCGCGTCTGCTGCGAGCCCGGCGGGACGTACACCGATCCGCTCTTCGGCCTGCCGGTGGAGTGCATGGCGCCGCAGCAGGGCCGCCAGCTCTGCAACACCGCGGCGGACTGCCCGGCGGACTTCGGCCAGTACGCGTGCGACACCTCGGCCGGCACGCCCGGCGTGTGCACGGGCTGCCTCGGCGCCGGCGACTGCCCGGCGGATCGGCCGATCTGCGACGGCGACGCCTGCGTGGAGTGCGTGCGGGCGCAGGACTGCGCGGCCGGCGCGCCCTACTGCGTCGCCGGCTCGTGCGACGAGTGCCGGTCCGACGCGGACTGCCCCCTCGCCCGGCCGAGCTGCAGCGCGTCGGGGTCGTGCGTCGAGTGCGCCTCCGACCAGGACTGCCCCGCGGCGCGCCCCTACTGCGCCGCCCGCGGCGCGTGCGTGGCGTGCTTCACCGACGGCGACTGCAGCGGCGGCCGCCACTGCGCCGACGGCGCCTGCGTCTTCTGACCGGCGCGACCCGGCGGCTCCGGGACCGGTCGGGCCGCCACGCGCCCGGCGCGGCGCCCCCGGTTGCGCCGGTCGCGGCGCCGCCGGCACCTTGCCGCATGGAGCTCTTCGGCGTCCGCATCGTCGGCCTCACCGCCGAGAACCTCTCCAAGCTGCTCCTCAGCGCCGGCGTGCTCGCGGCGCTGCTCCTGGTGCGGGCGCTCGCCGGCCGCGTGGGGCGCGTGCATGCGGGCGCGTCCCGCCGCTCGATCTGGACGCGCAAGGCGGTGCGCCTCGGCGCCGGCGCGATCGCCACGCTGCTCTTCCTCTCGATCTGGTTCGACAACCCGGCGCGGCTCGCCACCTTCAGCGGCCTCGTCCTCGCCGGCCTCGCCTTCGCGTCGCAGAGCGCGGTGCTCTCCGCGGCCGGCTACTTCGTGATCGTCCTCGGACGCACCTTCGACCTCGGGGATCGCGTCCAGCTCGGCGACGTCCGCGGCGACGTGCTCGACATCGGCCTCTTCAAGACGACGGTGATGGAGATGGGCACGCCGCCGCCGCTCGCCGGCGAGCCGAACGGGTGGATCACCGCGCGGCAGTACACCGGCCGGGTGGTGACCGTGCCGAACAGCGAGGTCTTCCGGGGCCCGACGTACAACTACACCCGCAACTTCGACTTCCTCTGGGAGGAGCTCCGCGTGCCGGTCCGCCACGACGCCGACCTCGCCGCCGCGGAGGCGGTGCTCCTCGGCGCGGCGCGCGAGGCGACGCGGGAGATCGTCGAGGAGGGCCGGCGCTCGCTCGGCGCGATGCGGAGCCTGTACGTGATCCACGCCGGCGACCTCGAACCGCGCGTCTACGTACGGCTCACCGAGGACTACGTCGAGCTCGCGGTGCGGTTCCTCACCCGCGCGCTCGGGGTCCGCGAGCTGAAGGACCAGGTCGCGCGCTCGATCCTCGCCGGGCTCCGGGCCGAACGGATCGAGATCGCCTCCGCCACCCTCGAGGTGGTCAGGCCTCCCGGGGAGCGGCGGCCTCCGAGCCGGGGAGCGGACGCACGCGGCCACGCTTGAGGACGTAGGCGCCCGGCCGCCGGCGCGGCACCACCGACAGGTCGCCGGCGGTCCCGAGCACCACCGCCTCGGCCTCCTCGAGGGCCCCGAGGCCCGCGGCGCGCACGGCCGCCTCCACCTCGCTCCGGGTGACGCGCTCCTTGCGCAGGGCGCCGTGGAGGAGCACGCCTCGGTGGAGCAAGAGCGTCGGCTCCGCCTGGACCAGGCGCCGGAAGCGGTCGGAACGCGACGAGCCCCACGAGACGGCGAGCTGCAGCAGCACGAGCACCGCGAACGCGGTCACGCCCTCGGCGACGGGCACCTCCTTCGAGAGCGCGACGTTGCCGAGCGCCGAGCCCAGCGCGACCGTGACCACGAGGTCGAACGCGTTCAGCTTGGCGAGCGCTCGCTTGCCGGACACCCGGACGATCGCCACGAGCGCGACGTAGCCGAGCGCGGCGGCGAGCGCCACGCGGCCGACGCCCTCGAGGCCCTGGAAGAGCACGGGTCACCTCCGTCGCCCCCGAAGGTGCCGCTCGCGAGGCGAGGCGGCAGCGGGCGCCCGGCCGCACGGCGGGGTTTTCGAGCCTGCCGCCGCGTGGTCCTATCGGCCCATGCCCATGAAGATGCGCGAGCTCGTGCGGCTGAAGCTCCGCCTCCAGGATCGCCTCGCCCTCCTCGCCGGCTGCGCGCCGGAGGGCCGGGCGGGGATCGTGGCGGCGATGCTCCACCGCGACGCCGCCGAGGCCACCGGCTACTGGCTGCAGCTCGTGGTCGCGGCGGGGATCGCCACCCTCGGCCTGGTGGTCGGGAGCACCGCGGTCGTCATCGGCGCGATGCTGATCGCGCCGCTGATGGGGCCGATCGTGCACCTCGGGATGGGCCTCGCCACCGGCTCGCCGGTGCTCGTGCTGCGCGCGGTCGTCCGGGTCGCGGCGAGCGTGGCGGTGGTGGTGGCCTGCGGCGCGCTGATCACCCTCGCCGTGCCGTTCCACGAGCTGAACGCGGAGATCGCCGCCCGCACCACGCCGACCGTCCTCGACCTCGCCACGGCGGCGTTCTGCGCGCTCGCGGGCGTCTACGCCACCATGCGGTCGGGCTCCGACGTGGCGACCACCGCCGCCGGCACGTCGATCGGGATCTCGCTGGTGCCGCCGCTGTGCGCGAGCGGCTACGGCGTCGGCACCACCACCGCCGAGGTGGCCACGGGCGCGGCGCTGCTCTTCCTCACCAACCTGGCGGCGATCGTCGCCGTCGGGACCATCGCCTTCGTGGCCGCGGGCTTCGACCGGGTGCCGGTGCGGGAGCTCGAGGCGAAGGCGCTCGAGAGCGACGAGGACGGCTCGCTCGCCCAGCTGGTGGTGCGCCGGCTCGCGAAGCTGTTCGCGGCCCGGGCCGGGCCGTGGCTCCGGCTGCTGATGCCGCTCGCGCTCCTCGCCGCGGTCTACGTGCCGCTCCGCTCGGCGCTCGACGAGGTGGCGTGGCAGGTGCGGGTGCGCAAGGGCGTGCAGGAGGCGATGGCCGAGCTGCCGGTGCGCCTGGTGCAGACGCGGGTCCGCGTCGAGCGCAACGAGGTCGAGCTCGGCGTGGTGCTGCTCGGCACCACCGAGGAGGCCGAGGCGATCCACGGCCGGCTCGACGCCCGCCTCCGCGAGCTCGCCGGGATCGCGCCGCGGCTCGAGGTGACGGCGGTGCCCGACGCCGCGGCGTTCGCCGGCCTCGAGCACTCGCTGAAGACCGTCCCCGCCGCCGCACCGCCGCCGCCCCCGCCGCCCCCGCGTCCCGAGGAGCAGCTCGCCGCCGCCCGGGCGCTGGTGCGGGAGGCGGTGGCCCGCCGCTGGCCAGAGCGGAGCGCCGGCGCGCCGCTCGCGGTGGCGCTCGGCGCGCTCGGCGAGCCGCTGGCGATCGAGGTCGCCCACGTGGGACCGCCGCTCGACGGCGCGGCGCGCGAGGCGCTCGAGCGCGCGCTCTCGGCGGACCTGCAGGGCTCGGTGGCGCTCCGGAGCCGGCCGTTCGACGCGGCGTCGCCCGGACCGGACGAGGCGCCGCTCGCCTTCGTCGCCCGCGTGGCGCCGGCGATCGCGGCCTCCCGGCAGGTGGACGGCCTCTTCGTCTGCCTCACGACGCCCCCCGCGCCGGCGCGGAAGAAGGATCCGGACGCGCCCCTCCGCGCGGCGCTCGAGGGCCTCGTCGCCGGCCACCCGCGGGTGTCGCGGGTCGAGGGGCCGTTCTCGCTGGCGTTCGCCGCCGGCGGCTGCCCGGCGCCGGTCACGGCGGCGGCGCCCTGACCCGGCGCCCCGGGAGGGGCGGAGCGGGTGTTCCGTGGCGGGAAGAGAGCCACGCCGCGATCGTTCCGGCGGGCACCGGACGGAGAGCTTCGTCGTATGGCCCGGCGGGAGCCGGACCGCGCCGGGGGCGCGATGCGCAGCGAGCTTCGCTCGCATCCGCGTTCGTCGCTTCGCCCTCCTGTGGAGGGCCCAGAGGGGGGAATGGCCGCTCGCTCGGGAAGCGATCGCTTCACCCGCATCGCCATGACGGGGTTCGCGGCGCTGACCGCGATCTACCTGGGCAGCCTCGCGCTCGCGCTCGGCGCGGTCTGGACGAACCTCGAGCGGATGCGGCGGGTCGGGGAGGAGCACGCCCGCGACCTCCTGCTGGTCGAGCAGCTGCGCTCGCTGCTCGCGCGCTCGAGCTCGGCGGGCCGCGGCTACCTCCTCGGCGGCCATCCCGGGGAGCTGCGCACCTACGAGGAGCTGCGCGCCGAGATCGAGGTCCGGCTCGCGGAGCGGCAGGCGGCGGCCGGCGCCGCCGAGGCGCCGATCGTCGAGGAGCTCGCCGGGGCCGCGGCCGGCTACGACGCGGCGGTGCGGAAGGCGCTCGAGGCCCGGCAGCGCGGCGCCGGCGCCGAGGAGGTGGCGCGGACGTTCGCGGAGGTGATGGAGCCGGCGCGGGATCGGCTCTCGGCGTCGGTGCGGCAGTTCGTCGCCCACGAGGAGGCGCAGTTCCTCGCCACCGAGGAGGCGGCGCGGGCGACCGCCCGGCGGCTCGCGCTCCTCCTCGGCGCCGGCGCGGCGGTGGGCGCGCTCCTCGCCCTGGCGCTCGCCGTCGCCGTGACCCGGCGGCTGCGCTCGCTCTACGAGGCGGAGGCGCGGGCCGTCGAGCGCGCCCAGGAGGCGGTGCGGGCGCGAGAGGAGATCCTCGCGATCGTGTCGCACGATCTCAGGAACCCGCTCGCCTCGCTGGTGGCGAGGGCCGGCCTCGCCGAGCGCCGGACCGCCGATCCGCAGGCCGGCGAGCTCGTCCGCGCCGTCCGCGCCGCCACCAAGCGGATGCTGGCGCTGATCCAGGACCTGCTCGACGCGGCGTCGCTCGGCCACGGCACCTTCGACGTCGCGCCCGAGCCCTGCGGCCTCGACGCGCTCCTCGACGAGGTGCGCGACCTCTTCGCGCCGCTCGCGGCGGAGCGGCAGGTGGAGCTCTCGATCGACCGTCCGGCGCCGGCCCCGAGCCTGCTCGCGGACCGCGAGCGCATGGTGCACGCGCTCTCGAACCTCGTGGGCAACGCGCTCAAGTTCTCGCCCGAGGGCGGCAGGGTCTCGGTCCGGGCCGAGGTGGCGAACGGCTCGGTCCGGCTCGCCGTCTCCGACAGCGGGCCGGGCATCTCGCCCGGGCAGCTGCCGCACCTGTTCGACCCGTGGTGGCAGGCGCCGGGACCCTCGCGGAAGCGCGGCGTCGGGCTCGGCCTCTACATCGTGCGCGGCATCGTCGAGGCCCACGGCGGCGCCATCGAGGTCGCGAGCGAGCCGGCCCGGGGCGCGACGTTCACGATCACGCTGCCGCGGGTCGAGCCGGCGGCGCGTCCCGCGGCGGAGGCGGCGGCGGAGGCGCGGCCGGAGGCCTGACGCGGCAGTGTCGCGGACGTGGACGGGATCCCCCGGCGGGACGCGCGGGCGCGCTCCAGGGCAGGGCCCGTGCAAAGAAGCTTTCCACCGCGGCGGGGCACGGGATCGCGTGATCTTGCGGGGTTGCGCGTAGGCCGCGGCCGGCCGGCTCGCTGGCCTCGATCTCGCAACTGTGACCGGGCGTGAACCGGCCCCACACCCGCCTCGCGCTCCTCGCGCTCCTCGCCGCCGCTTGCGGCGACGTCGGCGACACCTACGTCGGCCGCGGCACCGGCGACGACGGCGGCGGCCTCGGCGCGGACCGGAGCGATCCCGGCGCTCCCGGGTCGGGCGGCGCCGGCGGGGACGAGACGTCGTCCGGCACCGCCTTCGCCATACCGCGCGACAGCGTGAAGCTGCTCCCGTACGCGGTGCGGCTCTCGAAGCTCGCGGTGGTGCTCGGCGCCGGCACCGACGCCGCCCCGCTCGAGCTCGTGCGGCAGAAGCGCCTCGAGCTCGGCGACGCCGATCACGCCAACGGCATCGCCGCCGATCGCACCTGGACCGCGGCGAAGCTCGCGGCCTGGACCGAGGCGATCGAGCCGGTGTGCGCGTCGGCGGAGCTCGCCGCCCGCTTCCCCGCGCTGCCGTCGTCGCTCCCCGCGCTGGTCGAGGTCGCCTACGGGCGCCGCTTCGAGCCGGAGGACCGCGCCCTCGTCGACGAGGCGCTCGCCGGCGTCGCGCTCGACGCGCAGGCGCAGCACGAGGTCACCTGCCTCGCCGTCCTCGCCTCGGTGGAGTTCGTGGCGCGATGAGGAGGCTCCTCGCCATCGCCCTCGCCGCGCTCGCGCTCGCCGCCTGCGACGGCTTCGGGCGCCTCGAGGTCGAGCCGCCGCCGCCCGGGCTGCCGGAGGCCGACCGCGGGATCGCAGCCGCGGAGCCCGACGTGCTCGCGGCCTTCGACGCGCCCGAGGGCGGCCTCGCGCTCCTCGGTCCCGCCGCGGCGCAGGCGTACCTGGCCCAGCTCGCGCCGATGCTCGCCGGACGCGAGCTCCGAGGCGACGAGCTCGGCCGGCTCGAGGCCGAAGGCGGCCGCGCCATCCGGCCGCTGCTCGTCGCGTGGGCCGGCGAGCCCGGCTTCGCCGAGGCGGCGCGGCAGCTCGTCTCGAACCGCCTCGCGACCTCGGGGCAGAAGGACGGGATCGACTTCGACCTCCCCGGGAACCTCGCGGCGCAGCTCGCCCGCACCGACGCGCCGTGGTCGCGGATCCTCACCGAGCCGGGCTGCTACGACCGCGCCGGCAACGCCATCGCCTGCGACACCGGCGCGCCGTACGCCGCCGGCGTGCTCACCACCCGCGCCTACCAGGTGAGCCGCCTCGGCCGCTTCAACCTCACCCGCGCGAGCTCGCTCCTGCGCACCTTCGCCTGCCGCGGCTACCCGATGGAGGACGGGCTCCAGCCGTACATCGACCGCTCGCGGCTCATCGCCATGTTCCGCGCCACCTCCGCGGCGGACCAGGAGGACGAGCGCGCCTCGGGCGGCTTCGGCAACGGCCACGCCTGCTACACCTGTCACGGGCAGTTCTCGCTCCACGCGCAGCTCTTCGTGCGCTTCGACGCCTCGGGCACCTGGCGCGCCGACGCCACCGGCCTGCAGGACCCGGCCGGCGAGCTCGGCCGGAGCCACGGAGGCCTGATGGCCTCGCACCTCGAGGACCCGGCCGAGGCGGCGAGCGAGGCGAGCCAGCTCTTCGGCCGCGAGGTGGCGAACCTCGCCGAGGCCGCGGCGGTGCTCGCCTCGAGCGACGCCTTCCGCTCCTGCGCCGCGCGGCGGCTGCTCGAGCACGCGCTCGCGCTCGACGACTCGGTGGTCGTCGACCCCGACCTCCTGCACGCGATCGCGACCCGCGCCGGAGGCGACCCGTCGCTCGGCGCGCTGATGGTGGAGACGTTCTCCGATCCGATCGTGGTCGAGAGCGTGCTCGCCGGGATCGGAGGGGAGCCGTGAAGCCGATCCACGAGGTGGAGAAGCTGGACGCCGAGTCGCGCCGGCGGTTCCTGAAGCTCGTCGGCCTGGCGCTGGCGGCGCCGTACGTGCCGTCCGCGCTGAGGTTCGCCGCCGAGGAGGTGCTCGTCGGCAAGGCCCACGCCCAGGCGAACGCGGCGCAGCTGCCGACGAACCTCATCGAGATCGACCTCCGCGACCAGTGGGACCAGGGCCACGTGATGGTGGCGCCGGGCCTCGCCACCGCGTCGAACATGCGCCGCGGCGAGAGCGGCAACCGCGTGGCGCTCTTCTTCCGCGGCGACGAGCTCCGGCAGGTCGGCGAGCGCGTCTACCTCACCGACCAGTCGCGGGTGCTCGAGCCGCACGTCGACACCATCGCCATGGTCGACGTCTGCGAGCTCGCCCAGGGCGCGATCCACGGCCACGAGTCGGCGAACCCGCTCCGCTCGCCGGGCCGGAGCTACGAGCGGCGCGCCGGCCAGCTGCCGATGTTCGAGAACGACCCGGTCTCGAACTTCCCGCAGGGCTGCGAGGCGTATTACTCGTCGACGCCGACGCCGGCCTCGCTGCACAACTTCTTCCAGAAGCAGCTCGACCCGTCGCTCCGGAACGGCGTCGCCTTCAAGGGCATCAGCCGCTCGATCCACACCGCCTACCACTTCGGCGCCGGGCTGCCGGGCGCGGAGCTCGACCGCAAGCAGTCGGTGGCGGCCCTGCTCGAGGCCTTCCCGTCCACGGTCGAGGAGCTGTCGGTGCTGCCGTCGGCGGCCCACGCCGACGCGCTCGCGCGGGTGCTCGAGCGGATCGACCGCCGCTTCCTCGAGAAGCGCCGCTTCTCGGCGGGCGCCCTCGAGGGGCACGAGGCGAACGTCGCCGAGGCGCGCGGCCTGCTCCACACCGGCGCGCAGCGGATCGTCAGCCTGCCGCTCACCGACGAGGAGCGCGCCTTCTGGCGCGAGGGCGTCCCCGACCAGCGCTGCGACCGCTCGCAGGTGAAGGCGGAGATCTGGGAGCAGGCGGCCTACGCCTTCAAGATCCTCCAGAGCGGCCTCGGCCGCACCGTGGCGCTCGAGTTCGACTACGTGGACGTCCACGACGTGCGCACCGAGGACCAGGTCCGCACCGAGGCGGCGCAGATCTCGCTGACCGTCGCCCGGCTGGTGCAGAAGCTGAAGGAGAGCGGCCTCTACGACCGCACCCTGATCGCGGTCTACACCACCGACGGCAGCCGCTCCCCGGCGGCGACCTCGTACGGCAACGAGGGCAAGAACACCGTCATCCTCGCCGGCGGGATGATCCGCGGCGGCTACTACGGCGACCTCCGCATCGCCGGCGACGCGGGCGACGGCCACCGCTTCGCCTACCTCGGCCCCGACGAGAGCGGCGTCCCCCGCGAGGGCCACCGCGTCTCCGGCGCGGCGATCTGGCGCACGGTGATGAAGGCGCTCCGGATCCCCGACGAGCTCTGCGAGCAGTTCCCCGACGTCCGCGGCGTGCGGCCGCTGTCGTTCATGCTCCGCGACGGCTGACCGGGACCGCGGCGCCGGCGCCGGGGTCGGCTAGAGTCGCTGCCATGGCGGTGATCATCGTCGGCGTGGTGTTCATGCTCGTCGGCGTCCCGTTCCTCGGGATCGCCGCGCGGGTCTTCGCCCGCGATCGCGCGATCGCGCGCTGGCCGCGCGCCGCCGGCGTCGTGACGAGCGCGAGGCTCGAGACGTCGAGGCACCGCAGCACCGACAAGAACACCGGCCTGCACTCCTACTCCACGTACTACACGCCGTCGGTGCGCTACACGTACACGGTCGGCGGCGAGTCCTTCGAGGGCACGAGCATCGCCCGCACGCTGGACGGCCTCTCGACCGGCCACGAGGCCGCGACGCGCATCATCGAGAAGTACCCGCCGGAGGCGCGGGTCGAAGTCCTCTACGACCCCGCCGATCCGAAGACGTCCCACCTCGAGGCGCGCCGCTCGGTCGGCGCGATCATCCTCTCCGGCCTCGGGCTGCTCTTCTTCGGGATCGGAGCGTTCGTCGCGACGCGCTCCGTCGACTAGGCGAGCGGCGTCCGGTCCTCGGGCGCAGGCGGGAGATCGGGCCGGTCCCACGGCTTGGGCTTGGTCCAGCGCGCCGCGCCGCTCCCGACCGGGACGTGGTGGATCCGGCCCTCGTCGCCGGGGAACCCGCGCACGCCCGGGTGCGGCGGGACGTGGGCGGCCTTCGCGAACGCGCCGCCGAACGCGGCGCCGGCGACGATCCCGGCGGCGGTGAGGAACATCCAGACCGCCGGCCAGAGCGCGTGGTAGCCGGCGAGCGGCGTGAGCAGGAAGCCGATGCCGAGGGCGATCAGGGTGCCCCAGGCGAGCACGGGCACGACCTCGTTCCGGAGCGCGGCGCGGAAGGAGCCCATCCGCTGGGCGCCGATCGAGCCGCCCACGAAGCCGTTGAGGAACGGCAGGAAGAAGAGGCCGAGCGACCAGCCGACCATCGCCCGCGCGGCGCTGGCCTTGACCTCCTCGTCGGTGGTGACGACGTCGGGGGCCTGGAGCTCGCGGCGCCGCCGCTCGTCCTCGCGCACGAACCGCCGCAGCTTGCGCACCAGCATGGCGTCACCTCCCCTGGGAAGATCGCCCAAGCAAGGTAACCACGGCCGGTGCGCCGCCGCCTCGCCGGCAGGGCCCCGAGGCCCCGCCGGTCCGGCGGCCCTGCGGCTAGCCGAGCGGCTCGAGGCGGTTCGTGCCCGCGGCCACGCGGAAGCGCGTCCGGGTCACGGCGCCGTCCCAGGTCGGCTGGCGGACCGCCTCGGTGTCGAGCTCGAGGAACGTGCACTCGAGCGCCGCCGCGGTGAGGTCGACCACGGCGATGCCGTTGGCCTTGCTCTTCGCGTACCTGTAGTGCGGGCCGGCGGCCTGCAGCAGCTCGTCGAAGCGCGGCACCAGCGCGAGCAGGCCGAGGTCGGTGAGCGTCTGGCTGCTCTCCACGAAGTTCTGGGCGATCTCCTGCACGCTCTTCGAGGAGATGCCGGCGGTGACCAGCTCGACGCCGACCGGCTCGCCCGGCGCGTCGAAGTCGGCCTGCAGCTCCACCGCGTAGAAGGCGTGGATGTCGCCGGTCAGGGCGACGAGGTTCGTCACCTGTGACCCGAGCGCGGAGAGGATCGTCTTCCGCTCGCTGCGGTAGCCGTCCCACTGGTCGACGGTGAAGTAGAACTCCGTCTTGAACTGCGCCGGCACGTCGAACTCGGAGAGGTCGACGACCATCTGCGCGAGCTTGGTCTCGTTGCCCCAGACCTTCCAGGTGGCGTCGGACTCGCGCATCCCTCGGATGAACCAGTTGCGCTGGTCGACGCCGAGCATGGTCGGCGTCGCGGTGGCCTCGCGGGCGTCGAACGCCGACTTCACCACGAACTGCCGCGAGCCGAGCGCGGTGTTGGTGCCGGTCTTGCCGACCGGGCCGTCGACCGGGCCCTCGGGGATGAGGTGGTCGGCGCGGTAGGAGCGCTGGTCGGTGAGGAACAGCTCGAGGTGCGCGCCGTAGCGCAGGCTCCGGTAGATCTTCAGGTCGTCGGGGAAGCTGGCGCCGTCCACGTAGGTGACGTCGGCGGGCTGGTACTCGAACCAGGCGCGGCTCGCGGCGGTGCGGCGGTCGGTGTCCTGCTCGTCGCCCTGCGCCTCGTTGAAGTGGGTCGAGTGGTCCTGCCAGGCGTCGTCGGCGAACTCGTGGTCGTCCCAGATGGTGATGAACGGGAAGAGCGCGTGGACGCGCTGCAGCGTCTCGTCGCTCCGGTACTGCTGGTAGGCGCTGCGGTAGTCGGCGAGGGTGAGGGCGGCCTTCTCGTCGGTGCCCTCGGCGCCGATCTGCAGGCCGTCGGGGAAGGTGATCTTCCGGGTCTCGTCCGGCGTCTGGAAGCGCGGGTCGCCGGTGGTCTCGTAGATGTAGTCGCCGAGGAAGAGCACGAAGTCGACGTCGGGCTCCTCGAGCAGCGCCGCCCACGAGTGGTAGTAGCGGCCGATGAAGTCCTGGCACGAGGCGAACGCGAAGCGCACCGGCACGTCCTGCCCCGGCGCCGGCGCGGTCTTGGTGCGGCCGTTGCCGGTGGTCACGCCGTCGGCGGTGAAGCGGTAGTAGAGCGTCGCGTACGCGGGCAGGCCGGTGACCTTCACCCGGACGGTGTGGTCGGACGCGGCGTCGGTGGCGACGGTGCCGCGGGCGACCACGTTCGCGAACGCCTCGTCGGTGGCGACGTAGAAGGCGATCTCGGCGGCGCCGGGGGCGCGCGTCCAGAGGATCACCGAGTCGGGCCGCGGGTCGCCGGAGGCGAGGCCCTGCGGGAACGAGGCGCGGACCTCCTCCGTCGTGGAGGGCTCCGGCACCGGCTCGGGCGGGGGCGTGCCCTCGTCTCCCTCGCCGTCGTCGCAGGCGAGGGGCACGGTGGAGGCGGCCACCGTCACGGCGGCCAGGCGGAGGAACTCGCGGCGGCTCTTCCAGGTCACTCGAAGGCTCCTGTCGGGATCTGCGGCGAAGGCTCCCACGACCCGCGGCCGCGGTCGAGAGGCTAGAGCAGGGCTCACTTGATCTGACCTGCTACGACGCACGATGCCTGCCTGCGGCGGGCGGACTCGTCGCTGCGCTGCCCAGCGGGCCTACGGGCCCGCCTCCGCTGCTCACTCCTCGTGCGCCCGCCTCGGCGACGGCCTCGCGCGTCTCGCGACGATCCTTTCAAGTGAGCCCTGCTCTAGGATCGCCGCCTTGCTCCCGCTCCTCCGACGCGCGCCGCTCGCCACGGCCGCCGCGCTCGCCGCGCTCCTCGCGCTGCCCGGCCTCCTCGTCGGCCGCTTCATGGACGACTGGCTCCACCTCTCGATGCTCGAGGGGCTGCCGGCGCCGGGGCGCGTCCCGCTCGAGCTCTTCACCTTCGCGACCGGCGACCCGGAGCGGATCCGCGGCTTCGTCGAGCGGGGCCCGTTCCCGTGGTGGACGCTGGCCACGGTGAAGCTCTCCTTCTTCCGGCCGCTCTCGTCGCTCCTCGCCGCGGCGGATCACCGGCTCTTCGGCGCCGGGACGGTCGGCCCGCACCTGCACTCCCTCGGCTGGTACGTCGCGACCGTGCTCGCCGCCGGGCTCGTCCTCCGCCGCGCGCTCCCCGCGGGCCTGGCGGCGGCGGCGCTGCTCCTGTTCGCGGTGGACGACGCCCACGCGCTGCCCGTGCTCTGGCTCTCGAACCGCAACGCGCTCGTCGCCGCGGCGCCCGCGCTCCTCGGGATCGCCGCGCACCTCCGCTTCCGCGAGGGGGGCGGCGTGGCGTTCCTGCCGCTCTCGCTGCTCGCGCTCGCGGCCGGGCTCGCGGCGGGCGAGGTCGCCGTCGGCGCGTTCGGCTACCTCGCGGCGTACGAGCTCGCCGGCCGCGACGGGCCGCTGCGGGGCCGGCTCCTCGCGCTCGCGCCGGCGGCGCTCCTCGCCGCCGCGTACCTCGCGCTCTACAAGGCGCTCGGGTACGGCGCGGCGGGCTCGTCCACCTACGTCGATCCCTCGGCCGATCCGGCGGGGTTCCTGGCGGTGCTCCCGGGCCGCGGCCTCGCCCTCGCCGCCGCGCAGCTCCTCGGGCTCCCGGCGGAGCTGTGGCTGCTGGCGCCGGCGACGCGGCCGCTGCTGGTGGGCGCGGGCGCCCTGGCGGTGCTCGGCGCCGGCTGGCTGCTCGCCCGCGCCTTCCGGGCGCTCCCCGCCGCGGAGGCGCGGGCGGTGCGCTGGCTCGCGCTCGGCGCGCTCCTCGCGGCGCTGCCGTCGGTGGCGACGTTCCCGGCGAACCGGCTCCTCCTCCTGCCGTCGCTCGGCGGCGCGGTCGCGCTCGCCACGCTGCTGCGCGCCGGCGCGGCGCGGCTCGTGCCCGCGGGCCGCGCCCTCGCCGGGGCGATCCTGCTCGTGCACGGCGGCGCCGCCGCGCTCGGCTGGCCGGTGACGGCGCTCGCCCTCGTCCACGGCGAGCGGGCGATCGAAGCCGTGGCCGCGGGCGGCGCGCTCGACGAGGCGACGCCCTCGCGACGGGTGGTGCTGGTGGCGGCGCCCGAGTTCGCCACCGGCTACTACCCGCCGATCCTCCGCGCCACCCAGGGGCGCCCGTTCCCGGCGGCGTGGTGGACGCTCTCGATCGCGCCGTACGAGCACCGGCTGGTGCGCCTCGCTGCCGACACCGTCGAGCTCGAGGTCGTGGGCGGGCGGATGCTCGACACGGTCTTCGAGGAGCTCGTCCGCGACGACGCCCACGCGCTGCCGGCCGGGGCGGTGGTCTCGCTGCCTTCGCTCGAGGCCACGGTGCTCGAGCTCGACGCCGGGCGCCCGCGCCGGGTGCGCTTCCGCTTCGACGCGCCGCTCGAGGACGGCTCGCTGCTGTTCCTGCAGTGGCGGGACGGCGGGCTGCGGCGGCTCGTGCCGCCGCCCGTCGGCGGCGCGATCACCCTGCCGCGGGAGCCCGGCCCGCTCGGGATCTAGCGCGCTTCGTCCTCGCGCTCCTGTTCGCGTTCCTTCAGCAGGCCGTGGTCCACGTGCAGCCACGCCAGCCGCGAGTAGCGGGTGAGGAACGGGGACAGCGCCACGAGGAGCAGCGACGGGGCGCCCACCGCCACGGCGGTCGAGGCGCCGGTCGCGGCGAGCACGAAGAAGAGCGGGAACGCGGCGACCGCGCCGATCGTGTAGCTCGCGACCATGGCGCCGGTGAAGTAGCCGTACTCGCGATCGAAGACGAGGCCGCACCGGTCGCAGGCGGGCGCCATCCGCAGGAACCCCGAGAAGACCTTGCCCTCGAAGCACCGCGGGCACCGGTTCGCGACCGTGCCCCAGAGGACCTTCGCCACCGAGCTGCCTTCGGGATCCGCCATGGGCGGTTCCTACACCCGGTCCGGCGCCGCGGCACCTGCGGTGCGTCAGCTCGCCCGGCCGGCGGGGCCGAGGGCGGCGGCGATCCGGGCGAGCCCCTCGACGTCGCCCGAGAGGGCGTAGGCGCGCTCGGCGGCGGCGAGCTCCTCCGCGGCGTCGGCGGCCGCCCCGCAGCGGAGCAGCGCGGCGGCGAGCTTCTCGCGCAGGGCCGGCTGCCCGGGCCGGAGGCGGACGGCGGCGCGGTAGGCGGCGACCGCCCGCAGCGGCTGCTCGCCGAGGAAGACGTCGCCGGCGCGCTCGAGGAACGGCGCCGCCAGGGCGGGCTCCGGCGAGCGCCGGATCAGCGCCGCGATCCGGAGCAGCAGCATCGGATCCCGCGGGCGCTCCCGGAGCTCGCGCTCGAGCTCCTCGACCTTGCGCCGTCGCCGCACCGGAGCGCTACTCTCCCTTGGTCTTCAGCTTGTCCTCGTTGTCGCGGATGAAGCCGCGGATGTCGTCGGCCATGTCGAGGAGCTTCGTCCACTGCTCCTTGTAGAGCGTGACCGGGAAGCGGCCGAGGCCGTACACCGAGACCGCGCCCTTCTCCGACACCTTCATCGACACGCCGCGCGAGCCGCGCGCCTTGAGCCGCTCGTTCTCCGCCTTCAGCTTCTCCAGCTCCGCCTTCAGCTCTTCCTCGGTCGGCATGGGATCCCTCCGTCGGCCGCGGGATGTGAGCAGATCGCCCGCCCCCTCGCCAGCTAGAACCCGGCGAGGATGTCCTGCTTCTTGCGGTCGAACTCCTCCTGCGTGATCACCCCGGCGGCGAGCGCCTCCTTGAGCTGCTCGAGCCGCTCCTTGAGGGTGGTGTTCGACTTGTGCTGCGCGTCCTTCTCGGCCTTCTTCTGCTTGTAGACGCGGTCGAACATCGCCTTCAGCTCCTCCGGGGAGGCGCCGCGGCCGCCGCGGAAGTAGTGGTCGGAGACCTCGCCCACCGCCCAGGTGAGCGCGAAGGCCATCGACATCGAGACCACCCAGCCGAAGACCGGGACGAACTTCGCCGCGGTCATGATCACGCCCTGGGCGACCAGGCTGGCGCCGAAGGTCGAGAGGATCTCGAGCACCGACTTCTGGTCGAGCTTGTGGCCGTGCACCCGGCCGATCGCCTGCACCAGCGCGTTCTGTATCGGCGAGATCTGCGCGAGATCCACGCGCGGGAACGGCTCGACCGCGGCGGCGGCGGCGGCGGCCGCGGCGACCTGGGTGACCTCCTTGATCGCCTGCGCGCGATCCTCCTCGCTCGCGTCGCTCCAGTCCTCCGAGATGACCCGCCGGATCGTGTCGAGGTGGCCCATGGACCCTCCGGCGCCGCATCTTCCCACGGCGGCCGGTTCCTTGCGGCGCCTGCCGCCGGGGGCCGAAGATCGCGGGACGGCCATGGCCCCGAAGGACGACGACCTGACCGAGGACGACCTCTTCGACGATCTGCCCGAGCCGGGGCGGACGGGAGAGCTGCCGCTCGACGCCAGGAAGCCGCTCCTCCCCGGGCAGCAGACCGCGGTCACGGTCGCCAAGAAGAAGGACGGGAGCTTCTCGCGGAAGAAGACCGAGCCGATGTTCGTGAAGGCGCGGACCGCGCCGTCGCCGGCGCTGGTGCCGAAGGGGCCGCGGCCCTCGAGCGACGAGCCGACGAGGGCGAAGGCCCAGGCGCCGGTCGCGCCCGGCGAGGGCCCGAGCGCGGTGATGGACCTCCGCGGGCCCGACGCGCCGACCTCGGCCCGCGGCGCCGAGGCGGCCCTGGTGATCTCCGACGGCCCCGACCGCGGCACCTACCCGCTCGAGAGCGGCGAGGTGGTGATCGGCCGCGGGCGCGGCTGCGACGTGGTGGTGGTGCGCGGCACGGTCTCCCGGGCCCACGCCTGCATCTCGCGGCGCGACGGCCGCTACGTGGTCACCGACCTGGGCAGCACCACTGGCACCTTCGTGAACGGCGAGCGGGCGGTGGGCGACGTCGAGCTCCACGACGGCGACGAGGTCCGCTTCGGGCAGCTCGTCTCCACGGTGCTCGGCGCCGGCCTCCTCCCCTCGCGGCGGCTGCCGAAGGGCCTCCCGGCGATCCCGGCCGGCGGCCCGAGGCCGGCCGGGCCGATCGCGGTGCCTTCCCCGACCGCGAAGCTCCCGAGGCCCTCGCCGACCGAGGAGCGCGAGGTGCGACGCCCGTGGCTCTTCGCCGGCGTCGTGCTGCTCCTGGTGATCGTCGCCTGCGGCGCCGCGCTCGGCTGGGTGCTCACCCGGCGGTAGGGCCGAGCTCCTCCACGGTGAAGCCGCGGGGGTAGGTCGGGTGCGGAAGCTGCGTGCGCCACACCGGCCGCCGCGGTCGAGGCAGGGCCGCCACCGCCGCCGCCCGGGCCCGGAGCGCGGCGTCCACCGCGGCGCGCACCGCCGACGGCGGCGAGGGGAAGCCGAAGGCCTCGAGCACCGGCTCCTCGAAGAACGCCAGCAGGCCCTGCCGGCCGAAGGCGCGCACCGGCCCCGGCAGCCGCGCCAGGAAGATGTCGAGCGTCGCCTCGGCGACGCGGCGGCAGGCGGGATCGAAGCGGAAGCGGCTGCGCTCGTAGGCGCGGCTCCAGGTCTCGAAGGCGCCGATCGCCTGCGGCACGTCGCGGATGCCGAGCCGCTCGCCGAGCCGCCGCCACAGCTCGAAGCCGGCGCGGCGCTCCTGCGGCACGAGGCGCCGCCAGCCCCAGCGATCCACGAAGCGCGCCGGCTCGAAGACGAAGGTGGAGAGGACGTAGAGCATGTCCTCGTTGTCGATGTCGTAGCGGCCGTGGATGCGGTTGAGCCGCTCGATCGCGCGCTTGCCGCGCTCGCTCTCGTAGCCCCACTCGACGATGGTGCTCAGGAACAGGTCGGTGTCGTCGTAGCGCTTCTGCGGCCTGCGGCGGAACTCGCCGGTCCGGTCGAGGAGCCGCGCGATGGTGGGCGAGGCGAAGGTGCGGAAGAGCGCGAGCTCGTGGGAGCGCAGCGACTCGAACGGGAACTCGTAGCAGAAGTCGAGGTAGACGATCCGGACGTGGTCGCGGACCGGATCGAGCCGCAGGATCTCGGCGAGGGCCTCGGAGCGCGGCGGATCAGGGCGCATCGGGGCGATCGTGCCAGAGGCGCCGCCGCGCCACGAGGAGGGCCCCCGCGAGGAGCAGCCCGAGGGCGCCGGCGGCGAGGCCCTGGAGCTGCGGGCGCGAGCGGTACGTGAGCGTCAGCTCGTGGGCACCGGCGGCGACCGGCACCGCGAGCAGCGCGCCGTAGGCCCGGAGCGGCGCGCCGTCGGCGCCGTCCACGGTCGCGCGCCAGCCGGGATCGAAGCTGTCCTGGAGCACGACCAGGCCGGCGGTCGGCGCGTCGACGCGCAAGCGCACCTCCTCGGGCGAGCGCTCCTCGAGGGCGACCGGCAGCGGCGCGCCGGCGGCGGAGGGGAAGGGCGGCGCCGCCTCGAGCAGCACCGCGGCGCGCGGGTCGAAGTCGGGGGCGACGGTGCGCGCCGCGATCGCCTCCGGCGCGAGCACCTCGTAGGCGCCGAGGAAGAAGCCGCGCGGCAGCGGCGAGGGCCGCGCGACGAGCGCCGCCGCGCCGAGCTCGGAGACGACCTCGCCGGACGCGCCGTCGCGGCGCACCAGCGCGTGGCGCACCGCGAGCAGGTCGAGCGCGCCCTCGCCGCCGAGCGCCGCGAGCCGGGTGGTCGCCCGGGAGAGGTTCGGCCCGTAGCCGCCGGCGAGGCGCACGCCGCCGGCCTGCGGGAAGTTCGGCGTCAGCGCGTCGAGGGCGCCCGGGGCGCGCTCGGGGTGCAGCGCGAGCTCGACCCAGTCGGCGTCCGTGAGCCGGTCGGCGAAGCGCGCGCGCGGATCCGCCGGCGGCAGCGCGGCGAGGAGCGCGTCGTACGCGGCGCGGGGCTCCGGCGTCGGC
>CAZDGH010000062.1:5699-18826 GCA_964504805.1 uncultured Myxococcales bacterium | reverse complement strand
GACCTTGCTCCGCTCCTCCTCGGACCTCGCGACGCGCTCCGTCGCCGCGACCGCGTCGGCCTCCTCCCGCAGCGCGCCGGCCAGGGCGCGGTTGGTGCTGGTCCAGGCGGCGCGGTCCTCCGGCTCCGGGACCGGCGTCTCGGCCAGGGCCGCCCCGGCGCCCTGGGCGATCGACGAGAGCGCCAGCGTCCTGGCGCCGGCGATCGACGCGGCGCGCTCGCGCTCGCGCGTGGCGCCCTCGCGGTCGCCCCTCGCCTCGGCGTCCGCTGCGGCGCCTTCGGCGATCTGCAGCTCGCGCCCCAGCCCCTCGTCGATCTCGCGGACGGTCGTCCTGGTGGCGCCCGCGGGGTCGCCTCCGAGGGTGGCCGCCTGGCCTTCGTAGCCGGCCGCCATCGCCCCGACCCGGCGCGCGGTCGCCTCGTCGCCGCGCCGGCGCGCGTCGCGCTCCAGCTCGCGGAGCCTGCGACCCGCGCCTTCCGCCGCCGCCCGCTGCTCGGCGCGGGCCCGCTGCAGCGCGTCGCCGGTCGTCGTCCCGCCCCTCGCCGCCCCCGCCTCCAGCCCCGCGACCAGCTCCCGGAACGCGGCCGCCCGCAGCACCGCGGTCCGGGCGAGCCCGTCGAGCCCCTCGAGCTGCCCCGCGGAGCGCTCGAGCAGGCCGAACAGCCGGTCGAGGACCGCGGAGGGGTCCTGCGGGCCGTCGCGGAAGAGCGTGCGGTAGTCGTCGAGCAGCGCGCGGAGGGCGTCCTCCGGCAGGTTCTCCAGGAGCCGCCGCAGCGCCTGCTCGAGCGCGCCGGCGTGCTCGGGGGCGGTCGCGTCCGCGGCGAAGTTGCGCACGGTCGTCGTGCCCGGGCGCACGCTGGCGTCCTGCGTCCGGGCGGCGTCGTCCGCCGCACGTTCCGCGGCCTCCCGCGTCGCGGCGACGGCGCGCGTGGCGAGCTCCCCGGCGTCGCGCATCCAGGCGCCGGCGCCCATGGCCGAGCCGGACGCGGCGTTCGCCCGCCGCACCGAGGCCGCCTGGGTCACGTAGGCCCGGTTGCGCCGCTCCTCCGCCGCGCGGCGGCGTTCCTGGATCTTCGAGCTGCTGAAGGCGGACGCCATCCCGGCGCCGACGATGGTCGAGGAGTCGGGGGCCGCGCTGTCCGGCGTGCGATGCCAGCCGTCCCGCTCCAGCGCGCCGAACGCCGCCTCCTGCTGGCGCTGCAGGGTGGCGATCTCCTCCGCGGCGTCCGCGGGCGCCGCGCCCGCCCGCTGGGCCGCGCGGAGCTGGTCGATCCGCGCCCCGAGGGCGTTGGCGCGGTTCCAGGCGAGGGCCTGGCGCGCGGCAGCGGCGCGGACCGCGGGCTCGTTCAGCGCGCCGTCGCGGCCCACCCACGGGGCCAGCGCCGCGTTGCGCGCGTCGTTCCGGTGCTGCGCCTCGGCGGCGGTGCCGAGCGGCCGCGCGCGGGCCACCGCGGCCCGCGCCGCGGGGATGCCCGCCTGCGCCGCCCGGAGGTCCGCGTTCCTCTGGTCGATCCCGGCCTGGACGCGCCGGTGCTCCGTGCGCTCGTTGCGCACCTGCTCCTGCAGCTCGCGCACGCGCTGCTGGCGCTCCGGCGGACCGCCCGGCGAGGAGAACTCGGTCTCGCCCAGCCGGGCCAGCTCCCGCCGGGCGCCGGAGAGGCTGGTGTCGAGCGCGTCGCGGCGGCGGCGTAGACCTCCGATCGCGTCCGACGCCTCGCCGGCCCGCGCCTGCAGCCCCTCGAGCCGCTCCCGGGCCGCGGCGAGGTCGGCCCTCGCCCGCGCCGCTTCCTCGCGCGGTAGCTCGTGGCCCGGGTTCGGCCCCGGCTCGCCCGGCTTGCCCACGCGCCGGCGCACGTTGTTCATGGCCTCCAGGGCACGCTGCGCCTCTCCCTGGATGCGCTGCAGCTGCTCGGTGGGGAGGCTGCGGACCGTGGCCTCCGCCTCGGTGCGCTCCAGGAGCCGGTCGAGCGGGTCCGGCTGGTTTCGCCCCGGCGGCCCGGAGATCCGCGCCGCGCGCGCCTCCGCGGCGGCGTCGTCGCCGAGCATCGCGCGCACCCGCGCCTGCTCCGCGGCGCCCGCCAGCGACTCCTCGGCGTAGGAACGGCGCGCCCGCGAGAGCGCGCGATCGGCCGCGTCCAGCTCCGCGTGCGCCGCGCGCTGCTCCGCCACGGCGCGCGTATCGGCGGCGATCGCCTCGTCCAGCGCCGCCTGGTCGATCTCTCCGCGGTCGAACCGGGCCTGCGCCCGGGCCTTCGCTTCCGCGGTGGCGGTGGCAGCGACGTCGGCCGCGCCCGCCCGGGAGGCGGCCCCGCGCTGGGTGGACGAGGCCTCCGCGAGCCCCCCGTCGAGCCGCTCAGACATCCGGCCCCGCGCGCTCTCGAGCTGCCGCCGCAGCGCCCGGTCCTCCGCGCTGAGCCCGCCCTGCGCCTGCTCCCGCTGCGCCAGGCTGTCCAGGAGGTTGTCCACGCGGTCGAGCTGCTCTCCCGCGGCGGCCTCCCGCCGCGCCGCCGTCCGCGAGGCGTGCTCCTCCTTGGTGAGGCCGTAGCCGCGATCGAGCGCGCGCTCGAGCGCGGCCTCCCGCTGGCCGAGCTGCTCCCGCGCCGCGCCGAGCTGCTGCTCCCGGGCCGCGAGGTCCCGCTGCGCCTGCGCGCGCCCGCGCTCCATCGCCTCGCGGGTCTTGCGCGTCTGATCCGCCTCGAAGTCACGCCCCTGATCGCGGAGCGCCTGCTCCTCGGCGCGCAGCCGGTCGATCTCCTCGCCCTGGCGCTCCACCTCGGCGCGGTCCTCGGCGAGGTCCCCGGCCGCCTCGTCGATCCGCTGCTGCTCGGCCTCCTGGCGCCGGCGCTCCTCCTCCACGCGGGCGCGCTCCCGCTGCTCGCGGCGCGAGAGCTCTTCCTCGGCGCCGTTCCCGGCGTCCTCGACCGCCTGCTCGTCCTCTCCGAGCTTGCCGGGCTCGTCGGGCTGCCCGTTCGCCCCTTCCTCCCCCAGCTCCTCGCGGTTGCCTCCGTCGAGGGCGTCCTGGGCGCCCTCCACCGCGTCGTCGCCCGTGTCGCGATCGCCCGGGCTCTGCTGGCCCTCCTCGGTGTCCGGCGCCACGACGTGGGTCCCGACCTCGTCGCAGCAGACGCAGCAGCAGTCGTCTCCATGGGCGGTGCTCGTGGTCCCGGAGCCGCCGGGCACCACACCGACCTCGCCCCCGGTCGTGCCGAGGCCGGTCTGGACCCGGCCCGTGGGGACGGGCTCGTCCACCTGGTCGATCGGGTCCTCGGGCGGCGGCTCGGCCTCGGGCTCCTCTTCGGGCTCGCCTCCGCCGCCGGGTGGCGGTCCGCCGCCGGGGATCGGCTCGGGCGGCACCGGGGCGCCGCCCCCACCCGGCGTCGGCGGGACGCCACCGTCCTCCACGATCACCGGGCGCATGCCGACGATCGGCAGCAGCGCGTCCGGCGGGAACGCCTCCCGGCTGGCGGAGCGGGCGGCGGGCGCGTGGTCGGCCCAGCTGCCGCCGCGTACGACCCGCCTGCCGTCCGCCGCGTCGGGACGGCCGTACGGCGCGTACGCGTCCTCGCACCACTCCCAGACGTTGCCGTGCACGTCGCAGAGGCCGAGCTCGTTCGCCGGGAGCTGCGCCACCGGGAGCGGCCCGGTCTCCTTCAGGACCCAGCCCACCTCGGCGACCGCCGCGGGATCGGAGCCGCACCACCACGGCGTGGCGGTGCCGGCGCGGCACGCCGACTCCCACTGCGCCTCCGACGGGAGCCGCACCTTCCTGCCCAGCACCTTCGCCCAGCGCTCGCACAGCCCGCGGGCGGCGTGCCAGCTCAGGGTCGCCGGCGCGCGGAGGTCGTCCTCGGCGGGTCGCGCCGCGCCGCGGGTGAGCACGTCGATGAGGGCGCCGGTGACCGGTGTGCAGAGCACCTCGAACGCCGGGAGCTGCACCTCGTGCACCGGCCGCTCGTCGGGCTCCGCCCAGCCGTCGTCGGGCCCGGCGCCGATCGCGGACGTGCCTTCGGGCACCTGCGCCCAGGACGGCCTCGGTACGCCGAGCGCCGCTGCCCCTCCGGCGCGCTCGCGGGCGAGGTCGATCGCCTCCTCGGGCGCATGGATCGCGACGAGGCCCGCCGCCACGTACTGCAGGGCCCGTGGATCGTCCTCGGCCCGGGCGAGCGCCTCGAGCGCCCCGAGCCGCGCCTCCGGATCCTGCTCGTCGTGCACGTAGTGCTGCACGATGTGCAGCACCCGCTCGTGCCGCGGCACTCCCTCGGCGTCCGGCGCCTCGGGGACCCAGGGCACCACCTCCGGCGGGAGCGGGTCCGCGGGCGCGGCGCCCGCGGAGAGCGTTCGCGCCAGCCGGCCGAGCACGGTCAGTCCCACGCCCCGGACCGCGGTCAGCTCCGACAGGCTCCCGAGGGCCCCGCCCTGTTCCGCCGCGCGCCCGAGGATCCCGCGCCCGAGCGCCGGCCCGATGTCACGCTCTCCGGGCAGCTCCGTCGCCGCCAGGAGCGCGTCGAGCCGCCTGCCGGCGGGGAGCTCGAAGATCTCGTTGAGGCGCACCAGCGCCAGGTCGAGCTCTCGTTCCAGCTCCGCCGGCGTGGCGCCGGGACGCTGGCCCCGCAGCAGCGCCGCCAGGGCTGCATGGGTGATGGGGTCGATCTTGGTCGAGGTCATGGTTCCTCGTAGGTGCCGCGGAGCGTTCGCGGGTTCCGCGCTCGTGCGCCGGCAACGGCACGGGGCTCGGGCAACGAGCTGCCGATCGCGAGGAGGCTACCCGGCCCCGCCCAGGAGCGGCGCGAGAGATCGATCACCGACGCCCGGCGGGACCAAGCTCCGCCATCCGTCTCCACGAACATCGGCGCGCGCCGGAAGCGCTGACGCAGGCGGAGCGAGACGAGATCGGGTCGCTCGCGAGCTCGCACTTCGACGCGCCGCGCGAGGCCTTCGAGGCCAGCGTCCGGCACGAGGCCAAGGCGATCCTCTACCGGGAGCGCGAGAGCGGCGCGCTCCTCGGCTTCATGGCCGTCAGCCTCCCGCGCACCAGGCTCGGCGGCCGCGACATCCCGGTGATCGGCACGCACCACGTGGCGCTCGATCCGGCGGTGCGCGGCCGGAACCTCCTGGCGATGACCCGGACGTTCTCGACCTACCTCGGTCCTCTGACGATCGGGAACCTCGCCGCCGGCGTGGTGAAGCGCCACCTCGCGCGCTGACCGACCCGCCTCGATGGGCGCCGGCGACGCCGAGGACGCGCCCCCGCCCAGGGGGCGAGACACCGGTTGAACCGCCCTCGCGGGGGACGGTACGGTCTCCCCCATGTCCGACCGAATCCTGCTGGCCACGAAGAAGGGCACCCTCCTGCTCGACCGCAAGAACGGGCGCTGGACGCCGCGCCCGATCGCGCACGCGGGCCTCGCGGTCAGCTACGCGGCGAGCGATCCGCGCGACGGCACGCTGTGGGCGTGCATGGACAACCCGCACTGGGGACCCGCGCTGATGCGCTCGAAGGACGAGGGCGCGACGTGGGAGGACGCGAGCCGCATCGCGTATCCGAAGGGCGCGCGGTACATCGAGCAGCTGATCCCCGATCCGAAGACGATGGACGAGGCGGGCAAGCCGATCACCTACAAGGCGGCGGCGCTGATGAAGGTGTGGGTGCTCGGCTTCGCGGGCGCGGACCAGCCCGGGGTGATCCACGCCGGCACGCTGCCGGGCGGGCTCTTCACCACGCGGGACGGCGGCGAGAGCTGGGAGCTGAACCGCCCGCTCTGGAGCCACGAGAGCCGCGGCGGGGACCTGTTCGCCGGCGACGCGACCAGCAAGAACCAGTGGGGCGGCACGCCGGCGGCGATGGCGTACGGCGAGTTCGTGCCGGGCATCCACTCGGTGGCGGTCGACCCGCGGGACTCGAAGCACATCTACGTGGCGGTCAGCTGCGCCGGCGTCGTGGAGACGCGCGACGGCGGCGAGACGTGGGCGGCGTGCAACACGGGGATGCTGAACGACTACCTGCCCGAGAAGGAAGCGGAGTGGGGGCACGACCCGCACTTCGTGACGCTGTGCCCGGGCCGCCCGGACCGCCTGTGGCAGCAGAACCACTGCGGCGTCTTCACCAGCGAGGACGGCGCGAAGAGCTGGCGGCGCGTCAGCCAGCCGGACGTGGCGGTGCACTTCGGCTTCCCGATCGCCGCCGACGACCGCGACGCCGGGACCGCGTGGGTGGTGCCGCTCCGCAGCGACCAGGAGCGGATGACGATCGGCGGCGGCCTCTTCGTCGCGCGCACCTCCGACGGCGGCGCGAGCTGGCAGTCGTTCCGCGAGGGGCTGCCGCAGGAGCACTGCTACGACGTCGTCTACCGCCACGCCCTCGACGCCCGCGGCGATCGCGTCGCCTTCGGCAGCACCACCGGGAACGTCTACGTCTCCGAGGATCGCGGCGAGAGCTGGCGCTGCGTCGGCAACAACCTGCCGCCGGTGCACTCGGTCCGGTTCGCCTGAGCGCCATGCCGCACGTCAGCTTCACGAAGCACCTGCAGCGCTTCTTCCCCAGCTTGACCGACGGCGAGGTCCCGGGCGCGACCGTGCGCGAGGTGCTCGACGAGCTCGACCGCCGCTACCCGGGGCTCGCGGCGTACGTCGTGGACGAGACCGGCAAGATGCGGCGGCACGTGCACGTGTTCGTCGGCGACGAGCCGATCGCGGATCGGGATCGGCTGGGCGACAAGGTCGCCGCCTCGGACCGGGTGTTCATCGTCCAGGCGCTGTCGGGCGGCTGAAGCGGGCGAGGCCCGGCCGTCCGACGTCACCGCCCCGCCGGGAACTCCTCGCCGAACGCGTGCAGCGTCGCCACCTCGTCGTGGCGGTGCTGGAACCCCGTCGCCTCCCGGAACGCCGCCGCGTCGACGACGATCGGGTACTTGATGTGCTCGAGCGCGCCTGGCGGCAGCTTCGGCAGCCCACGCCGCCCGATCAGCAGCCGCAGCACCGTCTCCGGCAGCGGCAGCGTCTTCCGCCCGGTCTCGCGCGCGACCACCGACAGCGGCACCGGCTGCGGGCCGGCGACGTTGAAGATCCCGTGCAGCCGCTTCTCGAGCGCGAGCACGAGCGCCGCGATGACGTCGTCCTCGTGCATGAAGTGGAAGAGCGGGTCGTAGCCGAGCACCATCGGCACGCGGCCGCCGCGGAGGAAGCTCGCCAGCGTCC
Organism: uncultured Myxococcales bacterium; assembly: GCA_964504805.1. GTDB lineage: Bacteria > Myxococcota > Myxococcia > Myxococcales > Vulgatibacteraceae > CAZDGH01. Next base: position 11,632 of record CAZDGH010000062.1, on the reverse strand, counting down.
CCTGCCCGGTGGGACCGAGGGTGTACACGAGCCGCAGCACCGCGGTGTCGACGCCGCGCAGGCGCCACAGCGCGGTCGCGGCGAACAGGTCGGCGGCGACGAGGTCCGACAGCTCCGGGTAGCGCGCCAGCGCCTGCGGCGGCTCGGACTCGGTGTGGTACAGCGGCGCGTCGGGCCCCGCGCCGTAGTACGTGTGGCGGCCGACGAACAGGATCCGCTTCACGCCGTACGTGCCCGCGTGCTCGAACACCGCCTGCGTGCCGCCGAGGTTGATGCGGTGCCGCTCCTCGCCGGCGGCGGAGAGCGCGCTCATGGTCGCCATGTGCACGACGGCGTCCGGGCGGCGCCGGCGGAAGACGTCCTCCGCCGCGCGCTTGCGGATGTCGACGCGGTGCAGCTCGATGCCCGGCGGCGGATCGCTCCACGGCCGCGCGTCGATGCCGATCACCTCGTGGCCGAGCTCGTGCAGCCGCACCGCCACGCGCCGCGCCAGCGCGCCCGCCACGCCCGGGACGACGATCTTCACAGGAGGCCCCCGAGCAGCCGCGCCCGCCGCGTCTCGCGGCCGCGCTCGATCAGCGACGCGATCGAGCGCTTCACCACCTCGACGTGCGCCTCGACGGTGACGTCGTCCTCGGTGCCGTCGCCCTCGAAGACGAGCGGCGCGCCGTAGTGCACCTCGAGCTTCGCGGGCCGCGGCAGCGGCAAGAGGTACGGCGTCACCGGCAGGTACGGCACGCCGACCATCCGGCCGAGCCGGTACAGGTTCGCCACCGTCGGGATCGCCTCGCCGCCGCCGACGAAGCCGAACGGCACGATCGGCGTCTTCGTCTTCAGCGCCAGCCGCAGGAAGCCGGTGCCGAAGTCCACCAGGCTGTTGCGGTCCTTGTAGAGCTTGGCGGTGCCGCGGGCGCCCTCGGGGAAGACGAGCAGGAGCCGGTCGTCCTCGAGCAGCCGCAGGGCGTGCTCCGGGATCCCGGTGAAGTGCCCGCAGCGGCTCGCCCAGATCGAGGCGATCGGGAAGCGGTTGATGAACTTCTCCGCCATGCCCTGCGCGAGCCGGGGCGGCTCGAGCTCGAGGAAGCACGAGGCGATCACCATCGCGCCGTCGAGCGCGACGCCGCCGGAGTGGTTGCCGACCAGCATGCAGCGGCCGCGCGCCGGGATGTTGCCGAGCCCGTGGCTGGCGACGCTGAAGTAGCGCCGGTAGAGCGCGTCGAGCGCGGTGAAGGCGACGACGAGGTGCTTCTTGGAGACGCCGAACGGGTCGACGCCGAACGCGTTGAACGGCAGCTCGAGGCGCTCGACGCGCGCCCGGATCGACTCTCGCTCGCCCACGTGCCCTCCGGCGCGGAGCATAGCGGCTCGCCCGGCGGCCCGCGCGCCTCTCCGCACGCCGGGCGGCGCGCGCCGGCCTCCTTACTTCAGAGGGCATGCGCCTCCACCGCCTCCGCCCGATCCTCGCCGCGCTCGCGCTCGCGAGCGCCGCCCCCGCCACCGCCGCGCCCGCGCCCGCCGCCACGCGCGTCGAGGCCGGGCCGCCCGGGCTCGCCTCCCTCGCGCCGCTCGTCGATCGGGTGAAGGCCGCGGTCGTCAACGTCGAGGTCCACCAGAAGGCCCCGACGCTCTCCGGCCCCGAGGCCGAGCTCTTCGAGCGCTTCTTCGGCCGCCGGCCCGACGGCGGCCCGCCTCCCGTGCAGCGCGGCACGGGCTCCGGCGTGCTCATCGACCCCTCGGGCCGCGTGCTCACGAACAACCACGTGGTCGAGGGCGCCGCCTCCATCCGCGTCAGGCTCGACGACGGCCGACGCTTCGACGCCAGGGTCGTCGGGCGAGACCCGCTCACGGATCTGGCGCTGCTCGAGGTCGACGCCGGCCGCGACCCGCTCCCGTTCGCGCGGCTCGGGGACTCGGACGCGCTCCGCGTCGGCGACTGGGTCGTCGCCATCGGCAACCCGTTCGGCCTCGCCTCCAGCGTCTCCGCCGGGATCGTCTCCGCCAAGGCCCGCGAGATCGGCGCCGGCCCGTACGACGACTTCCTGCAGACCGACGCCGCGATCAACCCCGGCAACTCCGGCGGCCCGCTCTTCGACCTCTCGGGACGCGTCGTCGGCGTCAACACCGCGATCGTCGGCGGCGGCAGCGGCGTCGGCTTCGCCGTGCCGTCGAACATGGCGCGGGAGATCCTCCCGCAGCTCGAGCGCGGCGAGGTGCGCCGCGGCTGGCTCGGCGTCGCCATCCAGGACCTCACGCCGGAGCTCGCGGCCGCCCTCGGCGCCGGGGCCGGGGAGGGCGCGGTGATCTCGTCGGCGAACGAAGGCGGCCCCGGCCACCGCGCCGGCCTCCGCGCCGAGGACGTGGTGGTCGCGGTCGACGGCGCGCCGGTCGAGTCGGCCCGGGCGCTCATCCGCACCATCGGCTTCCGCGCGCCCGGGAGCGAGGTCACCCTCCGCGTGCTCCGCGGCGGCAAGCCGCGGGACGTCCGCGTGAAGCTCGGCGAGCGCCCGGACCTCGAGGGCAACGGCGTCGGCGTCGGCCCCCGCGACGAGCCCGAGGCGAAGAGCCCCGCCTTCGGCCTCACCTTCGAGGACGGCGAGCGCGGCGGCGCCTACGTCACCGCCGTCGAGCCGGGCAGTCCCGCGGACCGCGCCGGGCTCGTCCCCGGCATGCTCGTCACCGAGGCGAACCGCAAGCGCGTCCGCGACGCCGGCGCCTTCGCCCGCGTGCTCCGCGGCGCGAAGAAGGGCGAGACGCTGCTCCTGCGCGTCGAGGCCGAGGGCGCGTCGGTGCTGCGGGCGCTGCCGGTGCCGTAGGCAGGCGCACCGCCGGCCGCAGCGCCCCGCGTCCGGCGTGACGGCCGCCGGAGCGGGGCGGCGCGCTGGGCGCGCGCCGGCGCCCACGATCCTCCGAAGCTAAGCCCCGGAGCCGGAGCCCAGAGCCCGGAACCGAGCCTGGAGCCTGGAGCCTGGAGCCCCGAGCCCGAACCCCGGAGCCCGAACCCCGAAGGCTGGAGCCCGGAGCCTGGAGCCTGGAGCCTCCTAGTAGAGGTTCACCGACCGCGTCCCACCGCCGGCCGCGGCCGAGGTGAGGAAGCCGTTGCCGTCGAAGCGGAGGCGCACGGCGGTCCAGTGGTTGTAGGTGCCGCCGGGGGCGTCGAACGAGTAGAGCCGCGTCCGGGCGCCGTTCGCCGCCACCGAGAACACCTGGAGGCGGGCCCGCGCCCGGGACATCGACGCCTCCGCCTGCGCGGCGTTCTCGTAGTCGTAGATCCACACCACGTACTCGCCGGAGAGCGCGCGGTGCAGCCGCAGGGTCTCGGTGCAGCCGGCGCAGTCGGCGCGCTGGTACGCGGCGTACGGGTACGCGTCGACGCGCGGCTCGATCGTCCCGATGGTGCCGTCGTGGCGGAGCGTGCCGCCGCCGCCGGCGATCCCGGAGGGGAGGTCGGCGAGCAGGTCGAGGTCGAGGGTGCGGCCGTCGATCGCGCGCTGCTGCGCGGGGACGGTGTCGTAGGAGAGCTCGACGTCGTAGGTCTGGTAGGCGGCCTGCGCCTCGACGACCACCGAGAGCGCCGCCGAGCGCGCGGACGCGTACGCCTCGTGCTCGTCCTGGCTCCGCGCCTCGACGACGTAGCGTCCCGGCCGGTCGAAGCGGACGGTGGCGCACATCTCCGTGCCGGAGCGCACGAGCGGGGTCGAGACCCGCATCACCTCGGCGCCCGCGGCGGTGGAGGCGACGAGGTGGTAGCGCACCTGGTCGCGATCCGGATCGGTGGCGCGGGTGCAGACGTTCACATCCTGGCCGACGGCGGCGGTGCCGCGGCCGCGGGGCCGCTCGGCGACGTCGGGGGGCCGGTTCTCGTCGGCGGTGAGGCCCTCGCGGCGGATGGTGTGGTAGCCGCTCTCGCCCACGCTCCGCGGCATGCGGAGGATGCCCTTGCGGCAGCCGTTCGCCTCCATCGAGCCGAGGCTGCCGCGGGCGCCGACCGACTCCACCAGGTAGATGTGGCCGCCGCCGCCGGAGCGGCGCACCCGCGCGTCGCCCGGCTGCACGTCGCGGACGGTGCGCCAGTAGCCGCGCTTGTCGACGTTGAAGTCCCGCGTCGAGTACGGGTGCGCGTCGGTCTGGGTGTCGACGTTCGAGTCCGGCACCTTCCACGCCTTGGCGACGAAGCCGGAGCAGTCGGCGCCCATCTCGGGGCCGCGCTCGCGGGTGCCGTCGTTGCGGTTGCGCGAGGGGTAGTGCGAGCAGGCGCCGCAGCTCCCGCTGCAGCCGCCCGGCCACGAGACGGAGCCGGCGTCCCAGCGGCCGTGGCCCCACCAGTAGGAGTAGCCGACGCCGGAGGCGCCGCGGGAGAGGATCTCGCCGGTGCTGACGGGCGAGGCGGCGGAGGCCGCGACGGGGAGCGCGAGGGCGAAGGCGAGGGCGAAGGCGCGCATGGTTCGTCTCCCTAGCGGTCGAGGTGGACGGCGACGGAGGCGCCGGCGTCGTCGAGGAGGAGCTGGTAGAGCGTCCCGTCCGGCGCGACGGCGAGGTCGCGGGAGAGGCCGCGGGAGAGCGCCGGCGCGAACGAGGCGGTCGCCTCGACCTCGAGCTCCGGCGAGAAGCGCGCCGCGTGGTAGGTGGCGCCCTCGCCCGCCTCGCGGAGCAGCACCACCACCAGGCCGCCGTCGGCGATGGGCCGGAGCACCGGCATCGAGAGGATCCGGGCGTCGCCCTGGATCGTCGCCTCGCGGAGGAGGAAGCCCTCGGGGTCGAAGAGGCGGACGATCGCGGTGTGGTCGCCGACGAGGGCGCCGTTCGCGGAGCCGGCGCCGGTCGGCGCGCCCGGCAGCTCGCCGGCGCGCTGCTCGGCGACGGGAACGGCGCGGCCGCCCTGCACCACCGGGTAGCAGCGGAGCTCGTCGTGCTCGATCACCACGCGGCCGGGCTCGACGAAGAGCTGCGTCACCGGCGTGAGCGCGTCGTCGAGCGCCGCCACCGCCACCCGGGTGCCCTGCGGCGAGGTGAGCACGAGCTCCTGCGCGCCGCCGTTCGCGTAGACCACCGCGAAGGACCCGTCGGCGGCGACGCCGAGGTCGAGCGGCACGAGGCCCTGCTCGGTGGGGAAGGTGCCGGTGACGGCGCCGGTCGCGGCGTCGAGCCGGAGGACGCGGTCGTTCACCGCGTCGAGGAGGTAGACGCGGCCCTCGCCGTCGACGCCGATGGCCGCCGGGCCCTCGTCGTCGCCGGCGTCGCCCGTGTCGTCGCCGGGGCCGGGCTCGAAGAAGCCGAGCTGCCCCTCGCCGCTGCCGGCGCCGAAGGTCGCGAGGAGCTTGCCGGCGGAGAGCGCCGCGGCGGGCAGCTCCACCGAGGCGGCGCCGGCGGTGGCGATCGCCTCGGGGCCCGCGGGCTCGGCGGCGTCGTCGGCCTTGGCGTCGCCGCTCGCGCGGCGGGTGCCGGCGCCACCGCCGGCGTCGTCGAGGCCGGCGCCGCCGCCGCTCGACAGCGAGAGCCCCGCCGGCTCGGAGCAGGCGGCGAGGAGGAAGGGGACCAGGATCGTGGACCGGCGCATGGTGGGACCTCCACCCGCACCTGGTGCAAGGTGGGAACCAGGCGCCTGTCACCCCACGAAAACGCGATCGGCGCCGCGTTTCGCGCGGGGTCGTCGCCTCGAGCCCCCGCCGCCGCGGCAGGCGTTGGAACACGACCGCGCGCTCCTCTGGTGTGATGGCGCTCCATGTAGGTGCGCGGAGCGTCAGGAGGTTTTCCACTGCCGAGCCCTCGTGTGCTCGCAGGTGGGAGCGCCGCCCACGCGTGCGCACCTCCGCCGCAGACGTGCGCGGGCGTGTGCAGATTGCACGCGCCGGCCGCCGCCCGCGGCGGCCCCGGAGGAGCCATGAACACGAAGAAGGTGATCGCGGCGCTCAGGCGCCTCGCGCAGCTCGACGTCG
>CAZDGH010000062.1:0-5689 GCA_964504805.1 uncultured Myxococcales bacterium | reverse complement strand
CGATCGAGCGGATCGACATCCCGCTGGTGAAGGAGAAGCTCGCCGAGTTCCGGGTCGACCACCGGCGCCACGTGCAGGACCTCAACGCCGAGCTCGTGCGCCTCGGCGGCGCGCCGGTCGAGCAGAAGCCGGACCTGAAGGGCGCGGTGCTGAAGGGCTTCACCGCCGTCTCGGCGACGATGGGCACCGAGGGCGCGCTGCTCGCGATGCTCGGCAACGAGGAGCTCACGAACCGCGCCTACGAGGCCGCGCAGAAGCTCGAGTGCGACGCGACGATCCACGCGCTGCTCGCGAAGAACCTCGAGGACGAGCGGCGGCACCTCGGCTGGATCAAGGACGCGGCGCTGCACCGGCCGTGGGTGCCGATGGCGGGGGAGCCGGTGCGGCCGTAGCGCGCCGGGCGCCGCCCGCCGCGCGCGGTCGGAAATCGTGACGGGCGGTCGTCCGCCCGCCGGGGCCGCGTGCTACCTTTCGGACATCCATCTTCCGGAGGGTCCATGGCTGCAGGTGCGCTTCGTCGGATCTCGATCATCGCGGTGGTGGCTTCGATCGCGGTTCCCACGCTCGCGGGCGCCCAGGACGCGGCGCCGAGCGAGGGCTCGCTGAGCGCGGCCGGATCGTTGACGAGCCTCACGACCGTCTCCGTCATCGGCGTCGGCCTGACCGCGATCGGCGCGGCGGTCTACGGCAGCTACACCACGACGACCAAGAAGGACGAGAAGGCGGCCGAGGGCCCTGCGAAGGCGGCCGCGGCGTACCTCCGCGCCCAGGAGCTGCAGCTCAAGCAGGACCTCGCCGCGGGCGCCGGCCCGACGATCGACGACCTCGCGGCGATGGCCCACATCCGCCGCGACCACCTCCCGCGGTTCGGGCAGCTCCTCCGCGCCAACCGCGCCGAGCTGCTCTCGCTCGCCGAGCCGGCGAAGCTCACGCCGGACCGGGCCCTGGCGTTCCTGCGCAGGGTCGGCGACCTCACCCGGGCCGACGAGATCCTCGCGGTGAACGCCGAGTCGTTCCTGGCGCGCCACGGCGGCTGAGCTCGCGGTGACCGCGGCCCCGCTCGTGCTGGCCGCGCTCCTCGGCGCGGGCGCGGCCGACGAGCTCGCCGCCCGCGGCATCCACCTCCCGGCGGACGCGCCCGACGCGCTCGCGCGGGAGCTGCTCGAGGGCCTCTCCGCGCTCCCACCCGCGGTGCGCGCGCCGCCGGCGCCGGTGCGGATCGAGCTGCACGACGAGCCCGCGCCGTTCGGGATGGGCGACGGCGAGGCGCGCCCGATCTGGACCGACGGCGGCGCGACCTTCCACCTCTACGCCCTCGGCAAGAGCCACGAGGACCGGGCGACGTTCCGGCTCGAGCGGCTCACCGCCGAGCAGCAGACGTCGCTGTGGCGCCGCCGCGCCGCGGTCCACCTCGTCCTCGCGCGCTGGGACGCCGAGCGGTCGTTCTCCGCGCGACCGCTGTGGCGCCGCGTCGCCGGCTGGCTCGGACCGCTCGACCGCCCGACGCTGCTCTCGGAGAAGAACGTCCACTCCTGGCACTGGGCGCAGAGCCGGCTCCTCGGCCGCGTGTCGTCGTCGCTCGACCTCGTCACCTTCGCCGAGGAGGCGCTCTGGCCCGCCGAGGCGCTCGTCCCCGGCGCGGTGCCGCCCGACGACCAGGTCCGCTGCCAGGAGCTCGGGAAGTCGCGGGCGCTGCACGCGTTCCTCGGGGAGCTCGACCGCACGTGGCGCGCGCCTCCCCGCGGACCGTGCCCGGCGTTCGACGCCTGGGCGCGCGCCGGCGAGCTCTCGCACGTGGAGGTGCTCTTCGCCGCCGCGTCGTCGGTCCGGCCGGAGTCGATCTTCGGCCACGTCCTCCTCCGGCCGGTCTGGCGGGAGGGCGAGCTGGTCGCGTCGCCGACGCTGCAGCCGGTCTGGGAGCTCGGCGCGCTGACGAGCCCGGTGGAGGACTCGCTGCGGTACCTGGTCCGCGGCACCACCGGCGGCTTCTCGAACGTGCTCGGCCAGGCGGCCTTCGGCGAGGCGCTCCTGCAGAACCTGCAGGCCGACCAGCGCACCCTGCGGCGCTACCGGCTCCGCCTCTCCGCGCTCGAGCAGGAGCGGCTCCTCGAGCGGATCTGGGAGCTCGAGCGCAAGGCGTACCTCGAGTACTGGTTCTTCACCGAGAACTGCGCGCGGGCGCTGCTCTGGATCGTCGAGGGCGCGCTCGACGAGCACCGCGAGGTGGGCTCCCCGGGCACGTTCTGGGTGATGCCGACCGCGACCCTCGACGCGCTCGCGGAGGCGGGGGGACCCGGCGAGCCGCTCCTCGAGCGGCTCCCCGAGGATCTGCTCGCGTCGAGCGAGGTCGCGGCGCGGGCGCTCCGGCGGCGCGAGGCGCTCTTCGCCGCGCTGCCCGAGGGCGCGAGGATCGCGCTCGCGCCGGTGCACGAGGCGTCGCTCTCCCACGATCCTCCGGCGCGCGAGCTCGCCTACCGCGGCCTCCCCGCGGCGGTGGACGCGGCGCTCGCGGCCGCGCCGCCGGCGGCGATCCACGAGTGGCTCGCGTGCACCGTCGAGGCGGAGCGCAGCCACGCCGACCGCGCCGCCGCGGCCCTCTCGAAGCTCGATCTCGCGCGGCTGGTGATCCCGCCCGAGGAGCGCATCCCCACCGCCGACGAGCTGCGCGTGGAGCGGCAGCGGGCCTACCAGCGCGAGGACGCGGCGCTGCGGATGAGCCTCCTCCTCGCGCACCTCGACCAGGCCCGGCGGATCCTCGATCACGCCCCGCGCCGCGCGCCCACCGAGCAGGAGGCGCACGACGAGGCGCAGAGCCGCGCCGCGCTGGCGGCCTTCGCGACCCTCGTCGAGGCGCAGGGCGCGATCGTCGACCGCCACTTCCCCGAGGTGGACGCCCGGGCGCTCGCCGAAGGCGATCGAGCCGCGCGCATCGACGAGGCGAGCGCGCTCGCCGCGACCGCGCTGCCGTCGTCGGGCACCGGCCGCCTCTGGCTCGGCGGCGGCGCCCGCGGCACCCGCACGCGGACGGCGCCGTACCTCTCGCTCCGCACCGCGAGCCTCGCGGAGGCGACCGGCGAGCGCCGCGCCCGCGGCTTCGACCCGAGCGCCGACGTCCGCATCCTCGACGGCGAGCTCCGGCTCGAGCCGCGCGCCGACGAGCTGCCGCGGAGCGCCGGCACCGAGCTCGTGGTCGTCGGCTTCCGCACCCTCGCCCGCGAGCCCGAGCACCTCGCCGACGGCCTCCTCGACCGCCTCGGCTGGGGCGGCGCGGTGGAGGCGGATCACCGCCCGGGCCGCTTCCGGCCGTACCGCGCCCTGGCGCACCTCGAGCTCTACGGCCTCGCCGAGGAGCGGCACGACCTCGCCGGCCACACCGCCCTCGGCCTCGGCCCCGCCGTCCAGGGCCGCTTCTCCTGGTGGGGCATGGCGATCGCCGGCGGGCCGGCGCTCTCGCTCCTCCACCGCACGCCGCTCGGCGGCTCCACCGCGAACGCGGTCACCCTCGACGCGCGCTGGCTCCCGGCGTGGTCGCGCGATCTCCGCGGCGTGACGCGGCTCGAGAGCGAGGTCGCCGCCAGCGCGTCGCTCGAGCTGCTCGCGGGCAGCGCCTTCGGGCGGCCGCTCGTCGTCGCGCCCGCGCTCCGCTTCGAGCGCACCGACGCGGCCGACCTCCGCCCCGCCTGGGAGGCGCTCGGCGCGATCCAGGTGGAGATCCTCCCCTCGCCCTGAGGCAAAGTCCGCCCATGCGCTTCCTCCATCCCGACCGGGACGAGCGGCTCGAGCTCGCCCTCGACGACGTCTTCCTCGTGCCCGGCTACTTCGACGGCACCTCGCGGCTCGACGTGGACCTCACGCCGGTCGACTTCCCCGGCGGCTCGCACCCGGTGGTCTCCGCGAACATGAACGCGGTCACCGGCAAGCGGATGGCCGAGACCATGGCGCGCTTCGGCGGGTTCGGCGTGCTGCCGCAGGACATGGCGCTCGAGACGGTCGACCGGATCGTCCGGGAGCTCCACCGCGCCGATCCCCGCTGGGACACCGCGCTCTCGGTCTCGCCCCGCGCCACGCTCCGCGACGTGCTCGGGATCATCCGCAAGCGGTCCCACGACCTGGTGGTGGTGGTCGACGACGACCGCCGGCCGGTCGGGATCGTCACCGGCAAGGACCTGCGCGACCGCGACCAGTACGCGCCGGTCTCCGCGGTGATGACCTCGCGCCTCGCGGCGATCCGCGCCGGCACCTCGAACCGCGACGCCTTCGCGAAGATGGAGGCCGAGCGGGTGAAGGCGGTGCCGGTGCTCGACGCCGACGGGCGCCTCGCCGGCGTGCTCACCCGCGACGACGCCGTGCGGCTCGAGCTGCTCCGGCCCGCGCTCGACGCCAGCGGCAAGCTCCTGGTCGGCGCCGCCATCGGCCTCGGCGGGCGGCCCGGCGACGCCGCGGCGAAGCTCCTCGAGCTCGGCGTCGCCTGCCTGGTGCTCGACACCGCCCACGGCCACCAGCGGCGCATGCTCGAGGCGATCGCCGAGGTGAAGAAGGTCGTCGGCGGCAAGGTTCCGATCGTCGCCGGCAACGTCTGCACCGCCGAGGGCACCCGCGCGCTCCTCGAGGCGGGCGCCGACGTCGCCAAGGTGAACGTCGGCCCGGGCGCGATGTGCACGACGCGGATGCAGACCGGCGCGGGGCGGCCCACCTTCACCGCGGTGCTCGCCTGCGCCCGCGAGGCGCACCGGCTGGGCAAGCACGTCTGGGCCGACGGCGGCGTGCGCTACCCGCGGGACGTCGCGCTCTACCTCGCCGCCGGCGCCTCGCGGGTCATGGTCGGCACGATGCTCGCCGGCACCTACGAGAGCCCCGGCGACGCCATCGAGGATCGCGACGGGGCGCTCTACAAGGAGAACTACGGCATGGCCTCGGCCCGCGCGGTCCACGACCGCACCGCCGACCTCGACGCCTTCGAGCGCGCCAAGAAGGGCTTCTTCCGCGAGGGCATCTCCACCTCGCGGATCTACATGTCGGAGGGCCGCGAGAGCGTCGGCGCCATCCTCACCGAGGTGATCACCGGCGTGCAGTCGGCGTTCACCTACGCCGGCGCGAGGAGCTGGCGCGCGTTCCACGAGGGCGCGGTGGTCGGGGTGCAGTCGCTCGCGGGGTTCTCCGAGGGGAAGCCGCACGGCGCGGAGCGGCGCTGATGCCGGGGCTGCTCATCAACGTCGACGTCGACGACCTCGAGGAGGGCGTCGCCTTCTACACCGCGGCGTTCGGCCTCGACGTGGGGCGACGCCTCGGCGCGGGCGCGGTGGAGCTCGTCGGCGGCCCGGTGCCGCTCTACCTGCTCGAGAAGCCCGAGGGCTCCGCGGCGGCGCCGGGCAAGGGCGAGCGCCGGGCCTACGGCCGCCACTGGACGCCGGTCCACCTCGACTTCGTGGTGGACGAGCTCGACGAGGCGCTCGCGCGGGCGCTCGCCGCCGGGGCGACGCAGGAGGGCGCGGTCCGGCAAGCGGCGTGGGGACGGCTGGCGCTCTGCGCCGATCCGTTCGGCCACGGCTTCTGCCTGCTCGAGTTCCAGGGGCGCGGCTACGACGAGCTCGTCTAGCGATCGCGCGCGAAGGGGTCGAGCCCCGCCCCCGCCGACGGCGGGGGATTCGACGAGCCGCCCGGCTCGGTCGGCACCGCGGGCTCGGCGCCC
>CAZDGH010000061.1:0-19035 GCA_964504805.1 uncultured Myxococcales bacterium | reverse complement strand
GGCATGAAGCCCTGCACGAACGCGCTGTAGGTCTCGTTGATGAGGCGCTGCGACTCGGCGGCGATGGTGCCGAACACCAGCGACGACTTGCCCGAGCCCGAGACGCCGGTGAACACCGTCAGCCGGCGCTTCGGGAGCTCGACGCTGACGTCCTTCAGGTTGTTCTCGCGGGCGCCCTGGACGCGGATCAGGTCGTGGCGGTCCGCGGCGGGCCGGCTGGAGGTGCTCATGGTCTCGATCCCGGTCAGCGAGGTTCGGCGGCGCCCCGCGCGCCGCGCCACTTCGCGGCGTACGGCAGCACGAAGAGGTAGAGGCCCGTCAGCACCAGCAGGATGAGCGGGGCCAGGGCGAGGAAGCCCACCCAGACCTCCTGCTGCTGCCGGAACAGCGCGACGAGGTTCGCCACGACGGCGAACATGAACACGACGGAGAGCCAGCGGTGCAGCGTCCGGATCCAGTTGCTCATGAGAGCCTCCCGAGCAGGTCGACGAGCTTCCCGCCCATCAGCCTCCAGCCGTAGCGCGCGCCGCCGAAGGCCTGCTTCTGCGACGGCTTGAAGCCCGACTGCACCAGCGACAGGTGCGTGCCCGTCGCCGTGGGCGTCAGCGTGAACGTCACCACCGTGTCGAGCTCCATGTCTCCGACGGTCCACGTGTAGCTGAGCTTCCGCTGGGGCTCGAGCTCGAGGAGGCGGCAGTCCACGACGCCGTCCCAGCCGGGCATCGGCTCCCGCCGGAACTTGAACGTCGCCCCCGGCGCGAGCCTCAGGTCGACGACCGGCAGGAGCCACTCGGCGAGCAGCTCGGGCTCGGTGAGCGCGCGCCACACCTTCGCGGGCGGGTGGCGGAGCTCGAGCTCGATGGAGAGGGCTTCCGTCTGCGACTTGGCGGTGGTGTCGGCGAGGGTCATTCGTCCATCGTCTCCAGGAGCCGCTCGAGGCGCTCCACGTGCTCGGTCCAGAAGGCGCGGTAGTGGGAGATCCAGTCGACGAGCGGTTTCAGGCCGCGCGGCTCGACCCGGTAATAGACACACCGGCCGTCGCGGCGGCCGTTGACGAGGCCGGCGTCGCGCAGCGTCGCGAGGTGCTGCGACACCGCCGGCTGCGAGATGTGGAAGCGCGCGGTGAGGTCCTTCACCGCCGCCTCGCCACGCGTGAGCGACTCGAAGATCGCGCGGCGGCTGGGGTCGGCCAGCGCCTGGAAGATCCGGGTCTCGGCCGTGGCCGGGCTCTGCATGAGCCAATCAATAAGCCGCGGCTTATTGATTGTCAAGCGGGGCTCCGCGGCCGGGCGCCCGGCGCTGCCGGCGGCTACGGCTGCTTCGACCGCTGGCGGTTCTGGGCGACCGCGGCCTTCACCAGCGCCTGGAACGCGCGGGCGTCGATCGTGTCCCCCTCGCGGAGGTCGATCGCGCGGCGTGTGCCGCCCTGCAGGCTGGAGTTGAAGAGGCGCTTCGGGTCGGGGACGGACGCGCCGCGCGCGAACGTGAGCTTCACGTGGCTCGCGTACGTCTCGCCGGTGCAGACGATCCCGTCGCGCGACCACACCGGGACCATCCACTTCCACTCCTCGGCGATGCCGGGATCCGCCGCGAGGATGAGCGCCCGCATCCGGGCGAGGGTCTCGCCGCGCCAGCCGCCGACCTCGCGGATCCGCTGGTCGATGAGCCGGGAGGCGGGCGTCGCGGCGCCTCCCGGCTTCGGCGCGGCCTTCGCCTTCGAGGCGGGCTTCCGCGGGCTGCGCGCGGCGGTCTTCGGCTTCATGCGAGCCTCCATGCGCGCTGGCGGCGCGGATCGGCGACCTGCCAGCCGCCGGGGACCGCCCGGATCTCCTCTGCGTCCTCGGTGAAGGTGGCGATCGCCTTCACCGTGTCGAGGCTCGCCAGCACCAGCCGCTGCTTCGCCTCGCTGCCGATCATCGCCTCGCGGCGCGACGCCGAGACCACCAGCTGGGTCGGCTTCGAGACCTTCAGGAAGCCGCGCTGCCGGAGCCGTCCGCCGGCGCGCTCGACCACCAGCAGGCCCGCGCTGGTCAGCGCCACGAGCTCGTCGCGCGACAGCGGCTCGAGGACGCGCATGAAGCCTGCCGCCTTCGCGGGGCGGAACGCCTCGCGGAGCGCCTCGTCGTCGAGCGCGGCCTCGACCAGCACGTTGCCGTCGGCGGCGAAGACGTGCCCGTCGACGAAGCGGAGCCGCGACAGGAGCTGATCGCCTTCCCAGCGGATGAGCCGCGGAGGCCCGGGCTCCCGCAGCACCGCCACGCCGCGGGTGCACACGCCGAGCGCGACGTCGCCGGAGCGGAACCCGTTCGGCTCCTCGAAGTGGGCCATGTGCGGGCGGATGCCGAGGCCCGCCGCCGCGAAGGCGTCCCACTGCGCCTGGGTCAGCCACGTCCTCGCCGGCGCGGGGGCGAGCTCGGCGAACGGCATCGGCGCGAGCGCCGGCTTCTTCTTGCCGCGGGCCCGCGTCGCCTTCGCGCGCTTCGGCGCGGGCTGCGCCGGGATCGCTTCGGGGATCCAGTGGCGGTCGCCGATCCGGAAGGTGGGCCGGCCGTCGACGACGGGCCCGAGCGCGAGCTCCGGGTGCTCCCAGCGCGCGAGCACCGCGAGCTCGTCGTCGCGCCACGCGAGCAGCCGCGCCTTGCCCCGCGACGCGACCGCGATGACACCGGCCGCGGCCCGGACCTCGCCCCCACCGGACGCCGCCGCGCGCTCGGCGCCGTCGGCGAGCGACACCACGACGGTGCGCTTCCGCGACGCGATCACCGCGTGGGCGTCGTCGAGCCACGACAGGCTCTCGAGGCCCTGGTCGCGGTCGGGCAACCGGTACGCGGGCCGCACCGCGCCGCCGTCCAGCAGCAGCACCTCGGTCGGCCCGTGATCGCGCAGGAGCCGGCGCGGCTCGGTGCGCGCCGCGAGGAGCGCGCGCTCGCCGCGCACGGCGACGTCGCCGTCGAGGACGAACCCGTCGGGCCACGACACGCCGTCGACGCGCGGAGCGGTCGAGTCCGGCCGGAAGAGGTCGTCGCGCTGCTCGTCGGGCCGCAGCTCGAGCGCGCGGAGCGCGGCCGGCACCGGCACCGGAACGACCGACGGCGCCGGCAGCTCGCGGAGCCGCACCGGCTGCTCCCGCGCTGCGGCGAGGAACGCGTCGAGCGCCTTCCGCCGGGCCGCGCCCGTCACCTCGCGCAGGGCGGCGTCGAAGACCGGCGACCGCGCCGGCGCGGGGAGCGCGGGGTCGACGGGACGGGTGGAGCCGGGCAGCGCGGGCCCCGGCGAGGTCGGCCGCGGCGCCGCGCGGTTCTCGATCGCGTTCAGCACCACCGCCTCGACGAGCTCGTCGCGGGTCGCCTCGAGCACGAGCTCCGCGAGCGCGGACAGCGCGTCGCGCTCGCGGCCGGGGTGCGGCAGGAGCTCGACGATCACGAACGGGCCGGTGAACCGGAGCCCCAGCTCGCCGGCGCGGAACCTCGCCGCGCCCCGGCCGAGGCGCCGGAGCGCGTCGTCCGAGGGAGCCGCGCGCAGCCGGCACTCGACCGTGAACCCGTCGCCGAGCCAGTCGTCGGGATCGAAGCCGTGGAGCGTGGCCATGGGCGCGCATGGTAGCGCGGTCGCGTCCACGCAGGCTCGCGGCTCGCGACCTGTTTCGGGGATCATGGCGCCGATGCGGCTCCGCCCTGCCCGACCCGACGCCGGCGCGTTCCGCCGCGGACGCGTGCGCGTGTTCCTCGCGAGCGTCCTCTGCGCCCTCGCGGCCGCGTGCGCTCCGACGCCCGAGGCGCTCCCGGCGCTTCCCGTCGCAGCACCTCTGCCGCTCCCGCCTCCGCGAGCCGACCGAGACGTGACGGCCCCGCCGCGGTACCTGCTCGTGGCGCGGGTCGGCGACCAGCTCGAGCTCCGGGAGCGGGTCCGCTTCGAGGCCCGCAAGGACGAGCTCCTCCCGGTGAGCTTCGCGGTGCTCCGGGAGGTCGCCGCGTACCTGCGAGAACACCCCACGCTGCGGGTGCGGATCGAGGCGCACCTGGCCCGCGGCGACGACGAGCCGAAGTACGGCCGCGACCTCTCCCGCGCGCGGGCGGACGCGGTCCGGCGGTTCCTGGAGGAGCACGGCGTCGAGGCCGACAGGCTCGACCCGGTCGGCTACGGGGACTCGGTGCCGATCCAGCTCGACCACACCGAGGCGGGCCGGGAGGCGAACCGCCGGATCGAGCTCCGGATCACCGGCGGGTGATCCCGGCGGCCGGTCTTTCCACGGCCGGGCCCCCGCTTGCGCTCGAGTCTACAAGAACGTAGCTTCTGGGTGAGGATCATCCATGGCGAAGGAAACGCAGATTTCGGCCCAGATCTCCGAGGCCACCCGCGAGCGGATGGAGAAGTACGTCCGCCGGACCGGGGTCAAGAAGGGCCACCTGGTCGAGCAGGCGCTCCTGCACCACCTCCAGGCGCTCGACGCGTTGCCGGCCGAGTACATCGTCCAGCCGCGGCTCGTCGTCTCGCGCAAGACCGGCGACGAGCTGCTGCGCCGGGCCGAGTCCACCGAGGCCACGCCCGCGCTCCGCGAGCTCATGGGCGATGGAGATTAGGGCGCTCCGCCCGGGTGACGACCGCTCGAGCTTCCGGTCCGGCGACGAGGCGCTCGATCGCTTCTTCCACCGCTACGCCGGCCAGAACCAGTTCCGCCATCACCTCGGCGTCACCTACGTGGCCGTGGACGGCGACCGCGTCCTCGGCTTCGCCACCGTGGCACCGCGCCACGTCGAGATCGACGACCTGCCGCAGCGCGCGCGGAAGAAGCTACCGCGCTACCCCATCCCGGTGCTCGGCCTCGCGCGCCGCGCCGTCGACGAGTCGGCACGGTCGACGGGCGTCGGCGCGCAGCTGCTCCGCTTCGTGCTCGAGCTCGCCTCGAAGCTGTCCGGCGAGGTCGGCTGCGCCGGCGTCGTGGTCGACGCCAAGGCCGAGGCCATCGACTTCTACGTGAGGTACGGCTTCACGCCGTTCGAGCCGCTCGAGGGCCTGTCGGAAGCGCGCCCGCGCCCGACGGCGATGTGGCTTCCGATCCAGGCGATCGAGGCGGCCCGCCGGACTTCCTAGCGAGCCCGGCACCGGGCACGAGGCGACCATGTCCTTCCCGTTCCGCTTCTACGGTCGCGACGCGCGCGACTGGGCCGAGGGCGCGAACCTCGGCCACACCTTCGACGTCGTCTTCGCGCGCGCGCCGGCCGAGGAGGAGCGCGCGCGCCTCGGCGCCGCGTGGGACGAGGCGACGGCGACCGGCATCCTGCGCCCGGGACCGTGGCGGTGGTCCGGGCGGTACGCGGAGCTCGTCGCCGGCGAGCGGTGGACCTCGCACGGCGGGCACCTCGGCGCGGTCGCGGACTTCCTCCGGGAGGCGCACGCGATCGTGCCGATCGTCGACGTCACCTACCACCTGGCCCGCGAGTCCGGCGGCCCGTGGGATCGGTGGTCGGTCGCGCAGGGCGCGCCCGAGCCGGGGCCCGACACCGGCTCTCGCGCGCTGGTGCCGGAATTTCGCCGGCCGATCGACGCGTCGCTGCCGGCGCCGGAGCCCGATCGCGCCTTCGACGACGCCGTCGCGCGCTCGCGGCGCGCGCGGGACGAGCGGCGCATCGCCGACGCGCTCTCGGTGGAGCCCGCCCCCGGCAAGGTCGGCCTCGCGCGGGTGGAGCGCGCCCTCGAGCGGCCGCCGCGCACCTCCGCCTTCGTGGCGCCCGACCCGGAATTCGTCGAGGCCGGCACCGCCGACGATCCGCACCTGCGCCCCGCCGACGGCGACCACCCGCTCGACGGCACCCCGCGCCCGCTCGCGCTGTTCGTGCCGCCGGGGTCGTCGTACTACGACGGGATCGCCTGGATCGATCGCGAGGGCGCCCGCCACGAGCTGGAGATCCCCGGCGGCAACGTCGGCGGCGTCTCGATGTCGCCCTCGGGCGACGAGGTGCTGCTGGTCCAGTCCGGCGCCGCGTGGCACGTCGACCTGCGCCGCGGCGAGCCGCGCCTCGTGCTGCGCAAGGAGCCGGCCGACGGGTACGAGCTGCGCGGGACGGCGTTCGCCGACGGCGGCCGCTGGGCGGTGCTCTCGTCGAAGCGGCTGCAGCTCCTCGAGCCCGCCGCGCTCCCGCGGGTGATCGCCACCGTCGCGATCGCGGACGCGGGTTCGCTTCGCGCCGCGCGCGCGGGGCGGGTGCTGGTCGTGCGGCGCGGCAAGAAGGTCGACGTCTTCGGCGTCGCCGGCGACGTGGTCGCGAAGCTCGGCGCCTTCGACGCGCCGCTCTCGTTCGACCTCGAGACCGACGGCGCGGTGTACCTGACCACCGGGACCGGCGGACCGGACGAGCCGCGCTACGAGCTCACCCACCTCGACGCCGCGCTCGCGGCGCTCTCCGGGCGCGCGGCGAAGAAGGCGAAGAAGGCGGCGCCGTCCAGGGGCGCGAAGAAGAAGCTCGACCTGCGCCTCTCGGACGAGGCGATCGAGCACGCGCCCTCGCGGGAGGTGCCCGAGGTCGCTGCGCGCTTCGGCGCCGCGCGCGTCGTCGTCGGCGCCTCGGGCCGCGCCGCCGCGGTCCCGATCGTCGAGGCCGGCGGCGTGCGGCACGAGCGGGGGCTCCGGTACCTCGGCGACGACGGGACGATCCGCGACGTCTCGGCGGCGCTCGAGGCGCTCGCGTCGGGGAGCGCCGTCGGCGCCGTGGCCGTCTCGCCGTCGGGGCGCCGCATCGTCGCGGTGGGGATCTCGACCAAGGCCGCGGCGGTCGTCGCCGGCGTGGACGCCGCCTCGGGCGCCGTCGCGAAGATCGTCGAGTACCCGTTCGAGCTCGGCAACCGCGTCCGCGCCGCGCACCTCGTCTCCGACGACGACCTGCTCGTCCTCGCGGAGAAGGTGCTGCGCCGCCTCCGCCGCGCGGCGGACGGCACGTGGTCGGAGGTCGCGTCGGCGAAGGTCACCAAGGCGTTCGCCTTCGCCCCGCGCGAGCTCGAGGGCGCGCTGCTCGTCCCCGTGCTAGGCGACTCGCCGAAGGCGCTCGCCCTGTTCTCGGGCGCGGAGGGAGGCCTCCGGCCGCTGGGCGGGATCGCGGCGCGGATCCGCGCGCTCGACTGGCGCGGGGACGAGCTGCTCGCCTGGGAGACCCAGGGACGGTGGCGTCGGGTCGAGGGGCTCGGGTGATCCGCACCGCGGCGAGGCTCTCAGCGCTCCCAGAGCCCGTGCTGCACCTCGCCCTGGATCACGATCGCGAACGTGCCGCGCGCTCCCTGCCGCGTCGGCGGATAGGCGACGGTCGCGCCCGCGGCCTCGGCCAGCTTCACCGCCCGCTCGAGGTCTTCCACCGCGAAGTACGCGCGCACGATCGGCTGCTCGTGCGCCGCCAGCGGCCCGCGGATGCCGACGAGCGAGCCGTCGGCCTGCGCCGCCACGCGCGCCTGCCCGAGGTCTCCGTCGGGCGGACCGAACGAGAGGCCGTGCACCCGCTCGTACTGCGCGACGAGCGCGTCGACGTCCGGCGTGACGAGCTCCAGGTAGTGGATCGACATGGCGCGTTCGCCCTCCTTCTTGGCTGCGGCCGCTGGGGGAGGCGGCGCCGGGCGGCAGCCCAGCGAGCTCCCCGTCGACGCGATCGAGATCAGAGCCGTCGCCAGCAGCGCACGCGCGCGCATCGCAGTCCTCCCTCGCGATGCCGACGGTGACGGGCGCCGTCGAAGCGGACCCCGGCGCGAGTCCCACGTCGCCCGAGGCACCGCCATGCCGGGGCTCACCCGCAAAAAAAGCGGGGCCGCGTCTCCGCGACCCCGCGTGAACTGGCTCCCCGGCGAGGACTTGAACCTCGGACCCGGCGATTAACAGTCGCCTGCTCTGCCAGCTGAGCTACCGGGGAACGACCTGATCTCCGGGCGCTTACGGCCGACCGGAAGGGAGCGCTCTTGTAGTGAACGGCCGCGGGGCTGTCAAGAACGGGCGCAGCCCGTGGCCGCCCTTGCGGATCCCCCGAGGGCCGGGCGATGGTGCGCGCCCTTCGAGGTGGAACCGATGGGACTGCAGAGCCTCCGCGACAAGCTCCTCCAGGCCGGGGTGGTGACCGAGGAGCAGGCGAAGAAGAGCGAGGAGGACGCGAAGCGGCGGCCTCCGCCGAAGCAGGCCCGGCCGCAGCAGGGCCGCGGCGGCCGCCCGAACGACCGGCGCCCCGCCCCACCGCCCCGGGAGCTCACGCCCGAGGAGAAGCTCGCCGCCGAGGAGGCCGCCGCCTACAAGGAGCGGCAGCGGCTGCTCGACCGGGAGCGCGAGGAGAACCGCAAGCGCGCCGCCGAGGACCGCAAGCGCCAGGAGTCGCTCCGCGCCCTGTGCGAGCGGCACGGGATCGAGGCCCGCGGCGACGAGGCGTTCCACTTCGCGTCGCGGAAGAACCGGATCCTCCGCGTCTACCTCACCGCCGAGCAGGTGAAGGGCCTCGACGCGGGCGAGCTCGCGATCGTGGAGAAGCCGCTGCCGGACCGGATCGACTACGCCCTCGTGCCCCGCGCCGCGGCCGAGGAGGCCCTGGGCATCGACAAGAAGGCGGTGCGGTTCTACGCCAAGGGCCCGGGCGAGACGTACGGGTTCCAGGGCGACCAGGCCGCGGCCGCCGCCAAGGCGGCCGAGCAGGCGGCGTCGGACGCCCAGAAGGCCGAGGCCGCCCCGGCGGCGGACGCCGGGCAGCCCGCCGCGACCGAGAGCGACCCGCAGGAGAGCTGATGTCCACCAAGCCGTCGAAGAGCCTCGAGACCTTCCCGAACCCCGCACCGGCGCGCGACTACGAGATCGAGTTCGACTGCCCGGAGTTCACCTGCCTCTGCCCGCTCACGGGCCAGCCCGACTTCGCGCACTTCCACATCCGGTACGTGCCCGATCAGAAGTGCATCGAGCTGAAGAGCCTCAAGCTGTACCTGTGGAGCTTCCGGAACGAGGGCGCGTTCCACGAGGCGGTCACCAACCGGATCTGCGACGACATCGTCGCCGCCATCGCGCCCCGCTCGCTCGAGGTGAAGGGCGACTTCTTCGTCCGCGGCGGCATCCGCACCGTGGTCACCGCGCGGCACGAGCAGAAGTAGCGTGCGCGTCCTCCACCTCTCCGACGTCCACCTGCAGCTCGACTGGTCGACCCGCTCGTACCTGTCGATGGGCGTGCGCCGCACGATCGCGCAGCTCGAGATGCAGGGGATGGGCCGCGCCCGGAAGTACGAGCGCGCCGGCGAGGTGGTCCGCCGCATCGTCGCGGCGGCGGCCGAGGCGCGCGTCGACCACGTGATCCTCTCCGGCGACCTCACCGCCCTCGCCGACGACGAGGAGTTCCGCGCCGCCCGCGAGGCGCTCTCGCCGCTGGCGGGCGACCCGGCGAAGCTCACGGTCATCCCCGGGAACCACGACCTCTACACGCCCGGCGCCGCCCGCGACCGGCGCTTCTCGCGGTGGTTCGGCGAGCACGAGGACTCCGACCTGCCCGACCTCGCCGTCCCGGGCGCCGCGTACCCGCTCGTCCGCCTCGTCGGCGACGGCCTGGCGGTGGTCGCGATCTCGTCGGCCCACGTGCCGCCGCTGCCCGGGATCGCCGCCGGCCACGTCGGCGGGGCGCAGCTCGCCGCGCTCGCGAAGGTCCTCGCCCACGACGAGCTCCGCGGCCGCGCGATCTACGTGGTCGTGCACCACGCGCCGCTCCGCTGGGACGGCACGCCGGACCGCGCCACCCACGGGCTCACCGACGGCGCCTCGCTCCTGCGCGTGTGCCGCGAGGGCGGCGTCGCCGCGATCCTCTGCGGCCACGTCCACCACCGCTACACGGTGGACGCCGGCGGCGGCCTCACGGTGGTGAACGCCGGCAGCTCGACGGCCAGGGGCCGCGAGGGGTACTGGCTCCTCGAGGACGAGGGCGGGACGCTCGCGCGCGCGACGCCGGTCGCGGTGCCGCTCGCGTCGTGAGCCGCGTGCGGGGCCGCTACGCGCCCTCCCCCACCGGCGACCTCCACCTCGGCAACGCCCGCACCGCGCTGCTCGCCTGGCTGTCGGCCCGATCCCGGCGCGGCGCGTTCGTCCTGCGCATGGAGGACCTCGACAAGCCGCGGGAGAGGCCCGGCGCGGCGGCGGGGATCCTCGAGAGCCTGCGCTTCCTCGGCCTCGACTGGGACGAGGGCCCCGACGTCGGCGGACCGCACGCGCCGTACCTCCAGAGCGAGCGCACGCGCCTCTACGACGACGAGGTGGCGACGCTCCTCGCCTCCGGCCGCGCGTTCCCGTGCTTCTGCTCCCGCGCCGAGGTCGCCGCCGCCTCGGCGCCGCACGCCGGCGAGGAGGGCCCGCGCTACCCCGGCACCTGCCGCACGCCCGATCCCTCCCGCGAGGACCGCGTCCGCGCCCAGGGCCGCGGCCCGTCGATCCGCTTCCGCGTCGAGCCCGGCGCGCGGGCCTTCGACGACGCCCTCATGGGCACGCAGTCCTTCGACGTCTCCGCCGAGGTCGGCGACTTCGTCGTCCGGCGCGCCGACGGGATCGCCGCCTACCAGCTCGCCGTCGTCGTCGACGACGCGGCGATGGAGATCACCGAGGTCGTCCGCGGCGCCGATCTGCTCTCGTCGACGCCGCGGCAGCTCCTGCTCTACGAGGCGCTCGCGCGCCCCGCCCCGCGCTTCCTCCACGTGCCGCTGGTGCTGGGCCCCGACGGGGCCCGGCTGGCGAAGCGACACGGTGCGGCATCGCTCTCGGCGCTGGCGCAGCGCGGCGAGGACCCGGCACGGATCGCGGGATTCCTCGCTGCCACCGCGGGCTTGTGCCCCTTCGACACCCGCGCCACCCCGCGGGAGCTTCTGTCCAGGTGGGACATCGAGGCACTCCCGCGCGGCCCGTTTTCGCTCGACCCCTCCTCGATCCCCGGCGCGCGAGGAGGCTAGGATCGCCACCGAATGGTCACCGTCCTGTCGCCGGCCGACGAGCCGGCGCTGCGAGCCTTCCTCGCGAAGGATCCGGTCCAGAACCTGTTCCTCGTCGGCGTCCTCGACGAGCACGGGGTCTCGGGCCGGGCGGACGGACCCTCGATCGCGTTCTGGGCCGAGAAGAGCGAGGCCGGCGAGCTCGCCGGCGTCGCCTTCGTCGGCGGCGAGGGGCGGCTGGTGGTGCCTAGCGCGCCGGAGAAGCCGGCGGCGTCCGCGCTCGGCAGCGCGCTGCGCGGCCGGCTCCAGATCCGCTCGGCGGTCGGCGAGCGCGAGGCGCTCGACGCGCTCTGGGGCGCGTACGGCGCGGAGCGGCCGCGGCTCTTCCGCGCGCAGCGGCTCTACCGGATCACGCCCGACGACATGGGCCCGTTCGTGGCGCCGCAGCTCCGGCAGGCGAGGCCGGAGGAGCTCGAGGCGGTCGTCGCCGCGTCGGCGGAGATGCACCAGGAGGATCTCGGGGTCGACCCGCGGCGCGTCGATCCCGACGGCTTCCGGCGGCGCTGCGCGGAGCGGATCGCCGCCGGCCGCACCTTCGTGCTCTTCGAGGGCGGCACGCTCGCGTTCAAGGCCGACGTCGGCACCCACTGCAAGCTCGGCGCGCAGATCGAGGGCGTCTGGACCTCGCCGCCGTTCCGGCGCAAGGGCCTCGCCACGCTGGCGCTCGGGCAGCTGTGCCGCACGCTGCTGTCGGCGCTGCCGCGGGTGACGCTCCACGTGAACGAGGCCAACGCCCCGGCGGTCGGCCTCTACAAGAAGGTCGGGTTCGAGGCCGCGAGGCCTTTCCGGCTGGTGGCGGTGGACTAGACGAGCGAACCGGGCGACCGCGGGGTGGCCCAAGGCAGGTGCCGCGATGGAGAAGGTGAAGGCGCTGCGCGAGGCGATGGCGACCGGTCTCTCCCGCGGCGCGCTCATCGACGAGCGCACCGGTGACGCCCACGCGGTGGAGGTCGTCGCCGCCGAGGGCGACCGGCTCCTGGCGGTGATGCGCTTCGACGAGGACGGCGACCTCGTCCCGTTCCGCGCCGACGCCAAGGTGCGGATCGAGCTGCCGCGCGAGGGCTCGGTGGTCTACGTCCCGTCGCGGGTGGCGCAGGTCCGCGGCGAGCGCGGCACCGCCGAGGTCGAGCTGGTCTGCCGCGATCCGGCCGAGGACCGGCAGCGGCGCATGGACATCCGCGTCGACACCGAGTGCAAGGTCCGCGTCGGCGGCCCCGACGGCCTCTGGGAGGAGACCCGGACGGTGAACCTCTCCGCCGGCGGCGCGCTGGTGGTCACCGAGCTGCACGCCAAGGAGGGCGACCACGTCGACGTGGTCCTCGAGCTCGGCGACCTCGTCATCACCGGCAAGGCGCAGGTGGTGCGGCGCGGCGTCAAGACCCACGGCGTCGGCTCTCGCACCTCGGCCGCCCTCCGGTTCGTCGACCTGCCGGCGGAGGTGCGCGATCGGCTGGCGCTCCACGTGCTGCAGCAGCAGGCGGTGGAGAAGCTGCGGCACAAGAGGTAAGACCCGCGGCGATGGAGCCGCTGCGCAGCGTCACCGACCCGCGCTGGATCGAGGTCGCGGTGGCGCGGTTCGACGAGGTGCTCGTCGACCACGCCCACTGCGAGAAGAAGGCCGCCGCCTCGGCGATGGCGCTCGTCTCGGCGTACCCGGAGAAGACCGAGCTGGTGAAGCGCTGCGCGCGCCTCGCCCACGAGGAGCTGAAGCACTTCCGGCAGGTGCACGACCTCATCTGCGCCCGCGGCCTCGCCCTCGGGAAGGACCCGGGCGACCCGTACGCGCAGCGGCTGTTCCGGCTGGTGCGCACCGGCGCCGCGGAGCGGCTCGTCGACCGGCTGCTCGTCGGCGCGCTGATCGAGGCCCGCTCCTGCGAGCGGCTCGAGCTGCTCGGCGCCCACCTGCCCGACGAGGCGCTCCGGCGGTTCTACCGGTCGCTCGCGGTCTCCGAGGCCGGGCACCACCGGCTCTTCGTCGACCTCGCCTGCGCGTACGGCGGCGACGCGGCGGCGCGGGCGCGGCTCGGCGAGCTGGCCGAGGCGGAGGCGGGGATCGTCGCCGCGCTGCCGATCGAGGCGCGGGTCCATTGAGCGGGCCGCCACGACGGCGCACGTCGATCTCGGCGCTCCGCCTGCGCGGCCGCGCCGCCGTGTCGCGGATCGCGACGCGCTACCAGAAGGGAGGCCTCGCCCTCGGGCAGCTCCTCGCCGACGCACGTCCGCTCGACATGCGGATCCTCGGGCGCACGCTGCTGCACGCGGCGCTCGTCGGGATCGCCGCCGGGCTCTCGGGCAGCGCGTTCTTCGCGGCGCTCGAGTGGTCGCGGGAGCACCTGCTCGAGGGAGTCGTCGGCGTACAGTCGATCCGCGCCTTCGGCGAGGGCCACGAGACCTCCGGCGGCGGCGACCTCCGGCCGTGGCTGCTCGCGATCGTGCCCGCGCTCGGCGCCGCCCTCGGCGGCGTGCTGGTGCGCTTCGCGCCGGAGTGCGCGGGCGGCGGCGGCGACGCGATCATCTCCGCGTTCCACAAGGGCGGCGGCGACGTGCGCGGCCGGGTGATCCCGGTGAAGGCGCTCGCCTCGATCTTCACCCTCGGCACCGGCGGCTCCGGCGGCCGCGAGGGGCCGACGATGCAGCTCGGCGGCGCGCTCGGCGCCCTCGTCGCCCGGGTGCTCCGCGTCGGCCCGCGCGAGAAGCGGATCCTCCTCGTCGCCGGGATCGCCGCCGGCATCTCCGCGGTGTTCCGCACCCCGCTCGGCGCCGCGCTGCTCGCGGTCGAGGTGCTCTGGCGCGACGACTTCGAGGCCGAGGCGCTGGTGCCGGCGGTGCTCGCGAGCGTCGTCTCGTACTCGATCTCGATCACCCTCCTCGGCGAGACCATCCTCTTCGCCCGTGCGGTGCGCTACCCGTTCGTGCCGGCGCACCTGCCGCTCTACGCCGCGCTGGCGCTCGGCGAGTCGCTGCTCGCGGTGCTGTTCCTCCTGGCGCTGCGCTTCGTGCGGGAGGCCACCGACAAGCTACCGGGGCCCTCGTTCCTGCGTCCGGCGTTCGGCGGCCTCGGCGTCGGCCTGCTCGCGCTGCTCGTGGTCGTCGAGGGCGCCACGCTCTTCGGCGGCGGCCGCGAGCCCGGGATCCTCGGGAGCGGCTACGGCGCGGCGCAGGCGGCGATCACCTCCGCCTCGTGGCTCGGCGAGGGCTTCGACGCGGTGCTGGTGCTGCTCCTGCTCTGCGGGGCGAAGCTGGTCGCGTCGGCGCTCACCATCGGCAGCGGCGGCAGCGCCGGCGACTTCGCGCCGTCGCTCGTGCTCGGCGCACTCTTCGGCGGCGCGTTCGGGCAGGCGGCGAAGCTGCTCTTCGACCCGTCGATCGACCCGGGCGCGTTCGCGCTCGTGGGCATGGGCACCTTCTACGGCGGCGTCGCCCACGTGCCGCTGGCGGCGCTGATCCTCGTCAGCGAGCTCGCCGGGAGCTACGACCTCCTGGTGCCGCTGATGCTGGCGGGCGGCATCGCCTTCGTGGCGCTCCGGCGCTGGCGGCTCTACCACGCCCAGCCGGAGGTCCGCTCCGCGGCGGCGCCGGCGATCGAGGACCCGGTGCCGGTGTCGCGCGCGCTCGCCGGCGTCCCTTCGCGGGCGACGCCCGAGGAGCCGCTGACGGCGATCCTCGCGCGCGCCGGCGCGGCGGCGCCGGTGGCGATCGTCGATCGCCGCGGGCACCCGGTCGGCGTGCTCTCCGAGGACGTGCTCCGCGAGGCGGCGTCGGAGCGCGGCCTCGACGAGCTGGTCCTCGCCGCCGACGTGATGGCGAGGCCGGTGACCGCCCACGGCGACGAGGACCTGCGGCAGGCCGCGCTGCGGATGCTCTCGGCGGGCGCCCACCACCTGGTCGTGGTCGACGCCACGGGCGCGCTGGTGGGGCTCGTCGGCGAGGCCGCGCTCGCCCGGACCCTGGGCGGATCTCCGGTGGCGGCGCCGCCCGCGGCCCACTAGAACCGGGATCCCGAGGTCCCTCATCGCCCCCGAGATCCTGGTCGTCGTCGCCCTCGTCCTCGTCAACGGCGTGCTCTCCGGCGCGGAGATCGCGCTCGTCGCGCTGCGGAAGACCCGGCTCGAGGAGCTGCTCCGCGAGGGGCGCGGCGCGGCGCGGGCGGTGGAGCGGCTCCGGGCGGACCCCGAGCGGTTCCTGGCCACCGTCCAGGTCGGCATCACCGTGGTCGGCGCCACCGCCTCGGCGTTCGGCGGCGCGCGCTTCGCCGGGGAGCTCGCGCCGTACGTCGCCCGGGTGCCGGTCCTCGCGCCGTACGCCGAGGAGCTCTCCCTGGCGGCGGTCGTGGCGCTGGTCTCGTTCCTGTCGCTGGTGCTCGGCGAGCTGGTGCCGAAGTCGCTCGCGCTCCGCATGCCCGAGGGCTACGCGCTCTTCATCGGCCGCCCGCTCCTCTGGCTGTCGCAGCTCGCCCGGCCGGTGGTGTGGTTCCTCACCGCCAGCTCGAACGTGGTCCTCCGGCTGTTCGGCGACCGCACGAGCTTCACCGAGAGCCGGCTCTCGCTCGAGGAGCTGCAGCAGACCGTGGAGGAGGCGAGCCGCGTCGGGACCCTCGACGTCCGCTCCGGCGAGATCGCCAGCCGCGCCCTCGCCTTCGGCGAGCTCGTGGCCCGCGAGGTGATGATGCCCCGCGCCCGGATCCGGGCGGTGTCCAAGGACGCGAGCCCCGAGGCGCTGCTCGAGGCGGTGCGGCAGTCGGCCCACACCCGGCTGCCGGTGTACGAGGGCACCATCGACGGGATCGTCGGCTACGTCACCTGCCGCGAGGTGCTCGTCGCCGCCACCCAGGGGAAGCTCGCGACGGTCGAGGAGCTGCTCCGCGACCCGTACTTCGTGCCCGAGCCGATGCCGGCCCCGAAGCTGCTCCACGAGCTGCGGCGCCGGCAGCTCCCGCTGGCGTTCGTCGTCGACGAGGCGGGCGGCGTCTCCGGCCTGGTCACGCTCGAGGACCTGGTCGAGGAGCTGGTCGGCGAGATCTTCGAGGAGGACGAGGACGTCGTCGAGCCGATCCGCCGCGAGCCGTCGGGCGCCGCGGTCGTCGCCGGCACGGTGACGGTCCGCGACGCGAACCGCGAGCTCGGGCTCGAGCTGCCGGAGGGCGAGGGCTGGACCACGGTGGCGGGGCTGGTGCTGCACCTCGCCGGGCGGATGCCGGCGGCGGGCGAGCGCTACGAGACCGAGGACCGCGCGACGCTCGAGGTGGTGGACGCGTCGGCGCGGCGCGTGCGGCTCGTCCGCGTGCACCCGCCGGCGCCGGGGGGCGACGTCACGGGTGATTCCGGAGCATGAGCTCCTTCGGATGCGGCTCGAGGTAGGTCTGGGCCGCGAGCCACGGCGCGCCGTGCTTGCGCACGAAGTGCCGGAGCAGCGTCACCGGCACGACGAGCGGCACGAGGCCCCGGCGGTAGTCGGCGAGGAGCTCCTTCGCCTCGACCTTCTCGTCGGCGGAGAGCTCGGCCTTGAAGAAGCCGAGGGCGTGCTGCAGCACGTTGACGTGCTTCGGCCGGGTGGCGGCCACCGCCAGGGCGTCCATGAAGCCCCTGGCGTACGCCTCGCGCGCGTCCTTGCGCTTCGCGGACGCCACCAGGCGCCCGAGCGAGGCGTAGGCCGCGGGGGCGTGGGCGAGGAGCTGCAGCTTGTGGGCGGCGTGGAACGAGACGAGCGCGCCGACGGAGTAGCGGCCGAGGAGCGCCCGGAGCCGGGCGTGGGCGAAGAGCCGCTCGACGAACGCCTCGCGGAGCGACAGGTCCTGCAGCCGCCCCTCCTCCTCGATCGGCACCAGCGGGCGGGCGGCGGCGAAGGCGGCGGCGAAGAGGCCCCGGCCGTCCTTCGAAGGCATGCCGCCCTCGGGCCGGAAGCGCTTGACGCGGAACACGCCGCACGAGGGCGAGTCCTTCTTGAAGACGAAGCCGTCGAGCGGCGGGAGCTCGCGCACGCGCTTCGTCGCGAAGGACTCCATGCGGTCGGTCCAGTCGTCGCCGGTGCGGACGCCGACCAGGTGCGTGCGGGCGCCGAGCCGGACGAGCCGCACCGGCTCCCGGGGCACGCCCATCCCCACCTCCTGCTCGGGGCAGACGGGGACGAGCTCGACGTAGGGTCCGAGCACGTCGGTCACGTAGCGATCGTGCTTGTGCCCGCCGTCGTAGCGGACCTTGCGGCCGAGCAGGCACGCGCTCACGCCGAGCCGGATCGTCTCCACGTCCGAAGCATAGTGGCGACGCGTGCGGCGTGGCAGGATGCGTCGGCCGATGGACCCGGCCCTCCAGAGCGCGCTCGAGCGGTACGCGAGCTTCGCCGTCCTCGCCGTGCTCACCGTGCTGGCGCTGGTGGCACGCGCCCGCGCCCGCGACGTGATGCTGCGCGCCGATCTGCGCGGCGCGATCTGGCTGCTCGTCGCCGCCATCGTCGCGCGGCTCCTCCACCGGCTCGCCGACGCGGCCGGGTCGCCCGAGGCGATCGTCACGGTCTTCCACGTGGCGACGCTCGCCCTGGCGGCGTTCGGCGGCATCCGGCTGGCGATCTCCGGCGCGCTCTGGCTCGCCCGGCGGCAGGGCAAGCACACGCCGAAGATCCTCCGCGACGTCATCGACGGCGCGCTCTACGTGATCGCGTCGGCGATCATCCTCAAGACCACCTTCGACCTCGACCTCACCGCGCTGGTCACCACCTCGGCGCTGCTCTCGGTGGTGCTCGGCCTCGCGCTGCAGGACACCCTCGGCAACCTCTTCGCCGGCCTCTCGCTGCAGGTCGAGGGGCCGATGACGCCCGGCGACTGGGTGCAGATCGACCAGCACATCGGCCAGGTGGTGGAGATCTCCTGGCGTGCGGTGAAGCTCGAGACGCGGCGGCGCGAGCTGGTGACCATCCCCAACAACGTGCTGGCGAAGGGCGTGATCTCGAACCTCTCGCGGCGGCTCGGCGGCGCGGTGTTCCGCGAGCTGTTCGTGCACGTCGGCTACGGCGTGCCGCCGAACGTGGTGAAGGAGCACCTGACCGCGGTGGTCGTCGGCAACCCGCAGGTGCTGGCGCAGCCGGAGCCGGAGATCGTGCTGATGCAGTTCGCCGACTCCGGCATCCAGTACCGGCTGCGGTTCTGGGTGCCGCGCTACGAGCTGGCGCGCTTCGTCGACGACGACGTGCTCTCGGCGGCCTGGTACCGGCTCAACCGCCACGGCCTGGAGATCCCGTTCCCGGTGCGCACGGTGTACCTGCGGCGGGACAAGCCGCGCGAGGGGCTGCCGCCGCCGGACCGGGACCAGAACGTCGCCACCGCGGAGAAGGTGCGCGTCTCGCTCGGGAAGATCGAGCTGCTCGCGCCGCTCGGCGACGCGGCGCTCGACCGGCTGGCGGCGGAGGCGCGCCGGGAGATCTACGGCCGGCACGAGGTGGTGTTCCGGCAGGGCGAGCCGGGCTCGACCTTCTACGTGATCGTCGAGGGCGAGGTGGAGGTGCACGTCGCCGGCGTGGCGGCACCGGTGGCGGTGCTCGGGCCGGGGCAGTTCTTCGGCGAGATGGCGCTGCTCACCGGCGATCCCCGCTCGGCCTCGATCGTCGCGCGGACGGACCTGGCGGTGGTGGGCATCGACCGCGCCGTCTTCGCCTCGGTGATCCAGGGCAACCCGTCGGCGGCGGAGAAGCTGGCGGCGGCGCTGGCGGAGCGGCGCGCGGCCCTGGCCCAGGCGACCGTCGGTCCCGGACCGGCGGCCGCGCGGGACGTCCCCGCCGAGACGGGGCGGATCTTCGGGAAGCTCCGGGACCTCTTCCTCAAGGGCGGGGGCTCCGGAGAGGGCGGGTAGGAGAGCCGCGCCTTCCGGCCTCTCTCGCGGGCGTGCTACGGATCGTCCATCAGCACGTGCGCGGAGGGTCCACGTGGCGAGGCGGCGGGACCGAGCCTGTCGCGGCATCGCGGCACCACGCCGCGAAGCGCTCCTTGCGCTCCTCGCCGGCCTGGCGATCGGCGCCGCTCCCGGCGCGACGCGGGCCGAGGAGGCGCGCAGGCTCGGGCCGGAGGTCGAGGCCGCGCTG
>CAZDGH010000060.1:5024-19277 GCA_964504805.1 uncultured Myxococcales bacterium | reverse complement strand
GGCCGCGCAGGCGGCGAGCGAGAGCGCCGCGGCGGCTACGACGGCTCGCACGCCGGCTCCGCCGGGCAGCTCGCGCTGCAGCCGGGCACGCAGAGCTCGCCGAGCGGCACCGGGCAGCAGGCCGTGCCGGGCTGGATCGTCTCGCAGTGGTCGAGGGCGAGATCGCACGGCGAGGCGCAGCGGCCTCCGCCGGCGCCGTCCGGCGCGCAGAGCCCGCTCTCGCACCCGGCGTGGCCGGCGCAGGGATCGCCGAGCGCGGCGAGGCCCGACGGCTGCCGGCAGTACGCCATGAACCGGCCCTCGCCGGGCTCGATCCTGCAGTGGGTCACCTCCGCCTGGGCGCCGACGCAGGAGCCGTTCTTCACGTCGCAGCAGGGCTGCCCGTTGCGCTGCAGCCCGCCCGTGCAGCAGTCGAGCTCGTCCCAGCAGCCCCACTCCACGTCGACCCCGAGCGGGAGCATGCAGACCTGGAACGCGAGCGCCGGGTCCTCGAACCGGTCGTAGGCGGTGTCGAACGAGCGGCAGGCGTTGCGCGACGGGCACTCGGCGTCGTTCCGGCACGGCTTGGTGCACCGCGCGCCGCTGCAGCGGCCCGCCGCGAGCTCGGCGCCGCTGCATGCGCACGCCGCGAGCTTGGTGGTCTCGCACGCGTAGTTGCAGAGGCCGCCCTCGGCGCAGCTCGCCGACGCCTCGTAGACCTCCGACGGCACCGGCCCGTCGGGCCCCTCCGGCCCCTCGCACGGCGTGCCGGCGTCGGCCTCCGTCGCCGTCGGCTCGCAGGCGCCGAACGCGAGGCCGACGTCCATGTCCTCTCCGCGCTGCACCCTGCAGGCGCGCCCCGGACCGCAGTCGTCGCTCGCGCGGCAGAGCGTGCGCGCGGCGTCGGGCGCGGCCTCCGTGCCGCCGACGCACGCCCGCACCGTCTTCTGGCCCTCGAGCGGCACCAGCCTGCAGGTGAAGCCCTCGGGGCAGCTGTCCGACGCGCTCGACACCGTGCACGGCCGCAGGCAGATGCCGACGCCGCCGGTGGTGTGGCAGAGGCCCGAGGCGCAGTCGTCGTCGCGCTCGCAGCGGAAGCCTCCGGGCCGCGGGCCTTCGTCGGGCTCGCACGAGGGCGCGAGCGTGCAGCAGGTGCCGCCGCCGGCGCAGGCGCGGCTGCGCACCGTGCACGCCTCGCCTTCCGCGCAGCCGCCGTTCGGCCCGGCGCCGTCGCAGGCGCCGCGGGCGGAGAGGTCCGGGCAGGGATCGCCGCCGCCGCTCCCGCCGCCGCCGCACGACGGGCCCTCGCAGGGGGGAGGGGCCGCCGCCTCCTCCGCGCACGCGGCGAGGAGGAGCAGCGCGACGGCGATCAGGGCTCGCATGCGGGCGTCTCCTCGCAGTCGAGCCGGCAGGCGTCGACGCAGCTCCCGCCCGCCGCGGCGATCGGCGTCGGGCAGCAGCGGCTCCCCGGCAGGATCGCGTCGCAGCGATCGCGGCCCGCCTCGCACGGCGAGGTGCAGACGCGGCCTCCCGCGCCGTCGGGCACGCAGAGCCCGCTCGTGCACGAGGCGTCGTCGGCGCAGCCCTCGCCCGGACCGCCCTTGCCCTCGGGCTGCAGGCAGACGGTGACGAAGCGATCCGGGAAGGTCGGGCTCACCCGCACGGCGCAGTGGCTGCGGTCGATCGGGGTCGCGGGCTGCCGGCACTGCAAGGTCGACGGGCTGAACTCGCAGCACGGGCTCCCGCCGGGCTGCGCGCCGTCCTTGCAGCAGTCGAGCTCGTCCCAGCAGCCCCACTCGAGCGACTCGGACTCGGGCAGCTGGCACACCCGGAAGGCCCAGTCGAGGTACGAGAAGTCGTCGATCGAGTGGTCGACGTCGCTGCAGGTGTAGCGGTTCGGGCAGTCGCTCTCGCGGGTGCACGGGATGGTGCAGCGCGAGCTGTCGCAGCCCTCGCCGGCGTCGACCTCGCTCGAGGCGCAGAGGCACACCTCGGCGTCCTTGGTGTCGCACTGCCGGAGGCACAGGCCCCGCTCCGGGCAGCGCGCCGTGCCGAGGTGCGCCTGGCTCGAGTCCTCGCCCGATCCCGGCGGCGGATCGCAGCGGAGGCCGAGGTCGGAGGGGACGCCCTCGACCCGCGGCTCGCAGCGCCCGACGGGGAGCTCGTTGGACCACCGCTCGACGCCCTCGAACCGGCAGAGCCGATCGGCGGGGCAGTCGGCGTCGCCGCGGCAGACGGTGCGCGCGGGCTCCGGCGCGCCGGCGGTGCCGCCGAGGCAGGCCCGCACGGTGGCGCCGCCGGCGAGGCCGACGAGCGCGCAGTGGAAGCCGTCGGGGCAGGTGTCGGCGCCGCGGAAGTTGCAGGCGCGGAGACAGGTGCCGCCGCCGACGTCGAGGCAGACGCCCGACGCGCATTCGTCGTCGCCCCCGCACCGCGCGCCGCCCGGCATCGGGCCGACGAAGGGCGCGCAGGTGAACGGCAGCGTGCAGCAGCGCTCGCCGGCCGTGCAGCTCCGCCGGTCGAGGGTGCACGACTCGCCGCGGGCGCACGGCGACGCCTCGTCCTCGGCGAGGCACGGGCCCTCGTCGCCGTGGTCGACGCACGCGCCCGGGCCGCCGCCCTGTCCGCCGCCGCCGTCGCCGCCGGGGGCGGGCGCGGACGGCTCCGCGGTGCAGGCGGCGAGGAGCAGCGCTGCGAGGGGCAGGACGATCGTCGGCCGCATCCGGCGATCCTAGCCGGATCGGCGCGGGTCCCGCCTTCCGGTGCCCCGGCCGCTACCCGAAGATGGTCTTCACCTTGGAGAAGAACGTCTTCGCCTGCGGGTGCACGTCCTCGCCGCAGGCCTCGGCGAACTGCTCGAGGAGCTCCCGCTGCTTGGCGGTGAGCTTCGACGGCACCTCGACGAACACGGTGACGTGCTGGTCGCCCTTGCCGTAGCCGTTGAGCGCCGGCATGCCCTTGCCGCGGAGGCGGAACACCTTCCCCGACTGCGTCCCCGGCGGGATGGTGAGCTTCACCTTCCCCTCGAGCGTCGGCACCTCGATGGTGGCGCCGAGCGCCGCCTGGGTGAAGCCGATCGGCACCTCGCAGTGGATCTCGGTGTCCTCGCGCTGGAAGATCGGGTGCTCCTTCACGTGGAGCACGACGTAGAGGTCGCCGGCCGGGCCGCCGAGCGGGCCGGGCTCGCCCTCGCCGGTGAGCTTGAGCCGCGTGCCGGTGTCGACGCCCGCGGGCACGCGGACGTTGACCTTCGCCCGCGACACCGTGGCGCCCTTGCCCTTGCAGTCGAGGCACGGATCGGTGACGACGCGGCCGTCGCCGTTGCACTGCGGGCAGGTGCGGGCGATCGAGAAGAAGCCCTGGCTGAAGCGCTGCTGGCCGCTGCCGCCGCAGCCCTTGCACACCGCCGGCTTCGAGCCCGGCTTCGAGCCGGAGCCGGCGCAGGTCTCGCAGCGCTTCGACCGCGGGATCTCCACGTCGAGCTCGGTGCCGGTGGCCGCCTGCTCGAAGGTGATCTCCTTGTCGAGCCGGAGGTCGGCGCCGCGGCCGCGGGGCGAGCGCCCGCGTCCCTGGCCGAAGATGTCGCCGAAGATGTCGCCGAAGATGTCGTTGATCGACGCGCCGCCGAAGCCGCCGCCGGCGAAGCCGTCGCCGAACGGGTTGCCGCCCTGGTGGCCGAAGCGGTCGTAGCGCGCGCGCTTCTCGCCGTCGGCGAGCACCTCGTAGGCCTCGGACGCCTCCTTGAACTTCTCCTCGGCCTCCTTGTCGCCCGGGTTCTTGTCCGGGTGGTACTTGAGGGCGAGCTTGCGGTAGGCGCTCTTGAGCTGGTCCGCGGTGGCCGAGCGCTCGACGCCGAGCACCTCGTAGTAGTCGCGCTTCAAGTCGATCCTTCCTTCGAGGCCGGCCGCCCTCGGGACAGGGCGCTCGCGGCGCAACGTAACGCAGGCTCGAACCGCCGCAACGGTGCGAAACGTCCCGGTGTTTCCGGGTGCTTAGAGGCCGAGGGCCCGGTTGATCGCGTCCTTCAGCGCCCGGGCCGACGACGCGGCCGCCGCCGCGAAGTCCTCGCCCTTCGACGCGTACTCGACCGCGCGGCTCGCCGCGACGAGCGCGCCCTTGCCGCCCTCGTGGAACGCGGGCGCGAGGTCATCGGGCTTGCCGCCCTGCGCGCCGACGCCCGGCAGGAGGAGGAGGCTCCGGGGGAGCGCCTTCCGGAACCGCGACAGCTCCTCGGGGCGGGTGGCGCCGACGACGGCGCCGACGGGACCGTAGCCCGCGCCGCTCCCGTTCCACGCGGTGCACCACGAGGCGATCGCGTCGGAGACGGTGCCGTCGCCGGCGGGCAGCGCCTGCAGGTCGTCGGCGCCGGGGTTCGAGGTGCGCACGAGCACGAAGATCCCGCCGCCGCCGGCCTTCGCCGCGGCGACGAACGGCTCCACCGAGTCGCGGCCGAGGAACGGGTTCACCGTGAGCGCGCAGCCGGAGCGGCCGCCGGAGAGCCACGCCTTCGCGTACGCCTCGGCGGTCGAGCCGATGTCGCCGCGCTTGCCGTCGACGATCACCGGCAGGTCGAGGGAGCGCGCCGCCTCGAGCACCTCGCCGAGCGCCTGGAGCCCCGGGAGCCCTTGCGCCTCGAAGAACGCCACCTGCGGCTTCACCGCGCAGGCGAACGGCGCGGTGGCCTCGAGCACCGCGAGGCAGTGCGCCGCCAGCTCGACGCCCTCGGGGTGCCACTCCGGCCGCGGATCGAGGCCGACGCACAGCCTCGTCCCGAGGCGCTCCTGTCGCTCCGTGACGCGCGCCGCGAAGTCCATGGCGGACATCTAGCACCGCTGCTCGGTCGTCCGCTGCCCGAACGCGCCGCGGGGGCGCACGGCCGGCCGCCTTGCCGGCGACGACCCGCGTCCCGACCGTGACGGGAGCGGCGGACGGCGGGGAGGGCACGTGGCGACGGTCGAGCAGTTCATCGAGCGGAAGCGGGCCGAGATCATCGCCCGCTGGCTGGAGGAGGCGGGCCAGGCGGCGGCGGCCCGCGGGCTCTCGGTACCCGAGCTCCGCCACCTGTTGCCTCGCTTCCTGGACACGCTCGGGACCCGCGTCGATCCCGCGGTGGAGGAGCGGCGCAGGAAGAGCCTCGAGGGTCACGTCGCATCGCGGCTCCGGCACGGCTTCGCGCTCGACGCGATGATCGCCGAGCTGGACCTCCTCGGACGGGAGATCGCGGCGAGCTGGGCCGACGCCGGCGCCGAGGCGCCCGACGCGTCGGACGTGGCGCGGCTCTACGGCCAGCTCGCCGAGGCCGGGAGCCAGGCGGCCGGCCTGTTCGTGGAGCACCTCCTGCGAGACGAGCAGGCCGCGAAGCGCATGCTCCGCCTCATGCAGCTCGCGGCGGACGAGGCGCTGGAGCTGCCCGACGGCGGCCTCCCGGGCGACGCGCTCGGCGAGATGCTCTCCTACCTCGTCGAGGGGATGGCGCTCGACGCCGCGGGCCTCGTGGTGCGCGACCGGGGCACGGAGGCTCTCCGCTCGGTGGCGTGCATCGGCGTGCCACCGCGTTCGGCGGCCGAGTTCGGCGCCGCGCTCGCGGAGGCGCCGTTCGAGGAGCCGGGGGAGCACGCCGACCTCGCGCTCTCCGTGATCGCGACGACGTCGCTGCGGCCGACCGAGCCGCTGCGGCAGTGCGGGGTCGAGGCGATCCTGGCGGTGCGCTTCGCGGCCCACGGGCGGCTCTCCGGCCTGCTCTGGGTCGGCACCCGGGATCGCCGCGCCTTCGGCCCGCGCGAGCTGCGCCGGCTCGAGACCTTCGGCCAGCAGCTCTCGATCCACCTCGAGCACGCCCGGCTCTTCGCCGACCTGCAGGACAAGGTCGCCGACCTCGCCGAGGAGCGCCAGGTCCGCGAGGCCTTCGTCTCCACGCTCGCCCACGACCTCCGCGGCCCGCTCTCGGCGGCGAAGCTCGCAACCGACCTGCTGGCCCGCGCCCCCGGGGCCCACGGCCCGGTCGCCGTCCGGATCCAGCGCAACCTCGAGCGCGTGGACCGGATGGTGCGCGACCTGCTCGACGCGAACCGCCTCCACGCCGGCGAGCCGCTGCCGCTCGAGCTGTCGGACTGCGACCTCGGCGCGATCGCCGCCGAGGTGGTGGAGGGCGTCCGCTCGCTCCAGGGCGGCCGCGTCGTGCTCGACGCCGAGCCGGGCGTCCGCGGTCGCTGGGACGCCGACGAGCTGCGCCGCACGCTCTGGAACCTGGTGAGCAACGCCGTGAAGTTCGGCGCGCCCGGCGCGCCGGTGACGGTGCGGGTGCGGCACGCAGGCCCGGACGCGAGCGTCTCCGTGCACAACCTCGGCAGCTACATCGCGCCCGAGGTCCGCGAGCGCCTCTTCCAGCCCTTCGCCCGCGTCGACGTCGGCGAGCGACCCCGGCGCACCGGCTGGGGTCTCGGCCTGACCCTGGTGAAGGGCGCCGTCGAGGCCC
This sequence comes from uncultured Myxococcales bacterium, assembly GCA_964504805.1. Lineage (GTDB taxonomy): Bacteria > Myxococcota > Myxococcia > Myxococcales > Vulgatibacteraceae > CAZDGH01. Next base: position 12,823 of record CAZDGH010000060.1, on the reverse strand, counting down.
ACGGCGGCCGCGTCTGGATCGAGAGCGACCCTCGCGCCGGGACGACGTTCTCCTTCGCGCTGCCGGCCGAGGCGCACCCGGCGCACCGAGGCGGCGAGGCGCATCCCTGACGCGTCAGTCGAGCGCGAGCGGCAGCCCGGCGCTGATCCGCACCGCCACGTGGGACGACGCGAGCTCGGTGCGGGCCTGGATCCGGTTCACCTCGGCGGAGAACAGGTCGCGCTCCGACTGGATGACGTCGAGCTGCGTGGCGGCGCCGAGCTCGTAGCGATCCCGGGCGAGCTTCGCCGCGCGCGCCGCCGCCTCGACCTGCGCCTGGGCCGCGCCGACCTTCTCGACCGCCGCCTGGAGCCGCCGCCAGTCGTTGTGCACCTGGTCGCGGGAGAGGAGCTTCTGCCGCTCCGCGGCGAGGCGCGCCGCCGCCCGCTGCGAGGAGAGCGCGCTCATCCCGTAGAACGCCGGGACGTCGAGGCGCCAGAGCAGGCCGAGGCCGGCGGTGTACGAGCGGTCGTTGCCGGAGAAGCCGGTGGCGTTGGTGAAGCGCTCGGTGAAGTTCGCGGTCACCTGCGGCACGAGGAAGAGGTTCGCGCCGGTGGCGAGCCGCTCCGCCGCGGCGGCGTCGAGCTCGGCGGCGCGGACCGCCGGGAGCGCGCCGACCTTCGCCTCGAGCTCCTCGAGGGTGCCCTCGCTCGAGACGTCGTCCTCGGGCAGCGCGGCGGTCTCGTCGATCTCGAGGCCGGAGAGCGTGCGCAACGCGCGCCGGGTGTTGGCGACCAGCGTCTCGGCGTCGGCGACGGTCTGCTTGCCGCGCTCGACCTCGGCGCGGGCGCGGAGCACGTCGAGCTCGGTGGCGACGCCGCTCTGGGCGCGGACCTGGGTGAGCCGGAGCTGCTCCTCGCTGACGCCGAGGGTGCGCTTCGCCGACTCGCGGACGGCGAGCGCCGCGGCGTAGCCGTAGTAGGTGGTGGCGACCTGGCGGCGGATGGCGTCGCGGGTGGCGCCCTCGCGCTGCTCGGCGGCGTCGGCGGCGGCGCCGGCGGCGGCGGCGCGGAACCAGCGCGCCACGTCGAGGATCGGCAGCTCGAAGCGGACGATGCCGTCGAGCTGGTCCTCCGGGGTGATCACCACCGGCTCGCCGGGGCCGAACTGCACCTCCACCGGGTACTGGTTGCGCGTCCACGTGCCCTGCACGGTGGCCGAGGGCAGGAGCGCCGACCACGCCTGGCCGAATTCGGCGGCGGCGCGCTCGCGCTGGGCGACGCCGATCGCCACGTCGACGTTCTGCTCGTCGGCGGCGGCGAGCAGCTCCTTCAGCGTCACCGCCCGGGCGGAGCCGGCGGCGAGCACGAGCGCGACCGCGAGGAGGAGCCGCTTCACGGCGCCACCTCCATGCCCGCCGGGACCGGCGGCTCGACCTTCGGCGGCCGCTCGCCGCGGAAGCTCGCGAGCACGCGCCGCAGGAGCGCGCCGATGTCGTCGAAGTACGAGTACGCGACCGGCACCGCGAGGAGCGTGAGCAGGAGCGAGAGCACCTGCCCGCCGACCACGACGCCGGCGGTGGCGCGGTTGAAGCCGGAGCCGACGCCGGTGGCGGTGACGAGCGGCACCATGCCGGCGACGAACGCGAGCGTGGTCATCAGGATCGGGCGGAGCCGATCCTTGTTGGCCTGGAGGATCGCCCGCATCATCAGCGCCTTCTCGAGCTGGCGCCGCACCGAGACCGGGTTGCCCTCCTTCGCCTTCCGGAACGCGCGCTCGAGGAGCTCCTCGGGGACGAGGCCGGCGAGCGCGGTCGCGACCTCGGGCCGGAGCGCCGCGAGCGGCCGCGACAGGTCGAGCCCGGCCAGCGCCGCGGCGAGCTTCGGCGTCCACCTCTCGCGCAGGCCGTTGGTGTGGTCGATCTGGAGGATGGCGTTCTTCTTCACCACCCCGAAGAGCACGAAGATGCCGAGGAAGCTGTAGAGGTCGAGCGCCTGCCGGAAGATGATCACCGAGGCGATCGCGAACGGCAGCGTCAGCGGCAGCGAGATCAGGATCGTCACCGGGTGCAGCCACGACTCGAACTGCGCCGCGAGAATGAGATACATGAACAGCATCGAGGCGAGCAGGCCGAAGATGAACGAGAGCCCCGTCTCCTTCATCAGCTTGGTCTGGCCCTGCGGCTTGATGCTGAAGCCCCTGGGCAGGTCCTCGGCGTTCACCGCCGCGACGATCGCCTCGGAGAGCGCGCCCTCGTTGGCGCCCGGCTTGCCGTTCGCCATGAAGGTCACCTGCCGCTCGCGCTGGTAGCGGGCGATCGTGGTCGGGCTCGACGAGGGCTCGAGCTTCACCACGTCGGCGAGGGAGACCATGCCGACCTTGCGCGACGGCACGGTGAGAAGCCGCAGCTTGTCCTCGCTGGTCCGGTAGTCCTCGGTGGCGCGGAGGCGGATGTCGTACTGCTCGCCGCCCTCGGCGTAGGTCGAGACCTTCTGCCCGGCCACGAGCATCTGCAGCGCCCGGGCGACGTCGGCGACCTGCACGCCGAGGTCGGCGGCGCGCTCGCGGTCCACGGTGACCGCGAGCTCCGGCTTGCCGGTGACGAGGGTGGAGTCGACGTCCACCGCGTCGGGCAGCGCCCGGATGCGGGCGAGGATCGAGTCGTTCGCCTCGGTGAGCCGCTTCAGGTCCGGGCCGGCGAGCAGCACCTGGATGCGCTGGGTGGCCTGGCCGCCGCCGAACTCGTTCACGTCGGCGACGTTGACGCGCCAGTCCTTGGGCAGCGTCGGCAGGATCTTCTGCCGCACCACGTCCTTGAACTCGTTCTGGCTGATGGCGCGCTCGGCCGGCGGCACCATCTTCACGTAGATGCGGGCCTGGTTCGGCGTCTTGGCCGGGTCGTCGCCGACGGTGACGAGGGTGGCGGTGACCTCGGGGTAGGCGCGGACGAGGCGGGCCACCCGCTGCCCGACGAGCTCGGTCGCCGGCACGCTCCGCCCCTCCGGGAGCCGGACGATGATCTCGAACTGCGCCCGGTCGTCGATGGGGAGGAAGCCCTTGCGCGCCGCGCCGGCGAGCGGGCCGGTGGAGACGAGCGCGAACAGCGCGGCGAGCACCACCGCCCAGCGGTGGCGCATGGCGAGACCGAGCAGCTTCACGTAGCCGCGCTCGACCGGGCGGTAGCCCACGTCGACGAGCTTCTCGAGCGCCGTCTTCGAGTGGTCGCCGGCCTTCTTCCGCTTCAGCCAGTGGGCGGCGAGCATCGGCGTCAGGGTGAAGCTCACGAAGAGCGACACCGCGATGCTCATGCTCATGGTGATGCCGAAGCTCGCCAGGAACCGGCCCGGGATGCCGGCGACGAAGGCGATCGGGAGGAAGACGGCGATGAGCGAGAGCGTGGTCGCGAGCACGGCGGGCCCGATCTCGCGGGTGCCTGCGATCGCCGCCTCCTTCGGGTCGAGGCCGTCCTCCTCGATGTGCTTGAAGATGTTCTCGAGCACCACGATGGCGTCGTCGATGACGATGCCCACCGCCAGCGCGAGCGCGAGCAGGGTGATGCTGTTCAGGGTGTAGCCGGCGAGCTTCATCGCCGCGAAGGTGCCGACGATCGAGGTCGGGATGGCGAGCGCGGCGATGATGGTCGAGCGCACGTTGCCGAGGAAGAACAGCACGATGATCGCGGCGAAGAGCGCGCCGAGGACGAGGTGCTCGGTGACCGCGTGGGTGCCGGTGCGGATCACCTCCGACGCGTCGCGCTGGATGGCGAGGTCGTAGCCGGCGGGGAGCTCCTTCTCGATCTCCCCGAGCCGCGCCTTCACCGCGTCCACGACCGCCACGCTGTTGGTGCCGGACTGCTTGCGGATGGCGAGGAGGACGGTGCGGTCCTCGTTCCACATCGCCGAGGTCTCGAGGTCGGCCATGCCGTCCTCGACGGTGGCCACCTCGTCGAGGCGGATGGCGCGGCCGTCCTGGTGGCGGACGATGACGTTGCGCAGCTCGTCGAGCGAGGCGACGCGGCCGTTCACCTTCAGGGTGACGTAGTCGCGGCTGGCGTCGACGCGGCCGCCCGGGAGGGTGAGGTTCTGGGCGGAGATCGCCGCCCCGACCTCGGCGGCCGAGAGGCCGAGGGAGCGCAGCTTCGCCGGGTCGACGAGGACGTTCACCTGCCGCTCGCGGCCGCCGATGAGGATCGCCTGGCCGACGCCGTTCACCGCCTCGAGGCGGCGGCGGACGATCCGGTCGGCGACGTCGGTGATGGCGGCGACGTCGACCTCGGCGTGGAGCTCCGACTCGGTGCCGCGGCGCTCCGCCGGCGCCTTGGCGTTGAGGGCGACGTAGAGCACCGGCTGCGCGTCGGGGTCGAACTTCTGCACCACCGGCGGGTCGACGCCCTCCGGCAGCTCGGCGAGCACGAGGTTGATCTTCTGCTGCACCTCCTGCGCGGCGACGTCGACGTTCTTCTCGAGGACGAACTGGACCACCACCTGCGAGACGCCCTCGGACGAGTTCGAGCGGAGCTCGTCGATGCCGCTGATGGTGTTGACCGCGCCCTCGATCTTCTCGGTGATCTCGCGCTCGACGTCCTCGGGGGCGGCGCCGGGCTGCGTGGTCATCACCACGATCGCGGGGAAGTCGATCTTCGGGAACTGGTCGACGCCGAGCCGCGTGTAGAACACGCCGCCGACCACCAGGATGACGATCGTGAGCACCGACGCGAGGACCGGGCGTCGGACGCACAGCGCTGCGAGCCACTGCATGGCGTTCTCTTCTCCGGGCTTACGGCTGCTGGAGCTGGAGGGGCGTGCCGTCGCGGAGGCCCGGCGGCGGGGAGACGATCACCGGCTCGCCGTTCGCGAGCGCCTCGTGCACGGCGATCCGGCCGCCCTCGGCGACGCCGGTGCGGACCACCAGCTCGTGGGCGGCGCCGTCCTTGGCGACGAAGAGGCGGCGCACGGTGCCGTCGACCTTGATCGCCTCGGCCGGCACCGTGGGCAGCTCCTCCTCGCCGGCGAGGAGGAGCACGGTGGCGAACATGCCGGGGCGGAGCGCGCCGTCGCCGTTCGGCGCCGAGGCCTCGACGATGAGGTCGCGGGTGGCCGGCCGCAGGGTCGGGCTGACGAAGCGCACCGTCGCCGGGAAGCGCCGGCCCGGGTAGGCGGAGACCTCGAGCTCGAGGCTCTGGCCCTCGCGCACCTGGCCGACCTGCGGCTCGGGGACGCTGATGCTCACCCGCACCGGGTCGACCGCGAAGACGCTGGCGATGCGGCTCGACGGCTGCACGTACTCGCCGACGTTCACGTAGCGCTCGCCGACGACGCCGTCGATCGGCGCCCGGATGACGGTGTCGCTCGCGAGCTTGCCGGCGAGGTCCGCCTGCGCCCGCGCCGCGTTCGCCTGGTAGAGCTGCGCGGTGCACGCCGCGCGCTGCCGCTCGTACTCGGCCTTGGTGACCGCGCCCTTCTCGAAGAGCTGGTCGGCGCGCTCGCAGTCCTGCTTCGCCTGGGCGACCTGCGTCTCCGCCGCCTGCGACTGGGCGGTGGCGGCCTGCGCCTGGAAGCCGGCGGCCTTGGCGTCGACCCGCGCCAGCACCTGGCCCTCCTTCACCGGCTGGCCGCGCTCGACGTAGGTGGTGGCGATCCGGCCGGCGACGTTCGCGGCCACCTCGGAGTGGCGGTCGGCGAGCACGCTGCCGGTGAGGGTGAGGTAGCGGGGCATCTTCCGGTGCTCGACCGGCGCCACCGACACCGCGACCGGCCGCGGCGCCTCGGCCAGCGACGGCGCCTTCGGCGCGGGCGAGGCCTGGCTCCTGCCGCACCCGGCGAACAGCCCGGCGGCGAGGAGGACGAGGCTCGGGAGGACGAGGCGCTTCATGGGGTCCTTCGGCGTGGGGAGGTCTTCGCTTCGGGGGCGAGCGCCCGGGCGAACAGCCGGGCGATCTCGGCGACGTAGCCGCGCTGCGCGGCGGCGGTGAGCTCGCGCTGCAGGAGGTGCGAGAGGAAGACGCGGCTCTGCATCGCCCCGGCCATGGCGGTGGCCACCGCCTCGAAGTCGGCGTCGCCGGCGAGGCCGCGATCGCGCGCGGCGGCGAGCCAGGACTCGAGGGCGCCGAGCACGGCCTGCGGCTGCTTCCGGGAGAGGAACTTGTCGGGCGAGATCCCGCTCTCCCGGAGCGCGATCATGCAAGGCAAGGTCTCGCTGAAGTGACCGAGCACCCGCTCGAGCAGCTCGCGCAGCTGCACCTCGAGCGGCCGGGCGTCGGGTCCGTCCTCGACCGCGTCGAGGAACGCCGGCCGGGCCGGCGGCGTGAGCGCCGCGAGCATCAGCGCCTCGCGGGAGCCGAAGCGCTTCAGCACCGCGGGGACGCTGATCCCGAGCTCGCCCGCCACCTCCTCGAGCCGGGCGTGCGGGCCCTCGGCCAGCACGTGCCGCCGCATCGCGGAGAGGATCTGGGCGTCTTCGACGAGCTTCGGGCGCGCCATGGGCGCGGGTTAGTAACCCCGAACTAACCTACGTGCAAGTCGCCCGGATTCAGGCCGGTTCCGTCCACAGCGGGACGGTGAAGGCGAAGGTGGCACCCTCCCCCGGCTCGCCCTCGATCCAGATGCGGCCGCCGTGGGCCTCGACGATGCCGTGGCAGATGGCGAGGCCGAGGCCGGTGCCGGGGTGGGACGAGCGCCGGCTGCGCCAGAAGCGCTCGAAGAGGTGGGCGCGGTCCTCGAGGCGGACCCCGGGGCCGGTGTCGGCGACCGCGAAGCGCACCTGCGCGTCTTCGGCCGAAGCGGAGACCACGATCCGGCCGCCGCGGGTCACGGCCTGGAGCGCGTTGCCGACGAGGTTGCCGAGCACCTGGACGAGGCGATCGGCGTCGCAGGCGATCCGCGGGAGGTCGGGCGCGGCCTCGACGGTGAGCGCCACGCCGGCGGCGGCGGCGGCCCCTTCGTGTCCCTGGCGGCACGCCTCCAGGATCGCCTGGACCTCGTGCGGGATCGGGCGCACCGAGAAGCGGCCCGCCTCGATGGCCGCGAAGTCGAGGAGGTCGTCGACGAGCCGCCGGATCCGGGAGGTGGAGCGCTCGATGCGCTCGACGGAGGTCCGGAGCCGCGCGGCGGCGTCGGGGCCGAGCCCCCGGTCGAGGGTCTGGGCGGCGAACAGGATCGCGGTGAGCGGCGCCCGCAGGTCGTGCGCGACCACGGCGAGGACCTGCTCCCGGGTGCGGATCGCGCGCTGCGACGCCTCGAAGAGCGCGCCGTTCGCGAGGGCGAGGGCGGCCCTGCGGCCGAGCTCCTCGGCGAGGTCGAGGTCGTCGAGGCCGTGGCTCCGGCCCGAGCGCGAGTGGGCGAGCGTCAGCACCGCGAGGGTCCGACCTCCGTGCCGGAGCGGCACGACGAGCGCGGAGCGCACCTCCTCCGCGTGGAGGAAGGCGCCGTGCGCCGGATCGGCGGCGAGGCGGGCGACGTCCACCACCGGGTGCAGCTCGGGCACTCCGCTCGCCGCGGCGCGCGAGGCCGCGTCCTCTCCGAGCGGCCGGGGCGGCGCGGCGAGCAGCGCGGCGAGGGCGGCGCGGCGGGTCGCGTCGACGTGGTCCGCGGCGACGCGCCGGAGCTGGCCGGCCGCGGTCGGGACCTCCACCAGCGCCAGGTCTCCGAGGGCCGGCACCGCGTGGCGCACCAGGCTCCGGAGCGTCTCGTCGGGCTCGAGGCTCGCGCCGAGCGCCTTCGACGCCTCGAGGAGGAGGAGGTGCGCCGCCTCGGCGCGCTTGCGCTCCTTCACGTCCTCGAGCGCGAGCACGGCCCCGACCACCGCGCCTGCGCTGCGGATGG
>CAZDGH010000060.1:0-5014 GCA_964504805.1 uncultured Myxococcales bacterium | reverse complement strand
GCCGCGCGCTCCAGCGGACGGGAAAGCGGGGCCCGCTCGAGGGCTCGAGCTCGTGCACCTCGCTGCCCAGGCTCGCGCCGGTGCGGATCGCCTGGGCCGTGGGCGGCTCCACCGCCTTGCCGGCGGCGTCCACCAGGCGGACCACCGCCACGACCGGTCGACCCAGGACGTCCGGGCCGGCGCCGAGCAGGTGCGCGGCCGCCTCGTCGAGGAAGGTGATCCGTCCTTCTCGGTCCACGGCGAGCGCGCTGGCTCCGAAGCTGGCCGCCCGCGCGCGGGCGAGCTCGAGCGGGTCGCGCAGGGCGGCGGCCGCACGGGCCAGGGCGAAGGCGAGGTGGCTCGCGACGGCGGCCGCGAAGGAGAGGTCGCCACGATCGAGCGGACGCGCGCTCTCGAGCTGGAGCGCCCCGAGCACGAGGTCGCGGTCGACCACGAGCGGCAGGACCAGGAACGGGCGCGGCCCGGGGGCCTCCGCCGCCGACGCCGGCAGGGCCTCGCGCCGCTCGAACGGACCCGGCGCGGCGCCCTCCCCCGCCGGGCCGGCGAGGTAGCGGTAGGCGGCGCGGAGGTGGGCGTGGGCCGCGCCGAGGTCCGCACCGGCGCCGGTCGCGGGCCAGCAGGTGGTCCGCTCGCCGCCGGCGGAGGCCTCGAGCAGGAACGCGCTCCGGAGCGGCAGCGAGCGCTGCACGATCCGGAGCGCCTCGTCGAGCGTCCACGGCGGCCCCCCGGCCGACTGGAGCAGCCGGCCGATGGCGTGCAGGTCGTCGAGCCGCGCCCGGGCGCGCGCCGCGGCGGAGCGTGGCCGGGACCCGCGCGGCGCCTGCCTGCGGCGCCCGCCCCCCCGGGACGGGCTCACCGGCCACGTCCTTTGGTCCGGCCGGCCGGCCGCTTCCGCGCGCCTCGCGCCGACGCCAGCCGGAGCCCGCCGGGGCCGATGGCGAGGTCGTGGGTGCCCGCGTCGTGGGCGCTGCCGCGGGTCTTCACCACCGACAGGGTCGGCACGCGCACGGTGCCGCGCTCGACGTAGCGGAGCATGAGCAGGTTGTCGGCCACCGGGGAGAGGTTCTGCTCGGTGACGACGTCGCGCGCCCACAGGGACGGCGACTCCAGGGTGAAGAGGCTCGTCACGCCGAGCGACTTGAAGCGGACGGCGAGCTGGTAGAGCACGTGACGGAGCTCCTCGACCGTCTTCCCCTCCCGCAGCATGTGCGTGGCCGCGTCGAGCACCATCCGCCGGGCGCCGAGCGCCTCGAGCCGGTCGGTGAGGGCGGAGAGGAACTGCCCGACCCGGAGGTGCTCGCGCGAGACGTAGAGCACCTCGATCCGGCCGTCGGCGATCGCCTCCTGGAACGGGAGGTCGAGGGCGGCCGCGCTCGACGCGAGCTGCGCCGCGCCCTCCTCGAGCGTCACGTAGAGGCCGCGCTCGCCGTGGCGCGCGCCCTCGAGGAGGAGCTGCATCGCCATCGTGCTCTTGCCGATCCCCGGGCTCCCCGACACCAGGGTGAGGCTCCGGCGCAGGAGGCCCCCGCCGAGCAGCGCGTCGAGGCCGGGCACGCCGGTGCCGAGGCGCTCGGTGGAGTCGAGCGCGGGCGGCGGACCGTCGAGGCTCGCGTCGCGGCTGTAGCGCGGGAAGATCGCCAGCCCCTCGGCGCCGATGGCCATGCTGTGCCGGCCCTCGAGGTGGGCCGTGTTCCGGAGCTTGTAGATCTCGACGTAGCGCTGCCGCTCGAGCCCCTCCTCCGAGGAGGTGAGGAGCACCACGCCGTCCACCACCGTCTCCTCGACGCCGAAGCGGCTGATCTGGGTCGAGCCGTAGGGCACGTCGGTGGCGAGGAAGCCCACCGCCTGCGCGTTCTGCACCAGGGTGCAGAGGTGGAACACCTTCTCTCGCGCGACCTGCGGGTCGGTGACCTTGTGGAGGAAGACGGACACCGAGTCGACGACGACGCGCCGCGCGCCGAGCCGCGCCACCCGCTCGGCCATCATCAGCAGGTGCGCCTCGACCATGATCTCGGGCTGCGGGATGAAGACGATCTCGAGCATCCCGCGCTCGAGCTGCTCGTCGAGCGACCACCCGAGGCCGCGGGCGGTGGCGCGGAGGCGGTCCTCCGTCTCCTCGAACGAGAAGAGGATGCCCTTCTCGCCCGCGAGCGCCCCCCGGTACAGGAACTCGAGGGAGAGCACCGTCTTGCCCGTGCCCGCCACGCCCGAGACCAGGAGGCTCGAGCCGCGCGGGATGCCGGGGCCGAGGAGCTCGTCGAGCTTGGCGATCCCGGTCTTGCAGCGCGCCACCTGGCCGTCGACGGACGGCTCGCGCCGCAGCGCGATCTTCGGCGCCAGGAGCTCGTGCCCCTCGCCGGTGATCCGGAACGCGTGCTCGTCGCGGCTGTGGTCCGTGCCGCGCATCTTCACGATCTCGAGGAGCCGCTGGTGCTCGCCGAGGACCTCGCGCTGCGAGAGGACGACCAGGCCGTCCACGATCGAGAAGAGCGGGTTCGTCTCGTAGTCGGCGGCGCCGTACTCGCCGAGGAGGAACGCGGTCGTCTCCCAGGCCATCAGGTTGACGGCGAGCTCGTAGCCGAACTTGCGGAGCTCCTCGCCCGAGCGCGCGAGGTCGTCGAAGACCTTGAAGCTGTCGATCACCACGATCGACGGCTTCACCTTCTTCACGTGCCGCATGATCAGCTCGGCGGTCTGCGGCAGCCCCTTGGTGCGGAGCATCACGCCGAGGTCCACGAAGTGGATCGACGTCCCGAGCTTCTTCCTGTCGAAGAAGGAGAACTGCTGGAGGTACCGGAGCGTCTTGGTCGTGGGCTCGGAGAGGGTGCTGAAGTAGAGCACCCGCTCGGTGGCCGACGCGTTGTGGAAGCCGATCTGCTGGGTGAGGATCGTCTTGCCCGAGCCCGGCGGGCCGGCGACGACGATCACCGAGCCCCTCGGGAGCCCGCCGCCGAGCAGCGGATCGAGGTGGCGCACGCCGGTGGAGAGACGGGGGATCCCGCTGCGGGCGCTCATGACCTGCCCTCGCCCTTGCGGCGACCGGGCGCGCCCGGTGCCGCCGCGGGCATGGTGGTGGTGGTGACCGCGTCGTGCAGCTCAGGCGTGAGCAGCTCGGCGGTCAGGTTGCCGATCACGATGAGCAGCTCGACGAGGACGAAGCGGATCCCCGCGCGGAGCTCGGCCTCGGGCATGGTCCGGGCGACCGACCGGAGCGTCTCGGCGTCGAGCCGCGCGCCGTCGAGCGCGACGACCCCGCGGAAGCACGGGTGCGCCTCGCCGGCCACGTGCAGGACGCGGTCGGCGATCGCGCCGAGCGTCACCTCGCCGAGGATCGTGCCGGTGCGGTCCCCGATCGCGGCGAAGGCGGCCTCGAACAGGTCGCAGAGCTGCAGGCTCGAGAGGGCACCGGCGCGCGCCGCGAGCCACCGATCGACGACCGCCGCGTGCGCCGCGTCATCGCGCACGGGAGCACCCCCGGGGCGCCTGTCGGCTCCCGGCCAGAGGCCGTATGCGACAGAGCCGATCCATGAACGCCTTCCCCCGGAGCTGCCATTCGTTCTGGGCCTTCGGGTGGGCGAAGTCAAATCGCGACGGACGATCGCCTGCACGGGTCGCGTCGCGACGTGCGCGTCCGCGACCCGTCACGGAGTCGAGCCTCCGGGCGTTTCGCCGGGTTAGCTCTGCTCGGTCGCGTAGATGGCGTCGGCGATCCGGTACGCCGAGCCCTCGAGCCGCTGCACCGCCGCCTTGATCTGCTCGAGGTCGTCGGTGGGGAGCACGCCCTTGAGCGCCTCGATGTCGCCCTTGATCTCCTCGACGTCGGTCTCGGAGAGCGAGGAGGCGTACTCCTCGAGGCTCTTCTCGGTGGTGTAGATGAGGCCGTCCGCCGCGTTCTTCACGTCGGCGAGCTCCTTCTTCTTCTTGTCCTCGCCCTTGTGCGCCTCGGCGTCGGTGACCATCCGCTGGATCTCGTCCTCGGAGAGGCCCGAGGAGGAGACGATGCGGATCTTCTGCTCCTTGCCGGTGCCGAGGTCCTTCGCCGAGACGTTGACGATGCCGTTGGCGTCGATGTCGAAGGTGACCTCGATCTGCGGCACGCCGCGGGGCGCGGGCGGGATGCCGACGAGCTCGAAGCGCGCCAGCGTCTTGTTGTCGACCGCCATCTCGCGCTCGCCCTGGAGCACGTGCACGGACACGATCGGCTGGTTGTCCTGGGCGGTGGAGAAGACCTGCGACTTCTTCGCCGGGATGGTGGTGTTCTTCTCGATGATCTTGGTGAAGACGCCGCCGGCGGTCTCGACGCCGAGCGAGAGCGGGGTCACGTCGAGGAGGAGGACGTCCTTCACCTCGCCCTTGAGCACGCCGCCCTGGATCGCCGCGCCGATGGCGACGACCTCGTCGGGGTTCACGCCCTTGTGGGCGTCGCGGCCGAAGTACTCGCGGACCTTCTGCTGCACCTTCGGCATGCGGGTCATGCCGCCGACGAGGATCACCTCGTCGATCTCCTTCACCGAGACGCCCGCGTCCTTGAGCGCGATCTTGCAGGGCTCGATGGTGCGGTCGATGAGGTCCTTCACCAGCTCCTCGAAGCCCTGGCGATCGAGGGTCTCGGTGAGGTGCTTCGGGCCGGTGGCGTCGGCGGTGATGAACGGGAGGTTGATCTCCGTCTCGCCCGCGCTCGACAGCTCGTGCTTGGCGCGCTCCGCCGCCTCCTTGAGCCGCTGCAGCGCCATCCGGTCCTTGCGGAGGTCGAGGCCGCCGTTCGCCTTCTGGAAGCGCTCCGCCATCCAGTCGATGACCCGCCGGTCGAAGTCCTCGCCGCCCAGGAAGGTGTCGCCGTTGGTCGCCTTCACCTCGAACACGCCCTGGTTCAGCTCGAGGATCGAGATGTCGAAGGTGCCGCCGCCGAGGTCGTAGACGGCGACCTTCTCGCTCTTGCCGATCTTCGACTTGTCGAGGCCGTAGGCGAGCGCCGCGGCGGTGGGCTCGTTGATGATCCGCAGGACGTTGAGGC
>CAZDGH010000059.1:0-19314 GCA_964504805.1 uncultured Myxococcales bacterium | reverse complement strand
GGCCGCGCCGCACGCCGCCGCCGCGAACGGCCCGGCGATGGGCCCCGCCGCGCGTCGCCTCGTCGCCGAGACCGGCATCGAGCCGGGCGCGGTGGCCGGCACCGGCCCCGGCGGCCGGGTCCTCAAGGAGGACGTGCTCCGGCACGTCGAGGGGTCGCCGACCCCGGTGGCGCGCGCCGAGGCGCCGGCCGCGAAGGCCGAGGCGCCGCTCGCGCGCGCCCCCGCGGGCCCGCGCGAGGAGCAGATCGTCCCGATGTCGCCGATGCGCCGCACCATCGCGGCGCGCCTCGTGAAGTCGAAGCAGACGACGGCGATGCTGACGACGTTCAACGAGATCGACATGACCCGGAGCATGGAGCTCCGGGCCAAGTTCCAGCCGAAGTTCCAGGAGAAGTACGGGATCAAGCTGGGCTTCATGTCCTTCTTCGTGAAGGCCGCCATCGAGGCGCTGAAGCTCTACCCGCAGGTGAACGCCGAGCTCCGCGACGACGACGTCGTCTACAAGAACTTCTACGACATCGGCGTCGCCGTCGGCTCCGGCAAGGGCCTCACCGTCCCGGTGATCCGCGACGCCGACCAGCTCTCCTTCGCGCAGGTCGAGCAGGTGATCGCCGACTTCGGCAAGCGCGCGCAGGAGAACAAGATCAAGCTCGAGGAGCTGCAGGGCGGCACGTTCACGATCTCGAACGGCGGCGTCTACGGCTCGCTGCTCTCGACGCCGATCCTGAACCCGCCGCAGGTCGGCATCCTCGGCATGCACAACATCGTCAAGCGCCCGGTCGTCGTCGACGACCAGATCGTGGCGCGGCCGATGATGTACGTCGCCCTCTCCTACGATCACCGGATCATCGACGGCCGCGAGGCGGTGCAGTTCCTCATCCGCATCAAGGACTGCGTCGAGAACCCCGAGCGGATCCTCCTCGAGGTCTGACCATGGGCGACACCTTCGATCTCGTGGTCATCGGGGCGGGCCCCGGCGGCTACGTCGCCGCGATCCGCGCCGCGCAGCTCGGCATGAAGGTCGCCTGCGTGGAGCGGGAGAAGGCCCTCGGCGGCACCTGCCTCCGGGTCGGCTGCATCCCGTCGAAGGCGCTGCTCGAGGCCTCCGAGCGCTACCACCTCGCCACCCACGGCTTCGGGAACATGGGCGTGAAGGTCGACGGCGTGAGCCTCGACCTCGCCGCGCTCATGGCCCACAAGGACGGCGTGGTGAAGGCCAACACCTCGGGCGTCGACGGGCTCTTCGCCAAGAACAAGGTGAAGCGCTTCCTCGGCCACGGCCGGATCGCGGCGCCCGGCAAGGTGGTGGTGAAGGCGGCCGACGGCGCCGACACCGAGCTCGCCGCGGCGCGGATCCTGATCGCCACCGGCTCGACGCCCTCGACGATCCCCGGCGTCGAGCTCGACGGCGACGTCGTCGGCACCTCCACCGAGGCCCTCGCCTACCCGCGGGTGCCGCGGACGCTGGTGGTCATCGGCGGGGGCGTCATCGGCCTCGAGCTGGGCTCGGTCTGGGCGCGGCTCGGCGCCAAGGTGACCGTCGTCGAGTACCTGCCGAAGATCCTCGGCGGGATGGACGGCGAGCTGGCGTCGAAGGCGCTCGACCTGCTCTCGAAGCAGGGCCTCGAGTTCCGGCTCGGCTGCAAGGTGAAGGAGGCGAAGCGCGCCGGCACCGGCGGGCGCGTGGTCTTCACCGACGCCGACGGGAAGGACCAGACCCTCGAGGCCGAGCGCGTGCTCGTGGCCGTGGGCCGGAAGCCGTACACCGAGGGGCTCGGCCTGGCCGAGGTCGGCGTCGCGGTCGACCGCCGCGGGGTGATCGGCGTCGACGCGCGGTTCGAGACCAACGTGAAGGGGATCTTCGCCATCGGCGACTGCATCCCCGGGCCGATGCTCGCGCACAAGGCGTCCGAGGAGGGCGTCGCCGCGGTGGAGCTGATGGCGGGCCGCCACGGCCACGTCACCTACGACGCGGTGCCGAACGTCGTCTACACCGAGCCGGAGATCGCCTCGGTCGGCAAGACCGAGGAGGAGCTCACCGCCGCGGGGATCCCGTTCCGGAAGGGCAGCTTCCCGTTCCGGTTCAACGGCCGCGCCCGGGCCCTGGCGTCGACCGACGGCTTCGCCAAGGTCCTCGCCCACGAGAAGACCGACCGGATCCTCGGCGTGCACGTCATCGGCCCCAGGGCCGGCGACCTCATCGCCGAGGCGGCGACGCTCGTCGACATGATGGCGTCGAGCGAGGACCTCGCCCGCGCCTGCCACGCGCACCCGACCCTGTCCGAGGCGCTGAAGGAAGCGGCGCTGGCGGTCGAGAAGCGCGCGATCCACGGCTGAGTGAGGCAGAGGCGGGCTACGAGGCCGATCGCAGCCTCGTAGCCTCGTAGCCTCGTAGCCTCGTAGCCGGCCTCTCCGGCCTACGCGAACGTCTTCGGCTGGCTGCCGACCTCGCCCGTCTTCTCCGTCATGCCCTTGCCGAGCTCCTTGAGCGCCGGCCAGCCGTCCTGGCGGATGGTGCGGCGGAACTCCTCGCCCTTCGCCGGCGCGAACATCAGGCCGAGGACGGCGCCGAGCGCCAGGCCGCCGAGGACCAGGCCCACCGTCGCGGCGACGTCGGTGCCGGTGGTGCGGGCGCGCTTCAGGCCGATGGAGCCGAGCAGGTCGTCGACGTCGTAGTTCGACGCCAGTCGCTTCAGCCTCTTGTCGTAGCCCATCACCTTCGCCTTCGCCTGCAGCTTCGGAATCAGCAACGGCAGCCCGTACGCCAGCATGACCACTCCTCCATCGCCCTTGGGGTGCACCGGCGGAGGCCCCGCCCCGACCGGTGAAGCCGTCGACGCACCGTGCGTCGCACGAGCGGAAGCTAGGTAGCGGGCGCCCGGGCAACCACCCGGCGCGAAGGCGCGTGGGGCGACGGGCGGGGCGCTCCGCGGTTGCCACCGCTTCCGTTCGGGGGTACATCCGCGGCTGGCCGGCCCGTGCGCGCGGCACGAGGGAGGTTGCGCCATGTTCGGCCTCCGGTGGCCCGAGCTGCTGCTCATCTTCGCCGTGGTCGTCCTCATCTTCGGAGCCAGCCGCCTGCCCGAGCTCGGCAAGGCGATGGGCGGCGCGCTGCGCGGGTTCAAGAAGAGCGTCTCCGGCGAGGAAGAGACCGCCGAGGGCGAGAAGCCCCAGGAGAAGCTCGGCGAGAAGCGCGACGCGTGACCGCGACGCTCGGGGATCGCGCCGCGGCGCTGTTCCGCGACGTCCAGCTCCGCATCACCGCCGCGCTCGAGGCCGCCGACGGCGCGGCCCGCTTCCGCGAGGACGCCTGGCAGCGGCCGGGCGGCGGCGGCGGGCTCACCCGGGTGCTCGAGGGCGGCGCCGTCTTCGAGAAGGCCGGCGTCAACTTCAGCGACGTCTCCGGCGAGGTGCCGCCGGCCCTCGAGAAGCAGCTCAGGGGCAGCGGGCCGACCTTCCGCGCCACCGGGATCTCGCTGGTCCTGCACCCCGAGAGCCCGCACGTGCCCACGGTGCACGCGAACTTCCGCTACCTCGCCCGCGGGGACGCCGCCTGGTTCGGCGGCGGCGCCGATCTCACCCCGAGCTACCCGGTGGAGGAGGACGTCCTCCACTTCCACCGCGCGCTGAAGGAGCCCTGCGACCGCCACGACGCCGCGTACTACGAGCGCTTCAAGCGGTGGTGCGACGAGTACTTCACCATCCCCCACCGCGGCGAGATGCGCGGCGTGGGCGGGATCTTCTTCGACGAGCTCGAGGCCTCGGAGGCGAGCTTCGCGTTCGTCGCCGACGCGGCGGCGGCGTTCCTCGGGGCGTACCTGCCGATCGTCGAGCGCCGGCGCGGCCAGAAGTGGGGCGAGCGCGAGCGCGCCTGGCAGCTCGTGCGCCGCGGGCGCTACGTCGAGTTCAACCTCGTCTACGACCGCGGCACGCTCTTCGGCCTGCGCTCGCACGGCCGGATCGAGTCGATCCTGATGTCGCTGCCGCCGCACGCCGCGTGGCACTACGACCACAGGCCCGAGCCCGGGTCGCCCGAAGCAGCGGCGCTGTCGTGGTTCCAGCCGCGCGCGCTCGCGGTGTAGCCCTTCCCGCGACGGGCGCGATCCGCCAGGATGCCCGCTCCACGGGGGAACCGATGGCGACGCACCTCGACCCGAAGGCGATCGCGTGACGCGGCGGCCTGCGCTCGTCCTGCTCCTCGCCGCCGCCTGCGGCGCCGAGGAGGCCACCGAGGCGCCCGGTCCGACCTCGACGCCCGAGGCGTGCCGGGACGCGCCGGGCACGGTCGTGGCGCACGAGGGCTTCCGCCACGTGCGCATCGGCGAGGAGGTCGCCTACGCGAGCGAGCCGCCGGCCTCGGGACCCCACTGGCCGATCTGGGCGCCGTGGGGCGTGCACGACGTCGCCCTGCCCCGCGAGGTGTGGATCCACAACCTCGAGCACGGCGGCGTGGTGTTCCTGTACCGCCCCGACGCGCCCGCCGACGCCGTGGCGGCGCTCCGCGCCGCGTTCGACGCGCTCCCCGACGACCCCGCCTGCGGGCACCCTCGCGCGCTGCTCACGCCGGATCCCGAGCTCCAGGCGGCGGTGGCGGTCGTCGCCGTCGACCATGCGCTCGCGGGCGACGCCGTGGACGCCGGGGACGTGGCGGCGTTCGTCGAGCTGTGCCGGAACACGGCGCCCGAGGACGTGTGCGCGGACGGGGAGTGGCGGTAGAGGCGGGCTCCGGGCTCCGGCTACCGCAGGCGGCACGTGACGGGGATGAGGCGGCCGGAGCCGAAGGCGCGATCGCTGACCTTGAGCACGATGCCGGCCTGGTGGCGCTTGTGCTCGGCGCCGCGGAGACGGCGGGCGAGGTCGGCGACGAGGGCGGGATCGGCGGTGGCCGGCGGCGGGCGGCCCTCGACGAGCGCGTCGACGATCGGCGCGACGACCGGGTAGTCGAAGGGATCGACCTGCCCCGGCGCGAGCTCCGCGGACGGCGGCCGGGAGAGCACGTAGGGCGGCACGATCCCGCGGCCCCGGTCGTAGCGGCGCAGGAGCTCGTAGACCGCGGGCTTCGAGAGGTCGCCGAGCGGCAGCAGCGTGCCGGCGAGATCGCCGTACAGCGTCCCGTAGCCGAGGGCGAGCTCGGTCTTGTTCGAGGTGTTGAGCAGCACGCCGCCGTGGCGGTTCACGTGGGCCATGAGCGCCACCATCCGGAGCCGCGCCTGCACGTTCTCCGCGGCGACGCCCGCCGCCGCCGCGTCCTCGCCCCGCGGGTCGAGGGCCGGCGCGAGCAGCGCCTCGGCGGCGGCGTGGAGCGGCTCGAGCGGCACCACCGCGAAGCCGATCCCGAGGGCCTTCGCCAGCGCGCGGGCGTCCTCGGTGGAGCGCGGGTCGGAGTGGCGCGACGGCAGCGCCAGCGCGGTGACCGCCTTCGGCCCGAGCGCCTCGGCGGCGAGGCAGGCGACCAGCGCCGAGTCGACGCCGCCCGAGAGCCCGAGGAAGGCGCGGCGCAGGCCGTTCTTCCGGGCGAACCCGCGGATGCCGGCGACGAGCGCGTCGAAGGTGACGGCCGCCTCGTCCTCGCCCTCCTCGACCGCGGCGGCGGGCGCGCCGAGCTCGACGACCTCGACCGCCTCCTCGTGCCGCGGCAGCCGTGCGACGAGCCGGCCCTCGCCGTCGAGCGCGAACGAGCCGCCGTCGAAGACGAGCTCGTCGTTGGCGCCGGCGGCGTTCACGTAGACGAGCGGCGCGCGGTGCCGCCGCGCCACGGCGAGGCGGCGGGCGAGGATCCCGCGGCGGTACGGCGAGGCCGAGAGGCAGGCGAGGAGCGCGGCGCCGTCCGCGAGCAGGTCCCCGGCCGGCGAGACGTCGTAGCCCTCGTCCCAGAGGTCCTCGCAGACGAGGGCGCCGACGCCGACGCCGGCGACGTCCCGGACCGGCCCGCGGCCCCCCGGCACGTACCAGCGCGTCTCGTGGAAGACGTCGTAGCTCGGCAGGAGCCGCTTCGCGGTCGCCGCCTCGACCCGCCCGCCGCGCAGCCAGAGCGCGACGTCGTGCAGCCCCGGGTGCCCCGGCCGCCGCGGGCCGCCGGGGGCGACCGAGCCGACCAGCGCCGTCACCCCGGGCGGCAGCGAGGCCGCGAGCGAGGCCGCGGCCTCCTCGACCGCGGCGACGAAGCCCTCGTCGAGGAGGAGATCGCGCGGCGGGTAGCCGACGAGCGCGAGCTCCGGCAGCACCGCCAGCGACGCGCCCCGCGCCGCCGCCTCCCGCACCGCCGCCCGGATCCGGTCGGCGTTGCCCTCGAGGTCGCCCACCCTCCCGTCGACCTGGCAGAGCGCCACGCGCAGCGGCTTCATGACAGCTCCCTCGCCACGGCCCCGAGGAGCTCGAGCGCCGCGAGGGCCGGGTCGCGGCGCAGGCACACCTCGTCGCCGAGCATCACCGTGCGGTAGCCGAGCGAGAGGACGAACGCGGCGTCGCCGACGTCGGCGGCGTCCGGCACCGGCCCGCGGGCGAGCGAGCCGAAGAGCCGGCTGGCCACGATCGCGGAGGGGTCGGCGGCGACGATCCGCCGGAGCGCCGAGACGATCCGGTGCGGACGCGGCACCTCCACGTAGAGATCGCCGCGGGCCGCGAGCAGCCTGCCGTGGCGGTCGCCGGTCGCGAGGGCGTGCTCGAGGCCGCGCGTCGACTCGATCTTCTGCACCACCTCCGCGCCCGGGAGCAGCGCCCGGACCTCGGCGGCGTCCGACGGGCGCTCGCAGAACGAGAGCATCACCCGCCGCTCGCCGGCCTCCGCCATCGCCTCGAGCCAGGCGCGATCGCCGTCGGTGAGCGTGCCCTCGACCTCGAGCGCCGGGTGGACGACGTTCACCGACTCGCCGGGGCCGACGACGCGCCGAGGCCCGTCCTCGAGGATCAGCCGGTCGCCGTCGACCTCGAGGATCCGCGCCGGCTCGCGGCCGCTCCCGAACCAGGCGTCGCACGGCGTCGGCACCCGGATCCGGTGCGAGAGCCGCACCTCGGTGAACGGCGGCACCGCGTGGGAGGCGACGCGGAGCTGCCGGCCCTTGAGATCCACCCAGAGCGGCTTGCCGTGCGAGGCGAGGCGCCGGAGCACCTCGGCGCGCGGGCCCTTCACCGGCATCACCGTGTTGAGCCGCAGGCCGCCGACGAGCGGGTGCGCCGCGACCTCGGCGACGAAGTCCGCGTGGGGCGGGACGGTGACGATCGCCGCGGGGTCCACGTCAGGCCACCGGGAGGAGCAGCGAGGCGCCGCAGAAGCCGCAGGTGAGCTTCGCGCCGGCGTCGAGCGGGATCGGCGCCGAGCACTTCGGGCACGCGAGCGCGGTGGGCGAAGGCACCGCGGCGGCGATCCGCGACGCGAGCGAGGCGACGCGCGCCTCGTCCTGCCGGGCCGCCATGTTCTGCTTGAAGTCCTCGAAGTGGCCCCAGCGCCGGGCGACGAGGCCCATGGCGAAGTCGACGCCGCGGAGCTCGTCGTCGAGGTGCAGGATCTTCTGCGCGCCGATCGCGCTCGCCCACTGCCGCTCGACGTGGTCGCCGGCGCGCCCGCCGGGCCGCCGGAGGAACCACACGTCCCAGGTGGCGGCGAGCTTCCGGAAGCACTCGATCGCCGAGACGTCCTGCGCGCCCTCGTCGCCGAGGAGCCCGCGGATCTGCGCCGCCGGGACGCGCTCGTGCATCGGCGCGTCGCCGAAGACGAGGAGGAACGGGCGGTCCGCCTTCACGCGGACGTGGCCGAGCGCCCAGCGCGCGAACAGCCCGTACGACTCCGGCTCGTCGCCGCCGCCGCCCTCGCCGTAGAGCGCGCCGAGCTGCTGCTCGAGGCCGTAGCCCTTCTGGAAGCCCGTCACCTGCAGCGGCCAGCGGTCGCAGCCGGCGTCGCCGATCGCCGCGAACGCGAGCTCCACGTCGGGGCGGTACTGCGCCAGCGTGCTCGCGAGCAGCGGCAGCCGGTCGAAGATCTCCGCGGGCCAGGTCGACATCGAGCCGGTGACGTCGACCGCGACGAGCACCGGGTTCGGCGAGTCGCTCTCGATCGTCTTGCGCGGATCGACGAGCGCCTCGTTCGGCCCCGACCGCCCGCCGTAGCTCCGCGGCCCCGCCCGCCGCGCCCGCTCCGCCGCCTCCGCCCGCGCCTTCGCCGCCTCCGCGCCGCCGCCGTACGCGTACGCGTCCGGCCGCGCCCAGCCCTCGGTCCCGTCGTCCCACGAGTACATGCGACCCTCCTTCCGTGGTTGTTAGGGTCACTCATACCCTAACGCTGGCCGGACGGAGCGCAACGGGCGAGGGATCGCGGGGACTTGGGGGATCAGCGGCCGCCGGGCAGGACGAACGCCCCGCCGGTGCCGGCGTCGCCGCCGGCCCACGACGGGACGACGAGGTCGAGGGTCCCGTCCCCGTCGAGGTCCGCGAGCGACGGCTCGTAGATGCCGAGCTTGCCGACGTCGCGGGTGCCCTCCACGACGAAGGTCGGGCCGGCCTCGAACGAGCCCGGGCCGAGATCGACGAACACCAGCAGCGCGCCCGCCAGCTCGGGACCGCTCTCCGGCGCGCCGACGAGGAGGTCCGGCGCGGGGCCGCCGAGCAGGTCGGCGAGGAGCAGGTTCGAGCCGAGCTCGGTCTTCGCCGACCCGGGCGCGTACGCCGGCGTCGCGGCGGAGAGGTCGACGGGTCCCTCCACCGGCCCCGGGACGACGTACAGCCGGCTCGGCACCTGCTGCGGCCCGGCGACGACGAGGTCGCGCACGCCGTCGCCGGTCACGTCCGGGACCATCCGTCCGTTGTGGAGCGAGTCCCCCGTCGCGCCCACGACGGCGAACAACGCGTCGCCCGCGCCGAGCACGCCCGGCCGGACCGGGTACGCCTCGAGCCTGCCGCGGGTGCCGAGGTGGCCGTGGTCGCCGACGAGGAGCTCCGGCCTGCCGTCGCCGTCGACGTCGTCGAGGCTGGCCTCGACGCCGAACTGCTCCGAGTCCGCGGAGGAGCCGAAGATCGCCAGGCCCTCGCGCGGCTCGCCCGACGCGGTCGTACACCTCACGTCGGTGGCGACCTCGATCGTGCCCGCGCAGGCCGCCGGCACGACGAAGACCGCGCCGGTCGGCCGCGCGGCGCCCGGCGCCTGGAAGGAGCGGGAGCGGACGAGCACGTCCTCGAGGCCGTCGCCGTCGACGTCGGGGCCGGTCCGCACCTGGACGAACCGCGCCGCCGGGTGGACCGTCCGGAGGACGATCGTCGCCGCGGCGAGCGCCTCGACGCCGGACGCCAGCGCCTGCCCCGAGGCGAGGTCCGGCGCGGGGACGAGGTACGCCCGATCGCCGCGGACGGCGTCCGCGCCCGAGTGCCAGCCGCCGATGGCGACGAGCCGCGGCTGCCGCGCCCCGTCGCGGAGGATCGCCACCCGCCCGCCGAACGCGCCGCCCGGCCCGGGGCCGCGGAGGACGAGGCCGTCGTCCGCTGCACCGGAGACGCCTCGCTCGAGCGGGCCGAGGCGGACGAAGACGGCGCCGGTCTCGTCGCCGCCCGACACGTACGACCCGAGGACGAGATCGTCGTGCTCGTCCCCGTCGAGGTCTCCGGCGGCGAGGGCGTGCGCCTTGTCGCCGGCCCCGCCGACGATCGCGATCGCCACCTCGCGGTCCGAGCACCGGCCGATCGCGGCGCAGTCCGCGAGCGCGTACGGCGGGCAGAGCCGGCCGGCGCCGCGGCTGGGGTCGGCGTCGTCGCAGTCCCCGCCGTGGTCCACCCACCCCTCGCGCGCGCCGCAGCTCTCGTCGGCGCTGGCGTCCGCGCCGTCTCCGTCCCCGTCGCGGTCGAGGTAGAGCGTCGAGAGGGCGTGCGCGGCGGGATCCGCGTCGTCGCAGTCGCCGCCCTGCGCCGCCGTCCCCGCCCGCGGACAGCCCGTCTCCGGCGCGCCGGTGCCGTAGCCGTCGCCGTCGAGGTCCACGTACAGCGGCACCTCGGCGCCCTCGCACGCCGCCTCGCACGTCCCGTCGTCGAGGCAGCGGCCGCCGGCGCAGTCGGCGTCGGAGAGGCACTGCTCCGCCGCAGGCTCGACGCAGCCGGCGAGGGCGAGGAGGACGGCGAGTTTGCGCATGCCGCGATCCTACCGCGGGCCTGCGCCCGGCCCGCCGAACTCCGCCACGAACCGCGACACGAGCCCGCGCTCGACGAGGAAGCGCGCCACCGCCGGGGGCACCAGGTGCTCCCAGGGCGCGCCGCGCAGCATCGCCTCGCGCACCATCGTGCCGTCGACGGCGACCCGCTTCTCCTCCGGCACGAGGAACACCGGGTGCACGAGCGGGTAGTGCGGCGCCAGGAGGTCGCGCACCCACGGGTTCGCGGTCGCGAAGAGGTCGAGCGGGCCGAAGAGCTCGCGGACCATCGCCGCCCAGCGCGGCCCGTCGCCGAGGTCCGGCACCGGGACGATCGTCACCGCGGCGCCCGCCGGCAGCACCAGCCGCAGCATCTCCTCGGTCTCACCGTACGTGAACGGGCTCCGCACGTCGTGCCGGTTCGAGCTCCCGACGCCGATCGTCACGTGGTCCGCGTGGGCGACGAGCCCCTCGAGGACGGCGGCGTGGCCGAGGTGGACCGGCTTCCACCGGGCCACCATCCCGGCGCGCGCGACGCGGCCGATCAACGGGCCGCGGACCGGGCCGCCTCGACGGCGGCCGCGATGCGCTCCACCTTCTCGCGGTTCGCGCTCACCACCGCCTTCTGCTCGCCTGCAGGCCCCGCGAGCACGAGCGCGAACGCCTGCTTCTCGCGCCGCACCGCCCCGATCCCGACGACGAGGAGGAGCAGCCCCGCCGCGAGGAAGGCGAACCCGTCGCTGCGACCGTCGAAGGCGCCCTTCCCGCCCACGCCCACGAGGATGACCGCCGCCATCAGGACGAGCTGGCCGGTCATACCCTGCCTCTCGAGCGTGGCCACGCGAACGGCGGTCACCGGGGCGAGGGGGAACTCGCCGCGGGGCGTCTCCAGCCTGCCCGCGTGCACGCGGACGCGGCCTTCCTGGAACGGAGGAGCTTCCATGCGCGCGCACTCTATCGCACCCGACCGGTGGGGAAACGAGCGGCGCCGGCGCCGGAAATCCGAGGGTGCCGGTCGCACGGAGGCACCACGTTCCGCGGCGCTGGGGGATCTCCCCCGGGCCTCGCGCTTGCAGCGGGCCGCACCGGAGCGGGGCCCTCGTGTGCTAGAGTGCCGCCCTCCCAACCGAAGCCGGAGCGCTCCGAACATGCGGAAGCTTTTCGTCGCCGTCCTGGCCACAGGACTCGCCGCGGGCTGCAGCTGCGGTGACACCGACCTCTCCAACGCGGAGGGCGTCCTCGAGTTCTCGCCGAAGAGCCTCGACTTCGGCGCCGTGTTCGTCGGCGAGGAGCGCGAGCTCACCATCGACGTCGCCAACAACGGCCGCTCCGACGTCGTCCTCTCGTTCGGCTCGTCGCCCGACGGCTTCACCGCCGAGCCGACCGAGCTCACCCTGGTGCCCGGCGCGACCGACGTCGTCACCGTGACCTTCGCGCCGGAGATCCTCGGCGAGATCCGCGGCACCCTGACCTACAGCGGGATGTCGGTCCCGGTCGTCGGCATCGGCGCCGAGCGCGCGGTCGACGTGGTCGACGAGCTCGACTTCGGCGACGTCCGCGTCGGCGAGACCAAGACGCTCCCGCTCGAGATCACCAACCTCGCGGCCGCGGACGTCACCGCCGTCGGCTCCCTCGAGGGCTCCGACGCCGCCGCGTTCCTCGCCGAGCCGTCCACCGTGGACCTCGGCCCGAACGGCGTGAAGAGCGTCGAGGTGACCTTCGCGCCTCCGGCCCGCGGCAGCCACGCCGCGGTCTTCAAGCTCAAGCTGTGCACCGACTGCGCGGAGACGGAGATCCGCCTCCGCGGCAACGGCGCGGTCGAGCAGGTCGACGTGCGGCCCGAGACCTGCGACTTCGGCACCGTCTCGCCGGGCCGGAGCGCCACCAAGGAGCTCCGCGTCACCAACACCGGCGACCTGCCCACCACCATCGTCGACGTGAGCTTCCTCGACGGCGCCTCCAGCACGTTCACCCTCGAGGAGACGATCCCGCAGGAGGGCGTGCCGCTGGACGGCGGCCAGGCCGAGTCGTTCCACGTCGTCTTCACCCCGACCGACGTCGGCCAGTTCACCGCCACCGTCCGCGTCCAGGTCGCCGGGCAGCTCATCCTCGTGCCGTGCACCGGCGCCGGCGGCTCGGCCGACCTGCTGGCGGTGCCGTCGGGGATCGACTTCGGCATCCAGTCGCCGGGCAGCCCGGTGGTCCGCCGCGTCACCATCCAGAACGTCGGCGAGCCCTCCCCGGTGAACCTGCTGAACATCGGGATCCAGGGCGAGGACACCACCGCCTTCGCCTACGCCGAGGACGGCGCGTGGCCGTTCGCGCAGGCCGGCGGGGCGCAGAGCTGGGGCGTCGACGTGACCTTCAACGCCGGCGCGACCGACACCTACGCCGCCGAGCTCGTGCTCGTCACCGACGACGCCGACGAGCCGGAGCTCCGGATCCCGCTCACCGGCCGGATCATCGACGGCCAGCCCTGCGAGATCTCGATCCGCCCGCCGAACGTGCGCTTCGGCTTCGTGCACGCGACCGAGACCTTCACCCGCGACGTCGAGATCTTCAACGACGGCTTCGACGACTGCTACGTCTGGGGCTTCGGCCTCGCCCCGGACAGCTCGACGGCCTTCACCCTCCCGAACGCGCCGGGCGACGTCGTCGGGATCGCCCCGGGCACGAGCCTCGCCGTCACCGTCCAGTACGCCCCGCCGGAGCCGAACGTGAACGGCGACGAGGGCGTGATGGTGTTCAACCGCGTCCACCCGACCGAGCCGGAGGTGCAGATCCCGCTCTCCGGCTTCCCGTCGGTCGCCGACGTGGTGGTGACGCCGAACCCGGTCGACTTCGGCCTGCAGCCGATCGGCCTCGTCAACCTGCGCTCGGTCACGATCCTGAACCAGGGCGAGCGCCCGATCCGCCTCGACGCGACCATCGACGACGTGGAGGACGGTCCTCCGTCGATCCGGCTCACCGACGACACCTCGGTCGAGTTCGCGATCGAGTCGCACTTCCCGCTGCCCCGGGTGATCCCGTCGGGCGCGCAGGAGTCGATCCACCTCCGCTGGGAGGCGGCCAACATCGGCCGCGACGTCGGGCAGCTCGAGATCTGGCTGCGCGGCGCGGTGGCCCCGATCATCGTCGACCTCTACGCCGAGGGCTCGAACCAGCCGTGCGGCGCCGCCTGCGAGGCGCCGGTCGCGTCCTGCCCGGCGCCGACCACCACCTGGACCGCGACCTCCGTGACGCTCACCGGCGCCGGCGTCGATCCGGACGGCGACCCGGTCACCTGCGAGTGGATCCCGATCAACGCGCCGGCGGGCTCGTTCGCCACCCTCTCCGAGCCGTTCGCGTGCGAGACGCAGTTCCGTCCCGACGTGCCGGGCGACTACGACTTCGAGCTCGTCGTCCGCGATCCGCAGGGCAACGAGGACCGCTGCCAGACCCGGGTGACCGCCTCGGTCTACGACGGCCTCTGGATCGAGACGACCTGGTCCTCGCCGGACGACCTCGACCTGCACCTCTTCCACCCCGACGCCGGCGACATCCTCGACCCGGCGACGTGGTTCCAGCTGCCGTACGACTGCTACTACTCGAACCAGGCGCCGTACTGGGACGAGGTGGGCCGCGCCGACGACCCGTCGCTCGACCGCGACGACACCGACGGCACCGGTCCGGAGAACGCGCGCATCGACCAGCCGAGCCAGCTGCACGGCTACCGCATCGGCGTGCACTGGTTCCGCAGCTCGAACGGCAACCGGCAGCAGGACGTGACCACGAACGTCTACTGCGGCGGCACGCTCGCCGCCTCCGTCGTGAACCGCCTCGACTTCGTCTACGAGGCGGCCGACGTCGGCACCGTCCAGTACACGTCGCCGAACACCTGCACCTTCACCCCCGGCCGTTGGTCGATCACGGTGGCTCCATGAGCAAGCACGCGTTCATCCTCGCCGTCGCCCTCGGGGCGGCGGCCCTCGCCCTCGCGGGCTGCGACGGCGACACCGCCGGCGGCGACGGGGCCACGGACGGCGGCGGCGGCGCGGGCGGCGGCGGCGGCTCGGGCGGCGCCGGCGGCTCCGACACCTGCGACCTCGACGGCGACGGCCACCGCTCGGAGTCCTGCGGCGGCGGCGACTGCAACGACCGCAACGACCGGGTGAACCCGGGCGCGGCCGAGGTCTGCGAGGGCTCCGTCGACGAGAACTGCGA
Organism: uncultured Myxococcales bacterium; assembly: GCA_964504805.1. Taxonomy (GTDB): domain Bacteria; phylum Myxococcota; class Myxococcia; order Myxococcales; family Vulgatibacteraceae; genus CAZDGH01. The sequence goes on along the minus strand of CAZDGH010000059.1, from coordinate 5,005 downwards.
CGGCTCCACCGACGAGGGCTGCGACTGCCTCCCGGGCGACCGGCGCGGCTGCTACCCGCCGGGGCCCGACGCCGAGACCCGCGGCATCGGCGCCTGCCGGGACGGCAGCCAGGCCTGCGACGACTCCGGGCACTGGACCGACTGCGTCGGCGCGGTCGAGCCGGCCGACGAGGGCCAGACCTGCGACGGCGTCGACAACGACTGCGACGGCGACGCCGACGAGGGCCTCGTCAACGACTGCGGCGTCTGCGGCGAGATCCCGCGGGAGCTCTGCGGCAACGGCCTCGACGACGACTGCGACGGGATCATCGACCCGGGCAACCTCTGCAACGTGCACTGCGGCGGCGTGGATCTCGCCAACCCGGATCCGCCCTCGCTCGCCTGCTGCTTCCGCGATCCGGACGTGGCCGGCCTGCAGGGCGAGCCGACGCCCTACTCGACCACCTGCGTCGAGCACCCGGGCATGCGGCCCTGCGCCGAGCGCCCCTGCCTCGACCTCGACGGCGATCCGGAGACGACCTGCGTCTCGCAGGCCGTGAACGGCCGCCACGTCTGCGGCGCGCCGAACCCCGCCGGCGCCCCGACCTCGACCGACGCCTGCGGCTTCGAGACGCCCTGCGCGTACCTCGACTGCGACGACCGCCAGAACCAGCCCTGCTACTCCGGCCCGCCGCAGACGCTCGGCGTCGGCATCTGCCGCGGCGGCACGGCGTCCTGCCAGGCCGACGCGGTGACCGGCGAGCGCAACTGGACCACCTGCGAGGGTGAGGTCCTGCCGGGCACCGAGGTGTGCGGCAACCGCCAGGACGACGACTGCGACGGCCTCGTCGACGAGGAGGACGAGAACGGCGTCCGCTGCCCGCCGACGGGCCGCTGCGCGCCGGACGCGGCCGAGCTCTGCGGCAACCAGATCGACGACGACTGCGACGGGTTCGCGGACGAGGGCTGCGCCGCGTCCGAGAACAGCCAGGCCTGCTACACCGGCCCGCTCGGCACCCGCGGCCAGGGCATCTGCGCCGACGGCGTGCAGGCGAACGTCGACGGCTTCTGGGGCCCGTGCGAGGGCCAGCGGCTCCCCGAGCCCGAGCGCTGCGGCGACGGCGTCGACTCCGACTGCGACGGCACCGGCGCCGCCGGCCAGGGCGAGGACGACGGCTGCTGCGTCCCCGAGGGCGACGAGGTCTGCGACGGCCGCGACAACGACTGCGACGGCCTCGCCGACGAGGGCGTGACCTCGGCGTGCGGCACCTGCGACGAGCCGTGCTACGTCGAGCCGTTCTCCGAGCCGGCGACCTGCACCGAGGGCTCCGGCCGCCTCTGCAACCGCGTCGAGGCGGATCCGAACGACCCGGACGCCTTCACCCTCGACGACGACAAGCGCTCCTGCGGCTTCGCCGGCGCGCTCTTCGTCGGCGTGCAGCAGGTCAACCAGATCGCCAAGCTCGACACCGCCACCGGCCAGAAGGTGTGGCAGGTGGACAGCCTCGGCTCCGACCCGTCGCGTACCGCCATCCCCTGCGACGGCGGCGTGTGGTTCGGCAACCGCGGCTTCTCGGGCACGCAGAACCCGCAGTTCTCGAACGTGGTGCACCTCGACCGCGACGGCAACGTGATCTGCCGCGCCGACATCACCGGCCTCGTCCGCGGCGTCGCCATCGACGCGTCGGGCAACGTCTGGGCCGGCACCTACGAGACGAACCGCCTCTACAAGATCAGCGGCTCGAGCACGATCCCGCACCCGGACGGCCTGCCGCGGTGCGAGATCATCGACCTCGCCCCGCAGGATCCGAACGAGGAGGCGCTCGTGGTCGGCGTGCCGATCTACGGCATCGCGATGGACCACCGCGGCATCCTCTGGACCTCGTCGACGCCGACGGCCCGCGTCGACACCAACACCCTCACCTTCGAGCTGATCCAGCACCAGGGCGCGTACGGCGTCGCGGTCGACGCCGAGGGCGACGCCTGGTTCGGCGGCGGCACGGTCCACGAGGTCTACCGGGACCCGCCGTACAACAACATGGCGCAGTACCAGCGGCTCACCCAGGGCCAGGGCTACCCGGTCACCGTCGCCTCCGACGGCATGATCTGGGCGTCCGACTTCACCGCCGATCGCATCTCGCGCATCGACCCGGTCACCGGCCAGGCGCAGACGTGGCAGATCCCGGCGGGCTTCGGCTCCGGCCCGCACGGCATCGCCGAGGACGAGTACGGGAAGTTCTGGACCAACTTCATGAACGGCGGCTACTCGGCCCGGTTCGACCCGGTCACCCAGACCTTCGACCTCTTCGAGGTCGACTCGGGCATGCCGCTCTACACCTACTCCGACTTCACCGGCACCCAGCTCCGCCGGTTCGTGGCGCGGCAGGGCAGCTGGACCCAGACCTGGGACAGCCTCTACCCGACCACCGACTGGCAGACGCTGAGCTGGTCGCAGCGCGTGCCCCCGGGCGCCGCGGTCGAGGTCTACGCCCGCTTCGCCAACTCGCGGAACGGCCTCTCCTCCACCGCCATCGTCTGCGGCCCGTACGCCGAGGGGCCGGTCGACCTGGACGCCTGCCAGGGCGTCGACAACAACCGCTTCGCCGCCTTCGAGTTCGTGCTCCGGCCGAACAACGACGGCGACGCGCCCACGGTCGGCGACATCGAGCTGACGTACACGCGGTAGCGTCCGACGCGCCGCGACGACCGGAGGCCGCCCGCGTCACGGGGCGGCCTTCGTCGTTCCTGAGGGCGATCCCTGGCACCGGGAGCCCGGGTGCGCGAGACTCATGGGGATGCGCCTCCTCTCCGCCGTCGCCGCGCTCGCCGCGGGCCTGGTGGCGTCGTCCGCCGCGGCGGAGGGCGTGCTGGTGGTGAAGAGCCGCAAGCACCCGGCCTACGAGCGCGCGGTCGCGTCGTTCACCGAGAAGCTCGGGCGCGCGCCGGTCGCGGTGCTGGAGATCTCCGGAGGCAGCGCGGAGCGGGCGGCGCTCGTCGATCGCGCCATGGCGGCGAAGCCGGACCTGGTGTTCGCGGTCGGCACCCTCGCCGCGAAGCTGATGGCGGACGGCCTCCCCGAGGTGCCGCTCGTGTACTGCCTCGTCGAGCGCCCCGAGGAGGCGGGCCTCCCGGCCTCGCGCGCCACCGGCGTGTCGCTCGAGGTCCCGGTGAAGGACCAGCTCGAGCTGGTGAAGCGCGCGCTGCCCGAGGCGAAGCGCGTCGGCGTCGTCTACACCCGGCGGCAGGCGGACGCCGAGGTGACAGCGGCGAAGGCGGCGGCGCCGTCGCTCGGCCTCGCGGTCGTCGCGGAGGAGGTCCTCGGCACGGGCGACGTCCCGGCGGCGCTCGTGAAGCTCGCGCCGGAGGTCGACGTGCTCTGGGTGCTCGCCGACACCACCGTCCTCCACGGCGGCACCTTCGCGCTGATGCTCGAGACCAGCTTCGCGCGCAAGCTGCCGATCGCCACCTTCTCCGAGGACCTGGTCGCCCGCGGCGCCCTGCTCGGCCTCGGCGTCGATCCGGCCGGCAGCGGCGCCCGCGCGGCGGAGCTCGCCCGCGCGCTCCTCGCCGGGAAGAAGCTCGCGGAGGTCCCGCCGGTGCCGCCGGCGGCCGAGGTCTCCGTGAACCGCTCGACGATGAAGCGCCTCGGCGTCGCGCTCCCCGCGAGCGTGCTCCAGGGCGCGACGCTCAAGGACTGAAGCGCCGTATTCCTCCGGGCATACGGAAAGCCCGCGCCGCACCTTCCGCCCGCCGCCCTCCCGCCGGCATCCTCGCCGTCGAGGAGGGACGGACCATGGAGCTCGGGACGAAGAGGATCGCGCTGGCGCTCGCGGCGGCGCTGCTCGCCGGCTGCGGCGGGGACCTGCTGACCGCCGGGGACGCGGAGTCGGCGGGCGACGGGGGCGGCGACGGCGCCTACGGCGACGACGGCGGGTACGACGGCGGGTCCGGCGGCGGCGGCCCCTCGGGCGGCGGTACCAACGTCTCGTTCGGCGGCGCGCAGGACTTCGGCTGGTTCCGCCGGCTCCTCGACGACGGCGTGGTGCCGACGAGCGCCGACATCGACGCCGCCGGCTTCTTCGCGGAGCACCACACCGAGCTGCCGGCGGCCGACTGCGGGGAGCGCGTCTGCCTGCACGCGATGCTCGGCGTGCTGCGGAGCCTCTCCTCGCCGGCCAACTGCACGATGCTCCAGCTCGGGCTCAACTCGCCGATCGCCGCCGACGAGTCGGCGCGGCCGCCGCTGTCGCTGGTGGTCGTCGTCGACACCTCGGGCTCGATGGAGGCGGACGGCCGCCTCGAGTTCGTCCAGGCCGGCCTCGAGCTGCTCGTGAACGAGCTCTCCGACGACGACCGGCTGGCGATCGTCGCCTACTCCACCGCCGCCCGGGTGGTCGCGCCCCTCGACGGCGTCGCCGGCCGGCGCAACGAGCTGCTCGCCGCGGTCCGCGGCCTCCGGCCGGACGGCTCCACCAACCTGCACGGCGGCCTCGAGCTCGGCTACGAGACGCTGCTCGCCGGCTACGACAGCGGCAGGCAGAACCGCGTCATCCTGCTCTCGGACGGCGAGGCCACCGCCGGGGTCACCTCCACCGAGGAGATCCTGGCGATGAGCCGCGCCTTCAACTCCGACGGCCTCGGCCTCACCACCGTCGGCGTCGGCGGCTCCTTCAACCGCGAGCTGATGAAGGGCCTCGCCGAGCAGGCCGACGGCAACCACTACTTCCTCGAGAGCGCGGCGGCGGTGGAGGAGGTGTTCACCGAGGAGCTCTCCTACTTCACCGTCCCGGTGGCCTTCGACCTCGAGCTCACCGTCCGCGCCGGCAGCGACTACACCTTCGGCCGCGCGGTCGGCGCGCCGCTCTGGCAGGACACCGAGGACGGCGGCACGCTGCGGGTGCCGTCGGTCTTCCTGGCGCACCGGGTCGCCCACGACGACGTCGGCCCCGGCGGCGGCCGCCGCGGCGGCGGCTCGGCGCTCCTGCTCGAGCTCGAGCCCCGGCACGCCGACGGCACCGAGCCCGAG
>CAZDGH010000058.1:4069-19674 GCA_964504805.1 uncultured Myxococcales bacterium | reverse complement strand
TGCGGTGCCTCCCCCCGGACGGTCCGACTCGCCCCGCCGCTGCGGCAACCGCCGCGTTGGGGTGCTAGCGTCCGCGCGCTCGACCGGGGCGACCCCGGCGAGAGGGGAGGATCGGACATGAAGCGCAGCATGCTGGGCGCGCTCGCCGCCGCCGCCGTCGCGCTCGCCGCGACCGGGGCCCACGCGGCCGACGCCAAGAAGGACGAGGCCGCGAAGCCCGCGGCCAAGGACGAGAAGCCGCCGGCCAAGGACGCCGGCGCCAAGGAGACGACCATGGCAGGTGGCCTGAAGTTCGAGATCCTGAAGCCGGGCACCGGCGCCGAGGCGAAGGCCGGCCAGAAGGTGTCGGTGCACTACGTCGGCACCTTCCCCGACGGGAAGAAGTTCGACTCCTCCCGCGACCGCGGCGAGCCGTTCGAGTTCAAGCTCGGCGGCGGCCAGGTGATCAAGGGCTGGGACCAGGGCGTCGCCGGCATGAAGGTCGGCGAGCTGCGCCGCCTCACCGTCCCGCCGGAGCTCGGCTACGGCGCCCGCGGCGCCGGCGGCGTGATCCCGCCGAACGCCACCCTGGTGTTCGAGGTCGAGCTGCTCGGCGTGAAGTAGCCGTCAGCTCAGCTCTGCATCGCCGTCACCGGCCGCAGGCTCGCCGCGCGCAGCGCCGGCCACAGCGCGGCCAGGCCGGTGACGGCGGTGAGGGCCACGATCGCCAGGGCGATCTGGCCCGGCCGCAGCGCCAGGTGGAGCACGTCGGAGAGCAGCACCACCTTGGCGGCGTCGAAGGGCAGCTTGATCCGCGCCGCGTCCACCGCCAGCGAGAGCGCGCCGCCGAGGAGCCCGCCCGTCGTGGTGGCGACCGCGCCGAGCAGGAGCGCCTCGGTGAGGAACAGCGCCAGGATCTGGCCCTTGCCCATGCCGATGGCGCGCAGCGTGCCGATCTCGCCGGTCCGCTCCCGGACGCTCATCCACATGGTGTTCATGATCCCGAGCGCGATGATCGCGCAGAGGATCGCCACCAGGACGCTGGCGACGCCGTCGAACGCCTTCACCACCCAGGAGAGGAACGAGACCTCGTCCTGCCAGGTGGTGAGGTCGAGCCGCTGCCCGGTCCAGTCCTCGCCCGCCACGTCGTCGAGCTTCTGCATGAACGGCTTCGCCTCGTGGTCGAGGAGCTCGAAGCCCTCCTGCTCCAGCGCCGTGCGGAGCACCCCGAGCACCCGGTCGGACGCCTCGATGTCGTCGAGGTAGACCATCACCGCGCCGGTGGTGTCGTCGCGGAGCTGCATCAGCTCCCGCACGTCCGCCTGCGAGACCAGGACGCTGAAGACGCTGAGCAGGCCGATGTCCTCGGCGACGCCGGCGACGGTGACCTCCCGGGAGTTCGCCGCCCCCTTCATCGACTCCGAGACGATCGTCACCGGGTCGCCGGGCACCACCCCGAGCCGCTTCGCCTGCGCCGCGAACAGGACGACCGTCCCGGGCTCGCCGAGCCGCTCGAGCGTGCCCCTCCGCTCCGACGAGCCGCCGTCGCGGTAGTCGGCCTCCTCGGCGAGGGTGAGCGTCTCGGCGAGGCGGCGCTCCTGGGCGGCGTCGATGCCGACGAGCGCGCAGTACTGCGAGCCGGTGTCGCTCACCAGCTTCGACAGGCCGCGCTGCCGGTCGATGACGAAGGCGAGGCCCGGGGTGGCGGCCTCGACCACCCGGCGGACCCGCGGCGCGTCGAGCACCACCGGCACCGCGTCGCTCGGCGTCGTCTTGTAGAAGCCGCCGACGTTGACGTGCCCCGCCGCCAGCGTCGTCGCCGAGCGCACCATGTTGTCGGTGAGCCCCTGCGAGATGGCGAGGAGGACCACCAGGAGCACGGTGACGAGCACGAGGGCCAGCGAGAGGATCGCGGTGCGGCGCCGGGCCTGGAGCAGGTTGCGGGCGGCGACGAGCAGGTAGAGGCCCATGGCTACTCCCGCCTCTGCATCGCCACCACCGGCTCGATCCGCGTCGCCAGCCGCGCCGGGTAGAGGGTGGAGCCGAGGCTGACGAGCACCACCGCCAGCAGGCCGAGCGCGAGGCTCGTCGCCGAGACGGCCGGGTGCAGCGCCGGCCCGCCGAAGAGGAAGACGAAGACCTCGTTCGGCGCCGGGATGCCGGTGGCGCCGAGCACCGCGAGCAGGAGCGACGCCCCGCCGGCGCCGAGCGCGCCGGCCACCGCGCCGAGGAGCAGCGTCTCGAGCAGGAACATCCGGAGCACGAAGTCGCGCTGCGCGCCGATCGCGCGCATGGTGCCGATCTCCTGCACCCGGTCCATCGTCGCCATGATCATCGAGTTGTTGATGATCACCAGCGCCACGCCGAAGATGATGGCGATCGCGATGGTGAGCACGGCCCGCAGCACCAGGATGAACTGGCCGACGATGCCCGCCGCGTCGCGCCACTCCACCACCTGGATCCCGAGCCCCTGCGCCTGGCTGCGGCGCCGGATCTCGTCCCGCACCTCGGCCGTCGCCGCGGGATCGTCGAGGACGACGGCGGCGTTCGGCACCACGCCGTGGACCAGGTCCTCGGCGGTGAACGCCGCCTCCGGCCGCGCGCGCTCGACCTCCACCTTCTCCGGCACCTCGGCGCCGCCCGGCGCGGCCTCGGCCACCAGCGCCTCGTCGCCGCCGAAGAGCGCCGCCTCCGCGTCCTCGCGGGACACCTCGCGCACGCCCGCCTCGGCCCGGATCGCGTCGAGCTCCTTGCGCTTCTCCGGCGTCATCAGGCCGTAGAGATCGCGGAAGCTCATCAGGTCGACGAGGCTGTACCGCGAGGCGATCATCGAGTCCTCGAGCCCGCGGAAGCGGAAGGTGCCGTAGACCTTCAGCGAGAGCGCGGTGACGTAGCCGCTCTTCGACATGGCGCGGACGGTGAGCTCCTCGCCGACGTTCACCTTGTAGAGGCGGATCCGCGGCGCGATCAGCTCGTAGAAGAGGCGGCGTCGCTCGAGCAGGTTGTCGTCGTCGACGGTGAGGAACGCGTCGAGGAGCTCGGCCAGCCCGCCCTCCCGCCCGAGGTGGGCGCGGAGCGCCGCCGCCACCTCCTGCGCCGCGACCGGGTCGAGCTCGTAGGCGACCCGCCGCTGCAGCCGCCGGATCCGCTTCGCCTTCGCCTGCAGCGTGCCGTCGTCGGCGATGCGCTTGCCGTCGACGCGCCGCGCCTTCTCGAGCAGGTCGAGCTCCCGCGCCACCTTGTTCTTGGCGAACTGCTCGTAGAACTCCTTGGCGAAGAGGAAGCCGCGCTCGCCCTCCGGCACCATCTCGCCGTCGACGATCTCGAAGCCCTCGAAGTGCTTCGCGAACGCGCCGAGGTCGGTGCCGACGTACGGCAGGTAGATCCGCTGGGCGTCGGCCTCGAGCGGCGCGAGCTTCTGGTCGAGGAAGTCGAGGACCGCGAGCGGGTCCGCCTCGAACGACCGCCAGAGCTCGTCCGAGCCGGCCCGCTCCACGATCGCGAGCGCCTGCCGGTCGGCCGCCGGATCGCGGGCCACCCGGAGCCGCTTCTCGTACTGGTCGGCCATCAGCTTCGCGACCTGCCGGACCCGCGCCACCAGCGGCTGCACCCGCCGCGGATCCCCGGCGTTCACCGCCTCGCGCAGCTCGCCGAGCAGCTCGTCGAGCTCGTTGCCGCCGACGGCGGAGGCGAGGTCGCGGCCCATCGGCACCACCGCCACGACGTGCGGGATCGTCGAGATCGCCTCGAGCGTCCGCGGGAAGTCGGGGATCACCCCGAGGTCCTGCTGGCCGCCGGCGGCCGGGCCGTAGAAGGCCAGCTGGTCCTTGGCGTCGGCGGCGTACACCTGGAGGTTCCCGACCAGGGAGCCGGTGACGCTCTTCTCCATGGCGCGCTCGACGCTGCCGAGCAGCGCGGTCCCGAGCACGAGCAGGAACGTGCCGAACGCGAGCATGCCGCCGACGAGCAGGGTCTTGCCGCGGTGCCGGAGCAGGCTCCTGCCGGCGATGAGCACGAGCACGCGGAGATCGTCGGTGGCGCTCACCTGCGGTTCGCCTCCTCGGCCTCGCGGCGCGCGACCATCGCCGCCTTGAAGGCCTGCGGTCCGTCGAGCACGCACTGGACGTACTCGGCCTCGTTCAGCCCGGCCCCTCGCGAGAAGCGGCTGCCTCCCTCGTAGGTGAGGTCGAGGCAGGCGCCGTGGTTCGTCTGCACCGAGGCGTCGCAGACGCCCGGGTCGTGACCCGCGGCGAGGCAGGCGGCGTGTCCCTGCTTGCGCGCGGCGTTCGAGCGCTTCAGCGAGAGCAGCCCGAAGCCGGCGAGCGCGAGGAGCCCGAGGACGGCGATCACCGTCGGCCACTTCGATCCCACGTCAGAGCCCTCCGGTGCGCCAGAGGCCGCGGAGGAGCCACAGGACGAGCACCAGCGCCAGGCCGTAGCACGCCGCCGCCGCCGGCGAGAGGCCGAGGAGCCGCGCCGCGCCGGCGTCCTGCGCCAGGGCGCCGCCGACCACGAGCCCCGAGGCGAGCACCGCCGCGACCGCGCGGTTGACGCGGCGATCGATGACGCGGCGCTCGCCCGGCGCCTCCTCGGCGGCCACCCGGAGCCGGAGCTTGCCCTCCTGCAGATCGGAGACGACCTGGCCGATCACCACCGGCACGCGGCGCGCGGTGTAGCGCAGGGAGACGAGCTGGAAGAACAGCTCCTTCTGGAGCCGCTCCGGCGAGTACAGCTCCTTCGCCATCCGCTCGACGTACGGGATCATCTCCTGGAGCGGGTCGACCTCCGGGAGCAGCTGCTTGGCGAGGCCCTCGGCGGTGATCAGGGCCTTGAACAGCATCGTGTACGCCGGCGTGAGCCGCACCCGGTGCCTGAGCGCGCCCTGGCCGAGGCGCCGCACGAAGTCCTCGATCTGCAGGTCGGCGATGGAGCGGCCGACGAGCTGCCGCTCGAAGAGCTCCTGCACGTCCCGCTCGAAGGCGCCGTAGTCGACGTTCTCCGGCTTGATGGCGAGCTCGAAGTAGATCCGGGCGACGGTGCGCCAGTCGCGGCGCTGGACCGCGAACAGCAGCGCCACCAGGTTCTCGCGCATCTCCTCGGTGAGCCGCCCGACCATGCCGAAGTCGAGCAGGCCGACCTGGTCGCCGGGGAGGACGAGGACGTTCCCCGGGTGCAGGTCGCCGTGGAAGAAGCCGTCCTCGAGCAGCATCTGGAAGTCGGCGCGCATCAGCGTCTGGCCGACCTTGTGGAGGTCGTGGCCCTTCTCGCGGGCGTCGCGGATCTTCACGCCGTCCAGGAAGCCGAGGGTGAGCACCGTGTCGGTGGAGTGCGAGCGGAACACCTCCGGCACGATCACGTCCGGCTGGCGCGCCAGGTTCTTCCGGAAGCGATCGAGGTGATCGGCCTCGATCCGGAAGTCGGTCTCCTCGGCGATGCTCCGGCCGATCTCCCGGAGCACGCCCGGCGCGTCGAGGAGCGCGACCTCGGGGAGCTGCCGCTCGACCCGCCTGGCGAGGAACTGGAGGATCGAGAGGTCGGTCTCGATCTTCTGGCGCACGCCCTGCCGCTGGATCTTGACCGCCACCTCCTGGCCGGAGGCGAGGGCCGCCCGGTGCACCTGGGCGATCGACGCGGTGGCGAGCGGGGTACGGTCGAAGCGCGCGTAGGCCTCGTCGGGCGACTTGCCGAGGGCGGCGCGGACCTGCGCCTCGACCTCCTCCCACGGGATCGGCCCGACGTCGTCCTGGAGCGGCACCAGCGCGGCGGCGTACTCCGCCGGGATCACGTCGGAGCGGGTCGAGAGCATCTGCCCGAGCTTCACGAACGTGGGCCCGAGGTCGCGGATCACCGCCGCCACCCGCTCCGGCGTCGGCGTCGAGCGCGACTCGTCGGGGACGAGGTTCCGGAGCAGGCCGATCCCCGGCACCTCGACGCTCGCCACGATCCAGCCGAGCCCGTGCCGGGCGAGGACCTGGACGATCTCCTGGAGCCTCCGGAGATCCTTCACGACCTCGCGGGCGCCGAGGGCGGTGCGGGCTGCGGTGCGGACGAGGGGCATCGGCGGGCGGAGCCTACCCCCGCCGGACGGCGCTGTCCCGGAGCGTCAGCGCCGGGAGAGCAGGACCACCGCCACCACGACCGAGGCCCCGCCCGCCAGGCCGCCCGGCCCGAGCTCCTCGCCGAGGAAGGCCCAGCCGAGCGCCACCGCCACCGCCGGGTTCACGAAGGCGTAGCTCGAGGCCAGCGAGGTCGGCACCGAGCGGAGCAGCCACGAGTACGCGGTGAACGCCACCACGCTCCCGAAGACCGTCAGGTAGAGCAGCGCGCCGACGGAGGCCGCGGAGGCGTGGGCGAGGTCGAGCCGCCCCCACTCGCCCGCCGCGGCGCCGGCGACCACGAGGATCGCGCCGCCGGCGATCATCGGCAGCGCGGTGGCGAGGAGCGGATCGGCCGGGAGCGGCGCCCGCTTGGCGTAGAGCGAGCCCGCGGCCCACGAGGCGGCGGCGCCGAGGAGCACGACCGCGGCGAAGACGTCCACCCCGCCCGCGCTCCCGCCGCGCACGAGCAGCCCGACGCCGAGCATCCCGGCGACGAGCCCGGCGCCGAGCTTCCAGCTCGGGCGCTCGCCGCCGGCCCAGCGGAAGCCGGCCATGAAGAGCGGCATGGTGGCGATGAGCAGCGCCGCGAGCGCGGTGGGCACCCGCGTCTCGGCCCAGACCACGCCGCCGTTGCCGACCGCGAGGAGCATCGCGCCCACCACCGCGGCGGCGAGCCACGCCTGGACCGGCGGCCGCGCCGCGCCGCGGGCCCTCGCCCAGGCGTACATCCCCGCCCCGGCCACCACGAAGCGCGCGCCCGCCATGGTGAACGGCGGCAGCGTCTCCACCGCCAGGCGGATGGCGAGGTAGGTCGAGCCCCAGATGACGTAGACCGCGCCGAGGGCGAGGGCGACGCGGAGCTTGAAGCCGGGGGCGGCGGGGGCGGCGGCCAGGGTGCTCATGGTGCGGGAGGGTAGCGGCGGCGATCCGGCGGCGCAGGGACCAGCGGCGGCTACGCCGCGGGGTACAGTCCCCCTGTACCCATGGGTACAGCCGGCGCGGATCGCGCGCCGGGCGCACCATGGGGCGGAACGAAGGAGGAGCGCCATGCACCTCACGAGCCCCGAGCCGATCGCCTCCCGCAAGGAGGCGGTGAAGCGCCACCTGCGCGACCTGGTGGAGACGGGCGTGCTCGCCACCGGCGCCCGCGTGCCGTCGATCCGGGCGCTCACCCGCTCGCTCGGCGTCGGCAAGAACACGGTCATCGCCGCGCTCGACGATCTCTGCGGCGAGGGCGTGCTCGAGCCGCGGGAGCGCTCGGGCTTCTTCGTGCGCAAGGCGCGCCGGGCGCCGAGCGCGCGGCTCGTCCGGCTCGAGGAGCTGCGGCAGGACCGGGTCGAGCACGGCATCGCCAGCGTCGTCTCCGCCCCGGAGGACGACAACCTCGCCTCGGGCTGCGGCCCGGCGTCGCTCCTCGCCACGCCGGAGTGGGAGGCCGCGCTCCGGGCGCCGTCGCGGGGCGAGCGGCCGTTCGGCGCGGTGGACCCGCAGGGCGATCCGCGGCTCCGGGAGGCGATCGCGCACAAGGAGGGGATCCTCGGCCCCGCCGCGGTGGACCCCGAGCGCGTGCTCGTCACCCACGGCGCCTCCGAGGGGCTGAACCTCGCCTGCGCCGAGGCCGCGGCCGCCACCGGCGTGCGTCGCGTCGCCGTCGAGTCGCCGGGCTACTACATGCTCGGCCCGATGCTGCGGCAGCTCGGCCTCGAGCCGGTGCCGGTGCGGCGCACCCTCGACGGCCTCGACCTCGAGGGGCTGCGGCAGGAGGTGCACCGCGGGCGCCTCGCGGCGGTGGTGACGATCCCGAACCACCACAACCCGCTCGGCTCGACGCTCGCGCTCAAGGAGCGGTTCGAGCTCGCGGCGCTCGCCGAGCGCAGCGGCTTCTTCCTCGTCGAGGACGACGTCTACAAGGGCCTCTGGACGGAGGAGGAGGAGCCGGTGGCGCTGCAGGCGCTGGCGCCGGAGCGCACCTTCTACGTCGGCTCGTTCTCGAAGACCCTCGGGATGTCGCTGCGTCTCGGCTTCGTGATCGCGCCGGCGGCGATGGTGCGGCCGCTCCGCAACCGGAAGTTCGCCCTCAACCTCGCCGAGGACGCGCGCACGCAGCGGCTCGTCGCCGGCTTCCTCGAGCGCCGCGCCTACCTCCGCCACCTCTCGCACCTGCGCGGCGAGCTCGCCCGGCGCGCCCGGCTCGCCGAGGTGCAGGCCGAGGCGTTCCGCGGGCTCGGCGCCTTCGAGGGCCCGTTCCGCGGCGGCTTCTTCCGGCGCTTCCGCTTCGCCGAGGGGATCGATCCCCTGCGCCTCTACGAGCGCGCCCGCGAGGTCGGCACGCTGATCTCGCCGGGCGCGTTCTTCCACCTCGAGGGCGATCCCGCCGCGGAGGGCGCGCGCTGGATGCGGGTGTCGATCGCCGGGTGCGACCGCACCGTGCTCTCCGACGCGCTCACGGTGCTGCGGCGGCTGGCGGCGCCGTGACCGCGGGCTCGGCCCGGAGCTCGGCGAGCCCGTAGCCGAGCGCGCCGCCGAGGAGGAGGCCGACGCCGAGGCCGAGCGCGAAGACGCCGCCTCGGCCGGACGACGGCGTCGCCACCGCCGCGGGCACGGTCGCCACCGCGGGCGCCGGCGCGGCCTCGGTGGTGGTCACCGCCAGGCCGAGGCCCGAGAGGAACGTGCCGGCCTGGCCGAGGAGCTTCTGGTACTCGCCCGACGAGACCTCGAGCGACATCCCGTGGCGCGCCTCGTGGGCGGCGCTCGCGGCGTCGTGGGAGCGCAGCTCGGCGGCCTTCCGCGCCACGTCGAGGAAGCCGATCACCACCGGCCGCGGCGCGTCGCCCTCGCCCTCGAGGAGGATCGGCTGCCGCGCCTTGCGCCCGCCGTCGGTGCTCGGCCCGTCGGGCTCGCCGAGGCGCATGCGCCGCTTCCTCGGGCCGTAGCGCTCGTCGCGGAACCGCACCGCGAACATGTCGGACGCCTCGATCGCCTGCCGCGCGAACATCGTGCGCTTCGGATCCTCGGCCACGTCGCACCCCCGCTCCGGCGACGATACCCCGGTCACGGTCCGGCGGGGCGGCGGCGCCGCGCGAGGTGGAGCGCCGCGGCGAGGGCGAGGAGCAGCGCCGCGAGCGCGAGCACCGTGCCGCCGTCGTAGGTCTCGAGGTCGAGCACGATCACCTTCCGCGCCACCGCGATGAGCGCGACCTCGACCACGATCTCGACGTGCACGACGCCGGCGCGCAGGTACGCCTTGGTCGACTCGAGCAGCTCCACCCCGATGAGGACGAGGAGGAAGAGGCCGAAGAGCTCGAGGAGCTGCGGCACCTCGAGGAGGAGCGCCGGAGGCCGGACGAGGTCCTTCACCAGGACGACGCCGAGCTCCACCGTCGCCAGGCCGACGACCAGCGCCATCATCACCACCAGGGCGACGATCACCGCCCGCTCGAAGGCGCGGAGCAGGCGCACGAGGCGCCCCTCCCCGGCGCCGTGCGGCGCCTCGCTCACCGGGCGCGGCCCTCGCGCCTGCGGCGCCGGATCGCCTTCTCGACGGCGATCACCGGGAGGACCACGCTGCCGGCGAGCGCCGAGTACAGGAGCGCGACCGGCTGCAGCGCGGCGGTGCCGAAGACCCTCTGCATGAACGGCAGGTAGATGAAGCCGGCGTGGAGCGCGAGCAGCACGCCGATCCCCACGAACACCACCGGGTTCGAGAAGAAGCCGCTCCGCAGGACGGAGCCGCGGAGGGAGCGGCAGTTGAACAGGTAGAAGACCTGGAAGCAGACGAGGGTCGTCACCGCCATCGTCTGCGCCTCGCGGAGGGCGACCTCGTGGCCGCGCCGCCCGACCTCGACGCGGTACTCCCAGAGGAAGAGCGCCACCGCGCCGGCGGCCATGAGCAGCGCGACCAGCACGGTGCGGACGACGAGGAACCGGCCGAGGATCGGCGCGCCGGGCGCCCGCGGCGGCCGCTGCATCGCGTCCGGCTCGCCGCGCTCGAAGGCGAGCGGGAACGAGAGCGCCACCGCGGCGACGAGGTTGATCCAGAGCAGCTGCGTCGGCTGCACCGGCATGAGCGGCACCCGATCGCCGCCGATGGTGAGCACCGGGAAGAACGACACCGCGGCGACGAGCAGGAACCCGAGGCCGAGGTTCGTGGGCAGCACGAAGGCGAGCGACTTCACCAGGTTGTCGTAGATGCGCCGCCCCTCCTCCACCGCGGCGGCGATGGAGGCGAAGTTGTCGTCGGCGAGCACCACGTCGGCGGCCTCCTTCGAGACCGCGGTGCCGGTGATCCCCATCGCCACGCCGATGTCGGCCTGCTTCAGCGCCGGCGCGTCGTTCACGCCGTCGCCGGTCATGGCGACGACCTGCCCTTCCTCCTGCAGCGCGCGGACGAGGGCGAGCTTGTGCTCCGGCGCGACGCGGGCGAGCACGTGGGTGGAGGCCGCGGCCCGACGCAGCCCCGCGCGGTCGAGCCGCGCGAGCTCCGCGCCGGTGAGGCCGCGCCCGTCCTCTTCGAGCAGGCCCAGCTGCCGGCCGATCGCCTCGGCCGTCCCGAGGTGATCGCCGGTGATCATCTTCACCGCCACGCCGGCGCCGAGGCAGCGGCGCACCGCCTCGATCGCCTCGGGCCTCGGCGGGTCGATCATCCCCTCGATCCCGAGCAGCTCGAGCCCCTCGTCGAGGTCCGCCTCGGCGAAGGCGGGCTCCCGCGCGGGCACGGTCTTCCGCGCCACCGCCAGGAGCCGCATCCCCCGGGCCGCGAGCGCGGCCGCCTGCTCGGACCACCGCTCGCGCTCGTCTTCCTCGAGCGCGCACCGGCACAGCACCGCCTCGGGCGCGCCCTTGACGAGGAGGAGCCGGACCTCGCGCCCGGCCCCTTCGTGGAGCGTCGCCATCAGCCGGCGCGCGGGCTCGAACGGCAGCTCGTCGACGCGCGGCCAGGTGCGCCGGAGCGCGTCGGGGTCGAGGCCGGCCTTCCGGGCGGCGACGACCAGCGCGCCCTCGGTGGGATCGCCCGAGAGCTGCCAGGCGCCGTCGCGGAGGTGGACCGAGGCGTCGCTGCAGAGGAGGCCCGCCTCGAGGAGCGCGCGGACGTCGTCGGGCGCGGCCTCGAGCGGGCCCGACGACGAGGCGATCGCGCCGTCCGGCGCGTAGCCCACGCCCGAGACCTCGTAGGCGCCCGACGGCGTGGCGAGCGCCCGCACCGTCATCTCGTTGCGGGTGAGCGTGCCGGTCTTGTCGGAGCAGATGACCGTGGTGCTCCCCAGGGTCTCGACCGACGGGAGCTTGCGGACCACCGCGTGCCGCGCGGCCATCCGCTGGACGCCGATGGCGAGGGCGATGGTGATGATCGCCGGGAGCCCCTCGGGGATCGTCGCCACCGCGAGCGCGACGGCGACCATCAGCGCGTCGGGCAAGTCGTAGCCGCGGGCGTAGCCGACGCCGAAGAGCGCCGCCGAGATGGCGAGCACCGCGAGGGTGATCTGCTTGCCGACCGAGGAGAGCGCGCGGGTGAGCGGCGTCTGGAGCTCCGCGGCCTCCCCGAGCAGGTCGGAGATCCGGCCGAGCTCGGTGGCCATGCCGGTGGCCACCACCACCGCCCGCGCGCTGCCCGCGGTCACCAGCGTGCCGCCGAAGCCGACGCCGACGCGGTCGCCGAGCGGGGTCTCCTCGGCGACCGCGGCGGGCTCCTTGCGGACCGGCACCGACTCGCCGGTGAGCGCCGCCTCCTCCACCTGGAGGCTCTTCGCCGAGAGGAGCCTCACGTCGGCGGGGACGCGATCGCCCGCGGCGAGGAGCACGACGTCGCCGGGGACGAGCTCCGACGCGGGCAGAGCCCGGGCCCGGCCGTCGCGGATCACCTGCGCGTCGTGCGGGACCATCCGGGCGAGGGCCTCGATGGCCTTCCCGGCGCGGAGCTCCTGCAGGAAGCCGACGAGGGCGTTCACCACCACCGCCCCGAGGACGACCGCGCCGTCGAGCACCTTGCCGAGCGCCGCGGCGAGCGCCGCCGAGCCGAGGAGCAGGAAGACGATCGGGCTGTCGAGCTGCCGCCAGACCAGCGTGGACCAGCGCGGGCCGCGGACGCGCTCGAGCACGTTCGGCCCGTGGCGGGCGAGCCGCGCCCGCGCCTCCTCGGTCGACAGGCCGCGCTCCGGCTCGGCGCCGAGGCGCTCGAGCGCGACGCCCGCGTCGAGGGCGTGCCACGGCGGCGGAGACACCTGCCCGGCGACCTCGGTCCGCGCCACGTCCCGGCCCTCCTCGTCGGGGGGACGATGGGGACGCCCGCGCGAGGTAGCATCCCTCCATGCGCTCGCGCCTCGCCCTCGCCCTCCCCCTCCTGCTCGTCGCCGCCTGCTACACCCGCGTCCCGATCGCCGGCCGCGCGAGGCCCTCGTCGGCCCGCGTCGCCGTCCGGTTCGACGTCGATCCGCGCTTCGTGGAGGCGGCGCGCGAGCAGGCGAAGGCCGCCGCGCTCGAGCTCGACCCGAAGCTGCGGGCCGCCGCCGAGCAGCACAACGACCCCTCGCGGATCGGGGACCTCCTCGCGGCCCGCGTCCGCGCCGATCTCCTCGACAAGAACTTCGCGCGGCCGGTCCAGGGCGAGGACGCCGATCTGTTCCTCTCGGGCACGTTCGCCGCGGGGCCGGGGGGCGTCGAGCTCACCTGGACCCTCGCCGATCCCAGGGGCGACGCGGTGGCCGCCGGGGTCGCGTCGGATCGCTTCTTCACCGGCAACATCGAGCCGTTCGCCGACCAGATCCTGGTGAAGCTCGCGACCCTCGACCTCGACCGGCTCGCGGGGAAGAGCGCCGCGCCCGCGCCCGCGCCGGGCCCCGCCGTGGCCGTCCCGGGCGAGCCGCCCGCCTCCGCCACCGACGGCTCGAAGGCGTTCGCGGTGATCGTCGGGATCGAGAAGTACCGCGAGGCGCTCCCCGCCGCGTCGTTCGCCGAGGAGGACGCCCGCGCCTTCGCCGCCGTGGCCGAGAAGACCCTCGGCGTCCCGCCCGCCCACGTGAAGCTGCTCCTCGGCGAGCGCGCCGGCCGCGCCGACCTCGCGAGCGCCCTCGAGGAGTGGCTGCCGCGCAACGCCCGCGAGCCGGGCGGCACCGTCTACGTCTTCTTCTCGGGCCACGGCGCCCCGGACACCGAGAGCGGCGAGACGTACCTGGTGCCGTACGACGCCGACCCCGCCTACCTGAAGACCCGCGGCTACGCGGTGAAGGACCTCTACGCCGCCCTCGGCAAGCTCCCCGGCCAGCGCAGCCTCGTCTTCCTCGACGCCTGCTTCTCCGGCGGCGGCGAGCGCAGCGTCCTCGCCGCCGGCACGCGGCCGCTCGTGCCCGTCGTCGCCGCGGGCCCGAAGGCCGGCGTGATCAGCTTCGCCGCCGCCTCCGCCCGCGAGACCACCGGCGCCGCGCTCGCCGGCGGCCACGGCCTCTTCACCCACCACCTGCTCACCGCCCTCGGCGGCGCCGCCGACGCGAACGCCGACCGCGGCGTCACCCTCGCCGAGCTCGTCGCCCACGTCACCGACCGCGTCGCCGCGGATGCGCGCCTGCAGAACCGCGAGCAGCGGCCGGTGCTCACCGCCTCGGGCGTGGACCCGGCGGCGGTGCCGGTGGTGGTGGGCCTGCGGCCTTGATCCCGCGCGGCGCCGCCGCGGCGCCGGACCGCTCGTCGAGGCGCCAGCGCGCCCCGCGCGTGCGCCCCACGCGCCGCAGGAACGTCGCCGACGCGAGGTCGCGCTCCGCCTGCCGGCGCGAGGCGCGGCCCTCGAGCGCCTCCAGGTAGTCGGAGAGCGTGAGCTCGCCCCGGCGCCGCGCCAGCCGGAGCAGCAGGTTCCGCCGCTCCGCCGGCCCCAGCGTGCCTCGCGCCACCAGACCGAGCTCCTTCGCCAGCGGCTCCTCCCGGGCCAGGAAGCCCCAGCGCCGGTACTCGGCGAGCGACTCCTCGGCGTCGCGCCGGGCCTCGCCGCCCGCGAACGCCCGCGAGGTGACGAAGTAGCGCTCGCCCGACGCCGGCCCGACCCGCTTCATCACGAAGTCCGCGACGTCGGACAGCTCGGCCGACGGCCGGGCCCGTCGCGCGAACTCGAACGCCACGCCGAGCGCCGCCGGCCACCGCGAGTGCTCCAGCGCCCGCCGGAGGACGAGGGGGTCGAGCCGGTCGTACGATCGGGCCAGCCACTCGACGACGATCCAGAGGACGCGGGGGTCGTAGCGGCTCGCCTGCGAGGCGAGGACGATCAGCTCCTCCGGCTCCGGCGCGCCGTAGCGCCACGGCGCGCTGCGCCCCTCGGCGCGCGCTCCCAGCCGGCCGAGCTCGTGGTAGAGGCGCTCGAGCTCCTCCGGCGTGGGCGCGGCGCGCAGGCGCGGGCCGGCCTTGGCGCGGGGCGGCCTCAACCGAGCTGGTCCTTCAGGTCGTCGAGGAAGTCGGCGGCCTTCTCCGCGCCGGGGGTCCGCTTCGCGAGCAGCTCCTCGAGCCGGGTCTCGACCACGCCGAGGTCCGGCTTCTTCCGTAGCAGCGCCAGGGCGTGGCCGACGTCCTTCTCCCGGCCCGCGAAGCACTTCATCAGCAGGAGGTCCTCCGGGCCGAGCGCCTGCACCACGAGCCGCTCGCCGCGGAAGACCTCGCGCAGCCGGCTGCCGTAGTCGGAGGGGAGCACGTGAGCGAAGGTGGAGTAGTGCGGGTTGATCCAGTCGCCCGGAAGAGACAGCTCGCGCGCGACTTCCCGGACCAGCGGCGCGAGCTCGTCGAAGCTGACGCCGGCGGGGTACGCGTCGACGTCGGTCGTGCGGACCGGGATCCCGTAGGCGAGGGTCATCGCCGTCCCCCCGCCCATGATGAGCCGCGCCGGCACCGGGAGCTTGCCGTCGAGGGCCCGGAAGGCCTCGTGGACCTGCTCCTTGGTGAGGGGTCGGGCGCCGGCCATGTCGCGAGATATTACGCCACCATTACGCCATGGAGCAATTCTGGCGCTTTCCCGGACCGGCGCCGGTCACTCGCCGTCGGTCTCGCGCAGGTCCCGCGCCGCCGCCACCGGATCGTGATCCGGCGGGAGCAGCATCCGGAGCAGCTCGAGGGCCTCGCTGACGCGCTGCCAGACGCGGATGGCCTGCATCGAGCCGCCGCCGGCCTGCAGGTTCCGCTGGGCGGCGCGGCCGAGCGGCAGGAGCGCGTGCTCGATGAGGACGAGCTGCTTCTCCACGTCGGCGGGGGCGCGCACCGAGCCGGGCGCGGCCGCAGCGGGCGCCGCCGCGGCGGGCACGGCGACGGCGCGGTTGGTGGCGAGCTGGCGCAGCACCTCGTCGAGCCTCGCCAGGTACGGGCCGAGGGCCTCGGGGGCCGGCGCCGCGGCGGGCGCGGCCCCCGGCGCCTTCGCCGGCCCGGCCTTCGCCACCGCCTCGATCGCGACGCGCAGCTCGTCGAGCTTCGGGCGCAGCGACCCGAGCGCCTCCGAAGGCGCCGCGACCTACCCCGACGGGGCCGGCGCCCGGCCCGCCGCCGCCATGCGGCGTGGTGAAGGTC
>CAZDGH010000058.1:0-4059 GCA_964504805.1 uncultured Myxococcales bacterium | reverse complement strand
CGGCGCCGGCGCCGCGGGCCTCGCGGCGCTCGAGGCCGCGGCCGCGACCGCCTCCTGGATCGATCGCAGCCGGTCCCCGAGCGACGAGAGCGTGCCGGTGACCCGCGCCACCGGGTCGTCCTCGCGGCCGCCGGCGAGCTGCACGCGCTCGTAGCCTCGCTTGATCTCCTCCCAGCGCTTCGCCTGCGCCGGCGAGAGCCTCCCGCGCAGCTCGGCGAGCTTGAGCAGGTTGTGCTCCGCGCCCTGGGTGAGCGTCTGCGACTCGGCGGCGTAGTGGTCGTCGAGGAGCGCCTCGACCTCGTCGTCGGTCATCGCCGCGACGACCTTCTCGGCGAGCTTCGCCATGTTGCGGTAGCTGCCCTGCAGCTTGAACGGCGGCTCGGTGCGGAAGCGGTCGTCCTGCGCCGCGGAGGCGATGTACTGCGCGTTCACCTTGCCGAGCGTCGCCTGCACCTTCAGGAGGCGCTTCAGCACCTCGACCATCTCGCCGAGCTCCACCGCCGCGTAGGCGCCGGAGAGCTCGGACGACGGCACCTCCTCGCCCCGCGCCATGCGGATGAGGGCGTGGACGTCCTTCGGGTCCTTGGTGGTGAGCGGCTGGAGCGCGGCGTTCGAGCCGAGCGCGTTCTCGACGTAGGAGAGCGCGAAGACGTCGCCCTTCCCCTCGAGCACCTCGCCGAGGTTGTAGGTGTCGGCGCGGTTCGCGAGCATGTCGGGGATCCGGAAGCGCTCGCCCGACTCGGTGTACGGGTTGCCCGCCATCACCACGCAGAACTTCTTGCCGCGCAGGTCGTAGGTGCGGCTCTGGCCCCGCCACACGCCCTCGATCCGCCGCTGCCCGTCGCAGAGCGAGATGAACTTCTGCAGGAGCTCGGCGGAGGTGTGCTGGATGTCGTCGAGGTAGAGCATCACGTTGTTGCCCATCTCGAACGCCAGGTTGATCTTCTCCACCTCCTGCCGCGAGGTCGCGTCCGGCGCCTCCGACGGGTCGATCGACCTCACCTCGTGGCCGAGCGCCGGCCCGTTCACCTTGACGAAGACGAGGCCGAGGCGGCTCGCCACGTACTCCATCAGCGTGGTCTTGCCGTAGCCCGGGGGCGAGAGCAGGAGCAGCATGCCCATCCGGTCGGTGCGCTTCGTCTCGCCGGCGGCGCCGAGCTGCTTCGCCAGGTTCTTGCCGATGAGCGGCAGGTACACCTCGGCGATGAGCCGGTTGCGCACGAACGAGGAGAGGACCTTCGGCACCAGCTCTTCGAGCCGGAGCCGCCGCCGCTCGCGCTCGAGCAGCGCCTTCAGCCGCTCCTTGTAGGCGCGGAAGCCCGGCACCCGCGTCGCCAGGTGCTCGCCGAGCCGCGCCACGTGCTCGTCGAGCCGGAGCGACAGCTTGCCGTCGCGGATCCGCGGGTGCGCGCCGAGGAGCCCCGTCACCTCGAGCTCGGTGAGGGCGCTCGACACCTCGCGGTCGAGGCGCCGGTCGGTGAGGAGCAGCACCGCCGCCTCGGCGACGAGGTGCCGGGACTCCGGCGCGTGATCGTCCGCGAACGCGTCGAGCCACGCCCGCGCCAGGGCGAAGCGCTCCGGCACGTGCTTCTCCAGCGAGCGGAGGTCGTCCTCGAGGTCGCGGCGCGTGCCGCGGCGCTCGAGCTCCTCGTAGAGCCCGTCGGCGAGCGCCTTGGCCCCGGCCGAGGTGACGAAGCGGCCGCCGTCGAGGAGCTCCTCGGCGAGGTAGCGGCCCGCGAGCCGCGCCTCCGGCTCCGCGCACGGCACCCGGGCGCCGGCGCAGAACGCGCCGATCCGGCCCGCCAGCTCCTCGGCGAGCGCCGCCACCGCCGGGCTGTGCTCGAACGCCTTGCGCAGCCGCGCCAGGCTCTGCGCCTTGCGCAGGTCGAGCTCCTTCGCCGCCGGGTCCGGGTGGAACGCCCAGAAGAGGCAGGCGAGCGCCCGCGGCGTCGGCGCGAACCGGAGCAGCCCCGCGGTGGCGCGGAGGTGGAGGAGCTTGCCGAGGATCGCCGCGGCGTCGGCGTCGTGGACGCCGCGCTCGTAGCCCTCGTCGTAGCGGTCGCCGGCGATCCGCTTCACCAGCGAGAGGAGCTCCGCCTCGTCGAGCGCCGCCTCCTGCAGCTTCGCCAGCGAGACGCCCGTCGCCGCCCCGCCCTCCTCGGCGTCGAAGAGGATCGACGCGGCGAGGTGCTCGCCCCGGTACACCTCGGCGGTCTCGGAGACGAGGTGCTGCTCCCAGTAGGGCCGGGTGTCGGCGAACGCGCCGTCCTCGACCGGCTCCGAGAAGTCGGTGCCGGTGAGGTGGAGCCGGAGCGCGCCGTCCTTCGGCAGCACCGTCAGCTCGAGCGGCTGGGTGTTCACCAGGAACCGGTGGGCGCCGAGCTTGATGACGCTCTGGCCGTCCTCGAACAGGTCCTTCCTGTCGCGCAGCTGCCGGAGCGCGTCCTGCTGCGCGGTCTTGAGCCGCGAGAGCACCTCGTCGGCCTTGACCGAGTCCTGGAGCGCGAGCAGCTGCTCGGCGAGCTGCCGCGCCTTGGCGACCATGGCGTCGGCGGCGAAGTAGGCGTTCAGCTCGTCCTCGCCGGCGAAGCTCTTCACCCGCCGCGCCATCCCCGAGAAGATCCGCTCGGCGGCGCCGAAGAGGTTCTGGGCGCGGCGCTGCCGCTCGTCGAGGAGCGCCTGCTTGCGGGCGTCGAACGCCGAGAGCAGCTCCTCCCGCTTCTTCTCCAGCTCGGCGACGAACTCGTCGAGCTCGCCGAAGCGCCCCTCGAGCTCCTCGAGCGTCACCTGCAGCTTCGAGAGCTGCTCGTCGCACCGCTCGGGCGTGTCGGCGACGGCGAGGGCGCTGTCGATCGACTGCCCGAAGAGCCGGAACTGCGCGGCGAACTCGGCGCGGCCCTCGCGCCCGGCGAGCTCCTTCCGCCGCGCCGCCAGGGTGGCCCGCACCCGGTTCAGCTTCCCGAAGACGTCGCCGATCCCCTCGAGGATCTTCGCCCGGATCACCGGATCGCCGACGGAGAGCCCGCCCACCACCTCGCCGAGCAGCTCGAGGCCGGCGTGGGTGCCGTCGAGCTCGTCGCCGAGCGGCTTCGCCTCGGTGGTGCGCTCGACCTTGCCGACCTTCTCGAGCAGCTCGTCGAGCTTCGCCGAGAGCGGCGCGAGCGCCTCGTCCTTCTGGAGGAACTCGACCGCCGCGGCGCTCACCCGGTCGAAGGCGCCGACGGCGTCCTGCTCGAGCGCGTCGATCGCCGCGAGGTCCACGTAGCGGACCTCGCGCAGCGAGACCAGGTGGCCCCGCTGCTTGCGGAGCGAGGTGAGCGCGGCCAGGAACGGCTCCACCGCCCGGAGCTCCTCGGGCCGGAGGTTCCCGGTGAGCGCGGCCTGCGACGCCGTGGCCTCGGCGAGGGCGTCGGCGGCGCGCCTCTCGAGCTGCCGCACCTTCTCGAACTCGTCGACGACGAGCTCGGCGGTGCGCCGCACCTCCTCGACGGCGCCCTTCAGCCCGACCTCGGCGTGCCCGAGCCAAGGGTAGGCGTCCTGGACCCGCGTCGCCGCGGCGATCAGGTCCTCGTAGGTCTTCCGGGTCGGCGTGGCGCTCTCGGCGAGCCGCCTCACCGTGTAGGCGTCGGAGACGCCGCGGACGAGGTCGGCGTTGCCGATCTTCGCCAGGTAGCTGCCGTCGGCCGGCGCCGCCGCGGCGTGCTCCGCGGAGACGAACGGCGTCTGCCACACCTGCATCCCGTGGACGCGGGTCGGCTCGTCGGTCGTCGAGCGGAAGACGAGCATGCGCCCGTCGCCGAACACCGAGTAGCCGTGGCAGTCGACCTGCGTCTGGATCTCCTTCCGCACCAGGTTGTACGGGAGGAGCAGGTAGCGGCCGTCCGCGCGGTGGTGGAAGACGTAGAGGACGTCCTCGCCGTTCGGCGAGCGGATCACCCGCTTCAGCTCGAGGTCGGCGGTGTCGGCGGCGAAGAGCTTGTGGTCGCCGGTCTGCAGGTAGTAGCCGCCGGGGAAGACGATCCCCTGGTCCTCGGGGAGCTGCACGCACGCCTGGCCGAT